>CAZSGZ010000264.1:0-5123 GCA_964606455.1 uncultured Spirochaetales bacterium
GTCTCGTGCGACGAATTTGAAACTGCCGGAAAGACAGCGGAGCAAACGGCACGGGACAGAACGGACCTTCTCGCGAAAAATACGCGGCCCGCAAAGGGCGGACCGCGGGTTTTTAAAGGATTATGCGCGAACTGCGATCATCGTCATCACTGTCAGTACGCCGATACGGAAACCGGCATCTGGTACTGTGAAGAATACAAATAATGGAGAGCAATATGGCAACACAAATACTTGAAAGAACGGAACTTGGAAAACAGAAATCACTTTATGAAAATGTGGGAGCTCAGTTTGAAAAAGCGGCCCGGATGATGGAATTGGACCCCAATATCGCGAAAATCCTCTCATCCACCAACAATGAAATTGTGGTCCACTTCCCGGTAGTAATGGACAACGGCTGTGTTCAAATCTTTACGGGGTATCGGGTACAGCACAACAATATCTTAGGCCCGTACAAGGGCGGCCTGCGCTACCATCCCCAGGTAAACATCGATGAGGTACGCGCCCTTGCAACCTGGATGACCTGGAAAGTCGCAATTAACAGGATCCCCTTCGGCGGGGCAAAAGGCGGCATTCAAATCAATCCGGCGGATTATTCCCAGGGCGAACTGGAGCGGATAACCCGGAGATTTACCTTTGCCTTAGGTCCGAATATCGGTCCCGAATATGATATTCCGGCGCCGGACATGAACACGAACGCGCAGATAATGGCATGGATCCTGGACACATATTTAACCACCGTCCCGCCGAACGAACGGCACCGGTCAATTCACGTGGTAACGGGAAAACCCGTCGAATCGGGGGGCAGTTTAGGAAGAGATAAAGCCACGGGCCAGGGTATCGTATACACCATCGTCAAATGGGCGGAAGACAGGGGCCTGCCCCTTTCCAAACTGCGGTTCTTCGTTCAGGGGTTCGGAAATGTCGGTTCCTGGACGGCAAAACTGCTGTGCGAAGAAGGAGCAACGCTGGTGGGTGTGGAAGACATCGACGGGGCCGTGTATGCCGAAGATGGAATCGATCCGAAGGAACTCGAACAGCACATGTGTTTTTCGGGAGGAATTCAGGCATTTCCTTCGGCGGCACCCATCACGCATGAGGAGTTTCTTAGTATCGACGCGGACGTCTTTGTCCCCGCGGCCCTTGAAAAACAAATTACCGCGGAAACGGCCCCGCTGTTACAGGTACAAATGGTGGCGGAAGGGGCAAACGGACCCACGGATACGGATGGCGACAGGATCCTCGAAGAGCGGGGTATCGAGATCATACCCGATATCCTCTGCAACTCCGGCGGTGTCATCGTCAGTTATTTCGAATGGCTGCAGAACAAACGGAGCGAGTTCTGGGAACTCGAAGAAGTGGATACGAAATTGAAGAAAAAGATTATTACCTCCTACGACCGGGTGGAGGAAAAATCAAAACTCTACGAAACCGACCGGAGGACCGCGGCGTACATGGTAGCCTTGGAATATCTCGAAAAAGTTTACCAGGAGCGGGGAATTTATCCTTAAGGACCGTACCTCTTACTCGGCGGCCGTCTTCTTCAGGAAGCGGCCGCTTTTTTTTCGCCCGCAGTACCGTGAATATCAATTTCGAGGCCTAAGTTGACCGCGGCGGACTAACGTATTATGCTTTTCCCGGGGAAGATGCAGCCGACAATGAACAGTAAAACCGAAATTTTTACCCCCGCCGGAATCGGGGACCTCCGCTTAAAGAACCGGCTTATACGGGCGGGCTGCTTCGAGGGGATGGCCCGGGCGGGGCTGGTTACCGACGAGCTTATCCGCCACCATACCGCCCTTGCCGAAGGCGGCATCGCCATTACCACCGTGGGCTACTGCGCGGTCTCCCCCGACGGGAGGGCCTTTGCCGACGAACTGCTGATGACGGAAGACGCGCTGCCGGGCCTGAAGAAGCTGGCTGCTTCGGTGCATGCCGCCGGTGCCGCGGCTTCCATCCAGCTCGTCCACTGCGGATTTTTCGCCGACCCGAAGGTGATCGGCGGAAAACCAACGGGCGCGTCGAAGAAACTCTGCACCTACCGGATGTCGGTATGCAGGGAGATGACCGAAGACGAGATCGACCGGGTAAGCGAGGACTTCAGCCGTGCCGCGGAGAGGGCCCGGGAAGCGGGCTTCGACGCGGTGGAGATCCACGCCGGCCACGGCTACCTCTTGAGTCAGTTCCTAAGCCCCTGGACGAACCGGCGGAATGACCGCTTCGGCGGCAGCCCGGAAAACCGTGCCCGCTTCCCCGCCGGCGTCGTCCGGCGGGTGCGGCGGCGCCTCGGCGACGGCTTCCCGGTGCTGGTTAAGATGAACCAGTTCGACGGCTTCCGCGGCGGACTGGAGATCGACGAAGCGGCCGCCGCCGCCCGGGCCCTCTCCGCGGCGGGAGCGTCCGCGATTATCCCGAGCTGCGGATTCACTTCCCGCACCCCCTTTGCCATGCTTCGTGGACGTGTGCCGGTAAAGGAGATGGCCTCCAATCAGCAGAATCCTTTTACCCGTCTCGGCCTGCGGCTGTTCGGGGGCCTCTTCGTGCAGTACTTTCCCTATACGCCTCTTTTTCTGCTTGAAGGCGCCCGGAAAATCAAGGACGCTGTAGATATCCCGGTTATCTACGTCGGCGGGGTCCTGTCGGGGGAGCATGTTCGGACCGTCCTCGGAGAGGGGTTCCCCTTCGTGCAGGTCGGCCGGGCCACTATCCGCGACCCGGAATTCACAAACAAGCTTGCCCGGGACGAAACAGCGGAATCGGACTGCGACATCTGCAACCGCTGCGTTGCCGCCATGGACGGCGGCGGAGTTTATTGTGTTTCCGAACAGAAGGGGCTGCTGTACCGCAGTTGACAACGGACACTCCTGCGTGGAACAATGCCCGCAGATGAAATCCTACGCGGATCCCCGGATGCATACCGCGGAACACCTCTTAAACGCGACAATGGTGCGGCTCTTCGGCACCGAACGCTCTTTCCGGGCCCATATTGAAAAGAAGAAATCGAAGTGCGACTACCGCTTCCACCGTGATCTAACGGATGAAGAAGCCGCGGCGGTGGAACGGAACGTGCGGGAACAGATCGAGGCGGACCTGCCGGTGCGGGAGGAATTTCTCTCCCGGGAAGAGGCTGCCGGAAAAGAAACTGCCGGCGAATTGTCTCTTACAAAAATTCCAGACAATGCCGGCGATACAATCCGCGTTATACGGATCGGCGAATACGACGCGGTCCCCTGCATCGGTGAACATGTTTCGACTACCGGAGAAATCGGCGGTTTTACCATCGCAAGCCGCACTTTCGATAACGGCGTGCTGCGGCTGCGTTTTACAGTCGGTCCGCCGTAAAGAACGGGGCTATTCCAGATTTTTCTTCTGAAAGCGTACCACCATGTGGACCACCGCTTCAACACGGCCGGTATTGGTAATTACATGGTCGATATCGCAGTGGTAATTGACGAAATCGCCTTCTTGCAGATCGGCGGTGTGCTCACCCGCGGAAACCTTCACCTCCCCCTTGATGACAGTGAGATATTCTTCGGTCTTCGGGAAATGGGGGGACGATTTCAGGGAGCCTCCGGGCTTGAATGTGAGAAGGTACATCTCGATGTCTTCCACCGTGGATACCGGCGAAAGCACCTGCAGATGGACCTCGTCGTTTTCCGTGTCGAGGGTGGTAATGGAGTCTTTCCGGGTTACCTTGAACTTCCGCGCCGTTTCCCCGCCGCCGGAGAGGAGGTCCTGAATTTCGACGCCGAGGCCCTGGGCGATTTTCCAGACCATTGCAACCGTCGGATTGACCTTGTCCGCCTCGATCTGAGACAGCATCGCTTTTGAAACGCCGCTCTTTTCGGCAAGAACGCCTAACGTCAGGTTCTGCTTCTTCCGGATCGACTGAATGTTTCTGCCTACTAAGGGTTTTTCCACCGGTTCCATGTTGACCTCCTTGACGCCGGGCTGACAGTTCGATATAATGAACATAAGTTTGATTTATCATACACCTTGAACGCCCCTTCGTCAAGGGAGGAGTGGAGATGAAACGGATACTGATAACCGGCGCCCTCGGCCAGCTCGGATCGGAAATAACCGCCGCCCTTCGTGACCGCTTCGGCGCGGAAAATATCGTGGCAACCGATATCCGTAAGGAGAAAGACGGAGCAATTGTCGGCAGCGGGCCGTTTTACGTCCTCGACTGCCGAGACGGCGGGAAAACAGCCGAGCTTGTCGCAAAACACCGAATCGATACGATCTATCACCTCGCCGCCCTCCTTTCCGCCACCTCCGAGGCACAGCCCCTTACAGCCTGGGACCTGAACATGGAAGGGCTGGTAACGATCTTGGAAATTGCCCGGGAAAAGGGGTGCGCGGTGTTCACCCCCAGCTCCATCGGCGCCTTCGGACCGACTACTATCAAGGACTGGACGCCCCAGGACACCCTGCAGCGGCCCACATCGATGTACGGCATTACCAAGGTCGCCGGGGAACTCCTCTGCGACTACTACAACCACCGCTACGGGGTGGACACGCGGGGGGTCCGTTACCCGGGACTCATCTCCAATGTCACGCCCCCGGGCGGCGGAACTACCGACTATGCGGTGGATATCTATTATGCCGCCGTCGAAAAAAAAGAATATACCTGTTTTCTGAAAGGGGACACCTATCTCGATATGATGTACATGCCCGACGCGGTAAAGGCGGCAATCGACCTGATGGAAGCGGACCCGGAAAAACTCCGGCACAGAAACGCGTTTAACGTTACCGCTATGAGCTTTTGTCCCGAAGACCTGGCGGCATACATCCGCCGCTATATCCCGGAATTCGAAATCCGTTATGCAATCGACCCGGTGCGCCAGGCAATTGCCAATTCCTGGCCGAACAGCATGGAGGACTACGCCGCCCGGGTGGAATGGGGTTGGGAACCGGAGTATGATCTCGATACCATGACGAAAGAGATGCTCACGGTATTGTCACGGCGGCAAATCGATACAAGTAAGGAGGCCGCACATGTCGCGGAAACTGATTAACGATCTGCAAACCACATTTTCGGAATTGAAAGAACAGGGGCTCTACAAGTCGGAACGGATCATCACCTCGCCCCAGGGTGCGGAAATTACTATCGCAGGCGGCGGGAA
>CAZSGZ010000265.1:0-5096 GCA_964606455.1 uncultured Spirochaetales bacterium
AGGACGCGGAATCGGGAGGCGGGGAACGGAAGTATGTCATCATATAGGACCGCACGACACCGCGGATTTCTATTAGTTCATCTCGGGTAAATCTCTCGAGAAGATGGACAATGTCGTTTAGGACGGGGTTGTCCGGCGATCCCGGGGGCTGAATGCCTGTTATAAGGTATTCGGCTGTTGTATTTAATTCCGATGCGATTTTAATGAGGTCGTCGCCTTTTGGAAACCGTTTTTTTGTCCAATACCCCTGAAGGGTATTCTCGTTTATATCCGTCGCCTGAGCAAGCTTTTTCTTCGACCAGCCTCGCTGCATTCGTAGGACGTCAAGCCTTTTTAAAAAGTTTTCTATGTTCATGTCACTATTATTTTCTGCTAATTCAATTGACTAAAGTGGTCCAAATATACGAAAATATGGGCTGTATAGGACGATAGTGGTACTATAAGACGTATTTGTGTCGATGCCGACGGGAAAAAGGTAATGCGTATAGTGTTGATTGAAAATACAGAGAACATTGCACGGGAAATGAAAGAGTGCGTCATCGCCTGCTTTCCCGGGGTCCCGCCGGAGGTATATCGATCGGTTAACGATTTTATCGAGGAGGGCGGAAGAACCCCTCCCGATGCCGTGGTATACGCCCTTTCGTCCGACCCTCTCGATTTTCATCTGCAGGCAGACCGGATCCGCGGCGTTTATCCGGAAGTGCCGGTAATTGTTTACGGGGAAGAACTCGATTCCGGAAGCATTGTCCGCGGGACGGCCTCGGGAGTGTCGGTTGTAGTCGATACCGCGGGTTTACAATCGTGTTTCCGTGAAATCATCGAGACGGTACTGGTCTAAATGATCATCGCGGACCGGGCCCAGTCGTAGTGGTGTTCTTTCAGTTCCTCGATTGTTTTCATAGGATATTCCAGGATATGGTCCCCGTCGCCGATATATATCCCGTTCCGGATTGTCTGGAAGGAGAAGCTTTCGAGCTGTGAACGGTCGAAGATTTTGTTCACCTTGTCCCGGACCTCGGTAACGGAATAGACACACTGTTTCAGATGTTCCGTTTTTCGCTCGTAAATTTTTCCGATGTTGCCGGTTTCATCCGGGTTTTTAAAGTCGATGGTTTTCAGGTCGGCAAACACCAGTTTCGGCACGTAAGTCATCGTTTCCGGGGTGGTCATGAAATCGGCAAAGTTTTTCGGAGAGAGCGAGCTGACCACAATCGGGGTAACGGGGCATAACTCTTTATATACATAGAACTTTTCTTCGGTGCCGGTTTCCTGATGCCCGCGTTGTTCCAGTACAAGGGTCCTTCCGTCGGCATTTGTCAGGAATAGAGGTCCGAAGGCTTCGAAAGGGATATGTTCAAGGACCCGGTATACTGCAAGATAGAGAGAATTTTTCGGGTCGCCGTTTGGATGTTCCACGCAATTTTTATGGGCGTGTTCCCAGTTGAAGTCGTTTCCGAATTCATTCGTCAATTCGCAAAAAATCAGCCGTTCCGAGGACCCTTTTTTCGACCCCGTTGCCATGTAGGACCCGAAGTGTTCAGGCGGTAATTGTGATGCAATAAGTGCTTCCATAGGGAAAACAGTGAAATAATAATGTATTTGCATGCTCTACTCCTGCAATGAGTTGATTAAGCAACTATAACATGATACGATCGGGTACACAATATACTGTATCGAAATAGTTTCCGCAGGAGAGGGATATGTTTGGATTCATCATAATAGCTGTAGTCGGCGCTTTAGGGTTTGCCGCTGTTAATTTTATTCTGGTTCGGAGAAGAAAGACCGGAACTAAGCTCATGGGAGAAATTGCCGTTGCCATTCAGGAAGGGGCAAACGCCTTTATGGCCCATGAATATAAGGTAATCTCATGGCTTGCAATTTTAATTAGTATCCTGCTCGGTGTGGTAATAAGCTGGTATACGGCTGTCGCGTTTCTTTTAGGGGCTTTAATGAGTTCAACAGCTGGATTAATCGGGATGAAAATAGCGACAATATCCAATGTCCGGGTTTCGAACGAGGCCCGGGAGACGAAGAGCCTCGGAAAAACACTGAAAGTTGCCTTTCAGGGAGGGAGCGTGATGGGGTTGAGTGTCGGCGGATTCGCTCTGCTCGGCTTAGGTATTGTCTATTTCGTGTTTGGTAAAGTGTTCGGGCAGTCGGATCCGGAGAATTTGGCAATTGTCTCTAATTGGATCGGTATTAATTACATTCCGTTTCAGATGTCGGTAACAGGATATGCCCTCGGGTGTTCCATAATTGCAATGTTTGACAGAGTAGGCGGAGGAATTTATACGAAAGCCGCCGATATGGGCGCCGACCTGGTTGGGAAAACCGAGGCGGGTATTCCGGAAGATGATCCGAGGAACCCGGCAACGATCGCGGACAATGTGGGTGACAATGTTGGTGATGTAGCGGGCTTAGGCGCCGACTTGCTGGAAAGTTATATCGGAGCACTTATTTCCAGTGTAGTCCTTGGCACATACATGTTTTATACGTCCCTAGGGACCGCAAACCCTATTTCGGGAGAGTTGGTAAAAAAACTGTATAATTATCCCATTTTGTTCGCGGCCATTGGGATTATGGCAAGTATCGTTGGAATTTTCTTTTTGGTGGTAAAAAAAGTCTCCGACAGGCCACACAGGGAACTCAACAGCAGCGTTTGGGTGTCCGCGGTATTGACGTTGATCGGCGGCGGTGTTCTTACCTATTTTTTCTTTTACGGGCATGATGTATCGTTATTGGGGTTCAAGGCCGGATTCCTTTCACCATGGATTGCCGCGGTATTGGGTATTATCAGCGGAATCGCAATCGGACAGCTGGCGGAGCATTTTACCAGTTACGATTTCAAGCCTACCCAGACAATTTCGCAGGCTTCCCGGGAGGGAGCGGCGCTGACCATTACCCAGGGGATGGCCGTGGGAATGAAGTCGGTCTTTTTTCCGGTAATCGTTCTCGCGGTTGCCACCATCGTGGCGAATGCCGTTGCCGGGCTCTATGGTGTTGCGATGGCCGCATTGGGGATGCTTTCCTTTGTGGTTGCAACCGTTTCAGTGGACACTTACGGACCGATAGCCGACAATGCCGGAGGCATTAGCGAGATGGCCGGCCTCGAACCTGGGGTCCGGGACATTACCGACAAACTCGACAGTGTCGGCAACACCACGGCGGCCATCGGGAAGGGGTTCGCAATCGGTTCCGCGGCATTGGCCGCTTTGTCCCTTTTCGCTTCGTATCTGTATTCCCAAGCAAAACCGGGGGACACGGCATCGGTGTCCCTCATACTTAATATGATCGACACCTTTACCTTAGCCGGTGCTTTAGTCGGAGCGGCGCTGCCGTTTCTGTTTAGCGGTATTCTTATCGAGGCGGTTGCCAAAGCCGCGCGGAAGATGGTGCAGGAAGTGCGCCGGCAGTTCAAGGCAAACCCGAACATTCTCCGGGGAGTCGACAAGCCGGATTACAAACAGTGCATTGAAATTTCTTCAGCCGGTGCCATTTCGGAGATGAAGTTTCCCGCCTTAATCGCGGTCCTTGCTCCCTTAGTAAGCGGTTTTATTTTCGGTCCGAAATTCGTCGGCGGGCTGTTAATCGGGACGACCCTGTCGGGAATTATGCTTGCCCTGTACACGGCAAATGCCGGCGGGGCCTGGGACAACGCGAAAAAGTATATTGAAAACGGAAAGTTCGGAGGAAAAGGTTCCGAGGCCCACGGCGCGGCCGTTGTCGGCGACACCGTCGGCGACCCGCTGAAAGACACCGTCGGACCGTCTCTGGACATCCTCATCAAAATCATGGCGGTCATCTCGCTGATAGCGGTTTCTATCTTCGGGAAGTACAACCTGTTCGGCCTGTTTCTAAAATAATGGCAGGGAAAAAGATATCTACCGTATATCTCGATATGGGGCGGGTCATTACCCGATCTCCGAGCCGAGAAAATTGGCAGGTCCTTGTCCGGGAAATCGGCAGACCGGAGGAAGCGTTTATCAAAGCATACCGGGATGCCCGTTACGATTACGACAAAGGAACGATGGAACCGGAAGAGTTCTGGCGCGGTGTGCTCGACGGTGCCGGGCAAAAGCTGACGGAAGAAAGGCTGGAGACGGGAAAGATCGAACGCCTGATTGCCGCCGATACACGGTGCTGGGCGGATTATGAACCGCGGATGATCGACTGGTCCGACAAACTGCGTGACTCAGGATATGCAACGGGGATCCTTTCGAACATGCCCGTCCCCTACGCCCGGTTTGTCCGGTCTGAAATAGAGTGGTTCGGCCGTTTCTCCTTTTACGTGCTCTCGGGTGAAGTGAAGCAGATGAAGCCGGAAGCGGAAATTTACCGGACCGCCCTGGACCTCTGCGGTACACCTCCGGAAAAAGTTTTGTTTATCGACGATCTTCCGGAAAATATCGATGCGGCCCGCAAAGCGGGGATGCAGGGTATCGTATTTACCGGCGTAGAGGAGCTCCACGAAATTGTCACGGAAAAGTACGGATTGCCGCCTATTTTGTAGCTGAAGCCGCACCGACGATACGATACCGACGATAAGGAGGCTCCGATGAAGAAAATGACACCGAGAGAACGGGTACTGACGATTTTATCCGGCGGACAGCCGGACCAGGTCCCTTGGTTCGGGGACTTGGATTACTGGGCGAACAGCCTGATAAAACGGGGATTGAAACCGGAAGGCTTTATCCAGTCCGACGACTATATACAGTGGCACATTGATTTAGGTGTCGGTTTCTACCTGCAGGGATTTTTCCCATTTACGGAGATCATCGAAAACTGCGAGATTACGACCTGGAACGACGGCAATCTGCGCTATCGGAAAATTGAAACGCCTAAGGGTACCCTTAGGGAGTGCTGGCAGTGGCTCGAGACTTCATTCTCGGAAGGGCACAAGGAATATCTGGTAAAAAGCGCCGCCGACCTTTCCGCGTACCGTCATATTATCGAGAACACCCGCTACGAGGCGGACTACGCTTACGCGAAGAAACGGATTCAGCAGATCGGCGACCAGGGCGCGCTGCTGTGCTATACTCCCCGGAGTCCTTTTATGCATATGCTTGCCATCGATTCTGGAATCAACAATATCATGA
>CAZSGZ010000266.1:0-5091 GCA_964606455.1 uncultured Spirochaetales bacterium
AAACTGCAGCGGTTTTATGTTGCCGTTTACACAGGTTTTCGGCAGCAATTCCGCGGCCATGTCTATTTCAACGGGATAGTCAATATTGGCAATATCCGCTCCAATCTCGGGGTAATACTCTAAAATCGGCAATGTCGGCCCGGTAATGTGAAGCCAGTTTGCAAGAGCGCCGGCTTCCGTGAATGCGGCAAATATTTTTTTCAGCCTGGGCAGTTCAAATTCCCGAAAAAAATTGGGGGGAATTACCGCGGGGGACGCGGCAGGGTTAAACACAACCGGCAAATGGACGCCGGCAGCCAGTTGCGCACAGCCGAAGCGGATAACTGCGTCGGTAGAAAAATCAAGAAGGGCGGCAAAGCGGTCGGGATTGTCAGCAGCCGTGTACAAGGCATTTTCCATCCCCATCAGCTGCGCCGTCAGCGTCATTGGCCCGGCTACACAGCCGGCAACGAGAACTGTATCTTCCAGTTCTTCCCGCATTATTGCAGCTGCTTTGAGCAGTTCGGGCATGCGGCCGTCTTTCTGAGGTTCCGGTATAGAGAGCATATTAGCGGTGCCGTCTTTTGGCAGAATAAAGTTATGAATAAAAGGATACTGATTTTCGCGGAAGGTCAATTCGGAACCGATGGCTTCGGTTTCCACATTTACATCCAGTAGGGCAAAAACCGCGTCATAGCCGTAATATGCCAGCGCACGCAGCTGACACCGTGCAAGCAGTTCCCCGCTTTGGAGATATTGCTTGAGGGGGACGCCCGACAAAACCGCGGCATGGCCGAAGACCTGCCCGACAACCGGTGTCCGGTCCGGTTTCTGAAAATGAACAGCGGCTTTTATCCGCTCGAAGCCGGTCACCTCCCGCCCCCGGTCAGGCCATTGAGAAAATGCAGTCCGTCAAAAGCCGTTTCCGCGACATAATCGACATTCAAATGTTCGGCCGTCGACTGCTTTAACGCTGCACCCCCTGCAATTACTTTGATATGCGGCAGCCCCTGCCGTGCCAATTCTTCTTTTACCCGGCGGACCTGGGGGATAATTGTGGTAATCAGGCCGCTGACACCAACGGCAATACAATCCTCTTCCCATAGATTCCGGATCAGCCGCTCCACCGGACAATCTTTTCCTTTATCCGCTACTTTGTAGCCCGTTGCCGTCAATATCATTTTCACCATATTTTTCCCCAGATCATGGATATCCCCCTCCAACGAAGCGAGTGCGACAGTGCCTTTTCTGCCGACCGGCTGTTTATCTCCGGGATAGAGGTTTTTCAAAACACTCATCACAGCCCTGCCGCAAAGCATTATTTCCAGTAAGTTATAATGGTCTACCGTACATTTTGCTTCAAGCTTCATCATAGACGTTTCTATGCCGCGGGTTACAATCGTTTCAATTTCAATTCCTGACTTCAGCAGAGACTGTGCTTCAGTTACAGCTTTGTCCGAATCGCCGTCGAGTAAAAATGCCACCAATTTTTCAAAAGAAACCATTACCGCTGCGGCTCCCGCGCGGGAAACCGGATGGTAAACTCCGGGTGGGGACCCCGTTTGAGCTCGATTGTCCCCTCAAGCTGCGCGGCAAGTACCGATATCAACTTTATCCCGAGTGAACCGGGATTGTCCATGCTCACATGGCCTGGAATCGGAGTGCCGGAATTGGAGACAGTCAATATATATTCCCCGGCAGCTTCGTTGCCGGCAAAAGTAACCGAAAACCGCTCGGTTTTTTCCGGTGTAAAGCCGTATTTAATTGCGTTCGTGGCACATTCGTTCACGATGAGCCCGAGCGGTATTGCCGTATCCGTTTGCAAATCTTTCTTTTCACTTTTAACCTGCAAATTTATCGGACCGTTATAAAATGTCGTAAATATGTTGTTACAAAGGTCCTCTATATATTCCCGAAAATTGAGTACTCTTACTTCCTCCGTCTGGTGCAGTTTTTCATGAACAAGACTGATGGCATTAATTTGGCTGGCCAGTTCCGACAAACCCGTTTTATCGTCACCGCCGTTTTCCCGCAGTTGTATCAAAGAGGAAACCATTAGAAGGTTGTTTTTTACCCGGTGGTTCAATTCCTGCATGAGAAATTGTTTCTGCCGTTCCTCTTTTTTCAAATCGTTTTGGATGCTTTTTTGTTCCGTAATATCTTCGATGGTCACAAGACAGAGGTTTTCGTTTCCTTGGCGTAGGAGGGCGGTTGAAAGCAGGGTTGTAAGCCGGCGGGTTTCAGCGTTTTCCCTGTAGGGAATTGAAGCTTCAATTTTCGTATAATTTTTACCGGCACGAAGTGTATCTAAAACCGAATTTCGTATTGTACAATCTTTACACGCGGCGCTGAATCCGCACCCCCAGGGATTGTCGAGACTGTTGATGCACCGAAGGACTTCACCGACCCGCTTTCCCATGGCCTGTTCGGCGGAAGAGCCGGCAAAATCATGCAGGAAGGCGTTTGCCTTGCGGATTTTCCTGTCCTTGTCCACCAGGAGCATCAGGACCGGCGTATTTTCGTAAATGGCTGAGAGTTCCCGGTGGGCCCTGAACAGCTCAAACGCCATCTGGATCGACTGTATCAGAACAAACTCACCGGCATTCTTGAGAACATATCCGTAACCGGTAATTTTCCTTATTTTTTCCACATACTCTTTTTCAGAGTGGCTGGTAAGAAAGATGATGGGGATGTCATACTCCCCGGCAATTATTTCCGCCGCTTCGGTGCCGTCCATTTTGCCTTGGCCTAAATCAATGTCCATTAAAATAAGATCGACATCACGGGCCGCAACTATTTCCAGCGCTTTTCGGGCATGATGCGCCTTTAAAACATTAAATCCGTTGCGAGTTAAAATTGCCGCCTGTCGCATGGCAATCAGTGCTTCATCCTCAACGAGAAGAACGGTTTTGGTATTTTCCGAAAACTTTTTTACGTCCGGAGTGATTCTCCAATCGGATTTCAGTTCGAGGCCCACATCTACTCCATTATATCTACTTATTTTATTATACCTAAAAAGGTTAAAATTGCAAGTTATTTTTATAGACTTCCTACAAAAATATCCGTATTATCCACATATAATGACACAACGACATTCGGTAAACGAACATATACGAAATATTGCTATTATTGCTCATGTCGACCACGGCAAAACCACCCTTGTGGATGCATTGTTCCGGCAAAGCGGCGTGTTCCGGGAGGGGCAGGCCGTGGATGACCGAATTATGGACAGGCTGGACTTGGAGCGGGAGCGGGGAATTACCATAGCCGCGAAGAACTGTGCCGTCGGTTGGAAGGGGATAAAGATCAACATTATCGATACCCCGGGACACGCCGACTTCGGAGGCGAAGTGGAGCGGGCCCTTTCCATGGCCGACGGCGCGGTCCTCCTTGTGGACGCATCGGAAGGGCCGCTTCCCCAAACACGGTTTGTTCTCAACAAGGCCTTAGAAGCCGGTCTGACACTGATGGTGGTTATCAACAAAGTCGACCGG
The DNA here is from genome assembly GCA_964606455.1 of uncultured Spirochaetales bacterium. Classification (GTDB taxonomy): domain Bacteria; phylum Spirochaetota; class Spirochaetia; order SPDA01; family CAZSGZ01; genus CAZSGZ01. The sequence goes on from CAZSGZ010000266.1 coordinate 3,474, forward strand.
AAGGACGCGCGTCCTGAAGAGGTCCTGGATAAAATCCATGACCTTCTTATCGACTTGGACGCAAACGAAGAACAGCTCGAGTTTCCTCTATTGTATGCAGTTGCCCGGGACGGACTGGCGGGCCGGACACCGGAGGCTCTCGAAAAAAATCTGCACATTCTTCTAGACATGATTGTCGAAGAGATACCGCCGCCGAAAGCCGACCGGGACCGGCCGTTTCAAATGCTCATCTCCGATTTAAGCTATTCCGACTATCTCGGCCGGCTGGCCGTCGGCAAAGTATACTACGGCCGGGCCCGTACCCAGAACGACCTTATCTGCATTAACAGCGACGGCAAACGGCTGCCGCTGAAAATATCGAAGCTGCAGGTATACGAGGGTCTTTCGACAAAAGACGCCGAGGAAGTGGAAGCCGGCGACATTATTATTTTAGCGGGTATCGAAAACGTTCACATCGGAGACACCATCTGTACAAAAGAGGCGCCGGAAGCCCTGAAACGGATAACCGTTGACGAACCTACGGTCTCCATGAAGTTTACCCGAAATACGTCGCCCTTTTCCGGAAAAGAGGGGAAATTCGTGCAGGCAACGAAAATCCTCGATCGTCTGAAAAAAGAAACGCTTCTGAATGTTTCCATGCGGGTGGAGGAATCGGCGGACCGGGAAAGCTATATCGTCCAGGGCAGGGGAGAGTTTCAGATGGTCATTCTTATCGAGACCATGCGCCGCGAAGGTTTTGAATTTTGCGTCGGCCGCCCGCAGGTCATCTATCGGCAGCACAACGGGAAGCGGCAGGAGCCGATTGAACATCTGTTTATCGACTGCGAACAGAGTTTTATGGGAATTGTATCGGAAAAGCTGAACCGGAGAAAAGGCCGGATGATCAACATGGTCAACCATTCCAGCGGCAGAATCCGTATTGAATTCAGTGTTCCCTCCCGGGCGCTTATCGGCTACCGGGACGAATTCCTGACCGATACAAAAGGCACCGGCATCATGAACTCCTACCTGTCGGGATACGAAGACTACCGCGGGGACTTTCCCATCCGCTTTACCGGATCGCTCGTTTCCGACCGGCAGGGGACCTCGGTACCGTATGCTCTCTACAACCTGGAACCACGGGGCAACATGTTTATTACCGCCGGAGAACAGGTCTACGAGGGGATGATTATCGGGGAACACAACAAGGAAAACGACTTAAACGTTAATCCGTGTAAAACAAAAAAACTGACTAACATGCGGGCGGCGGGAAAAGATGATGCCGTGGTTCTGTCGCCGATCCTGCCGCTGACCCTGGAAAAAGCGGTGCAGTTTATCCGGGAGGACGAGATGATTGAAATTACCCCGAAGTCGATCCGCCTCCGGAAAGAGGTGCTGCCCGCCGACCAGAGAAAGATGCTGGAAAAGCAGAAATAGACCGGCTTCAATCCCCGGCAGGAAAACGGATGGAGAATTCCGGATGAGGCTGCCGCTGAAGCTCCAGGGACCCTCCGAGCTGATCGACCAGCGCCGATATAAGCCGCAGGCCCAGCGTACCCGGATTGTCCAGATCGATGTCCTCCGGAAAGGGTCTGCCGCTGTTCGCGAGGGTCAATACGCGCTCCCCTTTAGGACCATC
>CAZSGZ010000267.1:0-5038 GCA_964606455.1 uncultured Spirochaetales bacterium
TCAGATCCGAAGCATGTGCATCTAACCCCAGGCGCTGGGCCTCCAGGGGAATGGAACCGCCCCCCGCAAAAGGATCGTATACCGGCGGGGGACTGCCGCCGGTTGATTTTTCTATCTCTTTGCGGGCTCTGGATAAGACCTCTTCGTTATTGGAGTTCTCCCACACAACAAGATCTTCCATGATTCGAAAGAGCCGCTCCCGCTCTTTCTCCTGCTCTTCTTCGGTGGGGAACTCCTCCGGACGTGCAGACGGATCGTCTACAAGGGACGCGAATAAGACCGCCCTGCATGCCGCCAGGGGACGCCGGGCCCACCAGATGTGCAGCGTCGAGGGATGTCCATGACGTATCGACTTCTCCCTGGCGGAAGCTTCGTTAATCGCCTCTAAGGGGATGTTTACTTCTATCAGCTTTTTTTTATACATATCCGTTTTGTACCTTTTTGGTTCAATTTCATCATTTTGAACCTTTTTGGTTCATTTCACGTAAATCCTTACTTGACATCGGAACAATCCAGATGTAAATTCTACTCAAGCGGTTGCCAGCGGTTCGTCGTTACGACGGATCCTCCTATAGGGGCAATCGCTTATTTTTTTACTCTCCCGTCTATCCAATCGATAATATCCAAGCCTTTATCATGCTGGTCAAGATTTTCAGTCAATCGTTCAATATATGGAAAAACCTGCCGATGGATATCGCTCACTTTTTTACCGATTTTTGCCTCTTCATATTTACGGATATAATACAAAATAAGATCGATTAATTGGAGTGGGAAGCTTTTCAGTGAATTTATGAAGAACCCTTTTTCAATAATGTGCTCCACATGTAGTCCGCCTTTCTCAGGCAGCCTTAGCGCCCGTAATGATTGTTCGATATCGATAAGGCTTCTGTGTTCATCAAAAATGAAAATCCCCAACTCATTCTGTTCCTCCAACCAGGAATCCACCCGAAGACTGACAAACGGAAAAGCCATGATATAGGGATCAATTTTTATTCCACTTCCGAACCTTTTCTGGCAATAATCTGAATAGCGCTTTTTATCAATTTTTCGATAAAAAACAGGAAGCTTTGATTTTTCAAGTAATTGGAATAACCGATTTCTAAATTCCAAAGTACCTTCCAATGAAAAATCCCGGAAATGGTTTTTCCGGTTGACCAAATCCATGGCATGCAACTCAAATTCCGGAGGGATATTTTGCTTAAACGCCTCTTTCAAAACCTTCTGGAAATTATTTTCGAGTTTTTTCCAATTATTCTGCTGAACCAACATTGCACCTAATACAAAAATCGGCTGCTGCGTATCGTTAAAATTCGTTCCGGTATCTCCAGATTCGTCGATGTAGATCAAAACCATTACAATACCTTCTCCCCTTTCGACAGGAGGTCTTTTAATTGATAATTCCGGCTCGCCACGCCCCAGTCGGGCTCCGTTTCGTAAGGTTCACGAACATAATAAACCTCCGGGGAATCGCCGTCGTGAATTAATACGATAGCAAGAAAGTAATTTTCGGGATTGTTCAAGCCCTGTCTGATTTCATTTTTCGTTATAGTCACCGTCTGCGCATCGATCTGCCTGCCTTTTACCTCGATAAACCGGAGCAGTCCGGTTTCGGGATTCCTCGATTCAATGTCCCATCCCCTGTTGAATTTACTTACATCTTCCGGGAAGTTTCCCATCTCTCGTTCAAGGGACATGATCGTATCCATGGCGGTTTGCTCGCTTTCTTTGTTTTGCCGCAGCGCCGTTCCCGACTTTTCACTTTCGTGAAGCATTCCGGCGGGAATTACCAGGCATCCGCCCAAAACTACCGGAGGCTGCGGGGACAGTTTCCGCTGCTGTTCCAATTCTTCGGTCCGTTTTTTCAAGCGGGATACCAGATCTTCAGCCCGCTTTCTCGCTTTAGCGGAATTGATTTTCGCATTTACTTTTCCCTCTTTTTCCTGAAGTCGAAGTCTTTCCGCTTCGTTGTCCCAATAGTGAATTTCCCGGGTAAGCCGTTCTTTTACCGCAGAAAGGCTCTTTTTTACTATTGTTTCCCTCTGCAATCGTACCTCTTCCAGATGTTCCGGTACCAGGTTTGCTATCGCGTAACTTACTGCTTTGTCCCGAAATCCGTTATGCAGCCATTCACCTTTAGTGATTTCAGCGGCCTCTTTGATCTCATCTTCTTTCAAACATCGATATTCGAGAAACGGAGCATACCCCGCATGGTGTATTTTACCTGTTTCGTATATATCTAAAAATTGTACCCGCTTTGATGCGACCAGTCTATTTCCATGCCGGTCGGGACGCCCGTCTAAAATCGTATGTTCCAAATAACAGAGAACTTTCAGTTCTCCCTCTGGTCTGACATCATCCACCAAAATCGCTCCCTTCGATAACAACTCACGATACCTCTCGAGGTACAAGTCGATGATCCCGTCTAAGAGAGGATGTCCCGGGGATAAAAGATCGGCAGCCGGGGCGCCGGGCAGACTTACCGCTTCCCGCTCGAAAGTCACCCGCTCGTACCGGTGCAGAATGACCCGTCTACCGCCGATAAGGTGCATCCTGTTGCGGATATCAGCCGGAACATGGATAAGCTCGTACCGGTCCTGCTCACGTCTCCGCATCTTTCCGCGAAGCTGGGTAAAGGCCTCTTTGAAATATCCGTGGATGAAATGTGGCTGAAGTTTCCTTACTTTCGCCCGCTCCATCATGTCCCGTACGTCCTGAATCTTCGATGAACTTAAGGTATCTTGAGAGAGGGCTTCGCTTTCCAACAACGCGCGAATTTTCTCCGGATCCATGGCCGTATCGATGACATTTTCGAGTTTCGCCCTCGTTTCCGGCGATTCACCATATATAATCGCTTCTATCAATAAATCTCGTAAAGCCTGCCCCTGAAAAATCTGGCCTAAGACATCGAATACTTTGCCCTTTAAATCGTCACGTTCTATCTGAAGCTTCGATAGAAGCCGCACGAATACCTGCCCCTCCCTGGTTTCGTGAGCGACAAGATTCCAGAGATGACAGACCTCGGTCTGCCCGATTCGGTGTATCCGTCCGAACCGCTGCTCCAATCGATTCGGGTTCCAAGGCAGGTCGTAATTGACCATTAAATGCGCCCGTTGAAGGTTGATTCCCTCTCCCGCGGCATCCGTCGCAATAAGAACGGCCACCGAAGAGTCGTGCTTAAAAAGGGCTTCCGCCTTTTTTCGTTCTTCCCGGTTCATCCCGCCATAGATTGTAACGATTGCCTGCTCATTTCCCAAAAGAGTGGAAACCTTCTGCTTTAAATAAACAAGGGTATCCTTATGTTCGGTAAAGATCACCAGCTTTCTGCGTATGTTGTTGCGGTCGAACATCGCGTCGTTTTCCTGAAGCAGAGACGAAAGTTCTTCCCATTTTTTATCGTCACCCCGGCGGTAAACCGACTTCGCAAGTGTTTCCAAATGAGTGAGATGGCTTACTTCCTTTTTTAACTCCGTAATATTCTGCGCGTTGGTCGCTCTGTCGATAATTTCATCTTCAAGTTCTTCAACTTCGCTTTCCGGCGCGTCCTCTAAATCTTCAATATCTTCGACGGAAAACCAGTTTCTCGGTGACTCTTTATAGAAAGTCCGTTTTTTTCCGTCTCGCATCGCTTTTATCTCTTCTATTTTTGCTTCCAACCGCTCCCTGCGGCGCTGCAGCGAATGGTAAATAGCCGCCGGTGATGAGGCGAGACGACGCTGCAATATCGTCAACGCGAATCCGATATTTCGCCGAGCACCATCATTTCCAATAAGAGAAGCCCGGTTAAATTCGGTGCGCACGTAATTCGTAACCGCCTGATACAGCTGTGATTCGCCTTCGGAAAGTTCGTATTGAACGGTGTAAGCACGGCGTTCGGGAAAGAGCGGTTTTCCGTCGAATTTGACCAACTGCTCTTTCACCATGCGGCGCATGATGTCCGTAACAACGGATTTGCGGACACCGGTCCGGAACTTGCCTTCGAACCGGTCTTCGTCTATCAACGATAGGAAGAGCTGAAAATCTTCCTCCTTGCCGTTATGCGGCGTTGCGGTCATTAACAGAAAATGGCGTGTTATTCGGGAGAGCATCTGTCCGAGGCGGTACCGCTTTGTATATTTAACCTCGCCGCCAAAGAAGGTGGCCGACATTTTATGCGCTTCGTCTACGACGATCAGGTCCCAATCGGTGTTCTCGAGTTTCGGATGAAGCGCATCGTCCCTGCTCAGTTTATCGAGCCTGCAGATGACAAGATCGTTTTCCAGAAACCAGTTTCCGGAACGTGCGGATTCGAGCTTATCGTTTGTTAGGATTTCGAAAGGCAAACTGAACTTTGAATCGAGTTCATCCTGCCATTGCTCCACCAGATTCCCCGGGCAGACGACCATGCACCGTTCAACATCTCCCCGTAGGAGAAGCTCTTTTATCAGAAGCCCGGCCATGATTGTTTTTCCGGCACCCGGATCGTCGGCAAGCAGAAAACGGAGCGGCTGCCTGGAAAGCATTTTTTCATAAACCGCCGTTATTTGATGAGGCAGCGGCTCCACATCCGAGGAATTGACGGCAAGATAAGGGTCAAACAGATATCCTAATTTTATCCGCAACGATTCCGATACAAGCTTAAAAAGGTTTCCGTCGGCGGAAAAGTCCCAATCCCTTTCCGTTGACTCCGCTTTCAAAAAAGATTCCTGTTCCCGGTATATTAATTCAACCCCCGGACGGCCCGCCGAATCCTTGTAGGTAAGTTCCACAGCATCGGTTCCGTGCCAGGTGACGGATACAACCGTTACGGAACCATTGGTTAAAATACCCGAGATCGATTTACCTTGTTCAAGTTCTTCAAGTTTCAAAATGCTATACCCATATCACAAACATAAAGTCTATTCTTTATGCGAATTTTATCAAAGGACCTACAAAAAAATTAAATTGTCTTCTAAATTTATTTGGAGTTGCATTTTGTATGCCAACCGGCAAAATTCCGTTTCCATTGTCAATTTTGATCTTCGGACATTATTCGGAATCCTTACCGTGCGGTTCATAGTAT
>CAZSGZ010000268.1:0-5022 GCA_964606455.1 uncultured Spirochaetales bacterium
TTTTTCGTTAACTGTTATATCAACCTCAAAACCGAATCCCGACAACTCGGTTTGTATTCCGGATAAGTGCGGTTCTATAGAAAAGTGCATATTTTTTTGGAGCAGCGAGAAATCTATATCTTCTGAAAAGCGGGAAAGCCCGTGCAGGATTCGCAATGCCGTTCCGCCGTAAAATGCCGCATATTCGAAAAAACCCGACCTCCATAAACCGAACAGGGTTATGTGCTGAATAATCTCCCGCATTGCCCGATCGTAATCGCGGAGGTTTTGAGGGTTTTTTCTGTGGATGTAATCCTTTATCACCTGCTTCATTTTGTATACTTTTCTAAAACCTTCATGCATAATTGCATTTTCGGAGTTTCTATAGCTGCTCCAATTTCTTTTAGAGCCGATAAATCGAGTTCCGCAAGACTATCTTCATCTATTCGCAGGTCTTCTAGTAAATATGTATTCATATCACCCATGCTTCGAAGGTCCGGTGTAAAATACAGCATATCAATCAAGGCCTTTTCGGGAGATGCGATTAAGTAGAAAAAGATATCATCTGCCGTCTTCCTGAGGATTCCGGGGAGATAGTGTTCCTTCGATACAGACCTGTACAGAAATTCACCGATGGGAGTACGGTAGCGCTTTGTCTTTTTAAATGTTATCGATGTAATGTGTACAACTGTCTCGGGTATCATGCCGTAAGCAGCAAGGGCATACTGCAGCGAGATGTATGACGGTCCGTACATTAGATTTGCCGTTAATTCCTTGACCGGTATCTGCCCCCACTTCGACAGGGGGTGTACGTAGAGTCCTTTTTTCACTCTGATAATCATATCCTTCTGCAATAGAGACGTAACTTTGTCTCGCGGATGTTTATAGGCTTTAAGTGAGTCCATTAGAGTTGTATAGTCGAAGACCGGTTGGTCCGGTAATGTACTATCTTGCATATAAGTTCCAGTATGTCGATTGTTTATCGACATACTGGAACTATATTACAAGTGTTGTTGTTTGTCAATAATTCTATTGCAGCCCGTCCGCGGTTTATTTGACAAGGGGTATCTCATCCCCTACTCTGCTAAAACGGAAAATAAACAGAAACTGCACAAAATCGGCGTCGAGTTTGATAAAGAAACGCGGAACTTCGGCCGGTGGATTGCCGAGGGAGGGCACCGGCAAAGGGTAACCGTTTTTACTTATCTGGATGCCGTATAATCTATCTGCCAACCGATCCGAACAATTCCCGGCACCCTATCGAAGTGGGAATCATTACTTAGAACCTCAATGCGATGCTGCCTTGCCAATGCGGCTATCCAAATATCATTTTCCGGTATCGGTGTTCCGGCCGATTTCAATTCCCATCTGATATCGGAATATTTTTTGGCTGTCGTTTTATCAATGCCCAAAACGGTTAATGTTTGCAAAAAACCCTCCAGCATTTTTAGTAACTCGATTCTTTTTTTCGAACCTTTTATACCGAATAAATACTCTCCGAGAACAATCACCGGAAGGTATAGCGCGTCCGCCTGCAGCAGATAGGGCCCAATTCCTTTTCTTTTTTTAAAGATATCCGAAAGGGCATTAGTATCGACAATCATTTCCATTCATCTTCATTTACTATTTCGAATTCATCTTGAATTACGGCGTCAATCTCTTCAAGGTCATTGATAAAACCTTCACCTTTTCCGTAAAATTCCATCCAAGGACGGACAGCTTCTTGCGACTCGGGTTCGTTAACTTTTTCCGCCAATGCCTCGGCAAACAAGACTTTCAGCGGAATCCCATTCACGGCGGAATAAATTTTCGCCTGTCTAAACAGGTCATCCGGAATTTCTATCGTTGTTTTCATAAAAACCATATTACCATATAATTATATATCCTTAAAGATGTTTTTACGGTATTTGGCCTATCCACATCCAGTGGTATTGTTGAGTCTGGTTGCAAACATTTATTGACAGACGGAAAGGGGCTTAACATGGCGGCAAAAACGAAATTGTCGTGCTCCCATTGCAGCCTTGCATTTTCCGCTCTGCAGGTGTACACTTTTCTAATGAAAAACGTACAGAGGTGCTTACTATGACGGTAAAGGCGACGCAATTCAGGCAGAACCTGTTCCGCTATCTCGATGAATGCCGGGACACCGGTATAGTCGTTGTTATCGAACGGGGAGGCGACCGCTTCCGCCTGGTGGCGGAGGGTACCCGGAAACCGGTCGGAAGCGCGGAACCTCGGCCGGGAGCCGCCGACGATTTGGATACGCTTCCCGACTTTTCTCCCGCCGAGTGGACGGAACATGGTTTTTCTTGATACCCATGCAATTGTCTTTCTTTTTGCCGACCAGAGAAAAATCCCGTCCCGTGTATGGGGCTTTCTGGATGATGAGGAGCTTTTTTATTCCCCCATGGCACGGCTTGAGCTCGATTTCCTCTTTGAGATCGGACGACTTCATGAGGACCCCAGGGCGCTGCTGACTGTCTTGCAGCGGGACTATTTTCTATCCGTTGATGAAAGCGGCTGGTTCCGGGCTGCAGAAGCGGGGTCCACCCTCGGCTGGACCCGGGACCCCTTCGACCGCCTCATCACCGCTCATGCATTAATCTGGGGGGCACCGCTGTTGACCCGGGACAGAAATATACGGGACCATTACCGGCACGCATTCTGGGATGCACCGCCCTAGCCGCGCAGCGGGCGGCAGTGCGTTTCCCGTACTGACCTTGCGGTCGACACTTATTGTTTGGTATGATAAAATATCATACCCGGAGGTGCAAATGGGAAAAGCAAAAATAGCCGTTACAATAGACAGCCGGCTCCTCGAGACTGTGGACCGCTATGTCCGGGAGCAGAAAATCCGAAGCCGGAGCAGTTTTTTTGAGGAGGCGGTGGCCGAACGGCTTGAACGATATGAAAAAACACGTCTCGCCCGGGAACTGGATAAATTGGAGCCTATCTATGAGCAGGAACTCGCTGAAGAAAGTATTGCGGCGGAGAACGAGGTATGGCCGGAATACTGAGGGGAGAGGTTTACTGGGCCGATTTGAATCCTGTACGGGGTTCGGAACAGGCGGGGTATCGCCCGGTGCTCGTCATCAGCCATGACATTTTCAATGCAAAATCAGGTACCGTCATCGGTCTCGCCATAACGGGCCGGCCCCAGCGGGCGGGTTTTCCCCTTACACTTCCCCTTGAATCGGCAAAACTTCCGAAAAAATCCTGGGTGAAAATCGGACAGGTGCGGACGTTATCAACCGAACGGATCGGTAATAGGATTTGTTCCCTTCCTCCGGAGGAATTGTCACGGGTAATCGAGGGCTTGAACGAACTAGTGGGATGAGTCCGGCGGGCGGCACCGCACTGTGCGGCATGCCGCCCCCGGAGCGTCAACGTTTCTACTTCACCGACACAAACTGCTCGGGCCGCAGCCGGATACTCGGAGAGCTGACGGCATCGACATCGAAGTCCATGGGCTTCCCTTTCAGATAGCCGATTCTGGCAATATAGAGGATATGTCCGTCGATGCCCAGCCGGGCGGCAACGGCATCTTTCCACTCATCTTCCTGGAGAAGCTGGGAAATCGGATGAACGATAATCCCTGATTCGAAAGCGGCGATTTTCATCTTTTGGTAGCTGCGGCCGGCTTCAATGAGAGCTTCGGGTGCGGCTGAATTAGAAGTTATTGCAATGATGCCGGCCGAATTCTCCAGCTGGTTGGTTACGATTTTCCCGATCGTTTTCCGGTTTGAATCTTTCATCATCGTTTCGGGAGTAAAAAATGAGTACCAGAAAAATCGGGCGATTCCGCCTAAGTCCATCATTTCAGGGGTCATTCCGACAGGACGTTCTTTCGCGCTTTTTCGGGAGAAGTGCATGAGATCGATCAGTTCTTTCTGGATAGGGTCCCGCTCCGCCTGCCGCCGCTTCGAAAAGTGTCGGAAAATCGGGGTTCAGCGACTGCAGGGCGGTTTTGGTTTCAGCATTAGCTCCGGATTGCTGCCCCGGCACACGGTCCGCCGTGGTGCTGCAGGATGCCAAAATTCCGATAATCCCGAGATTTGCTACTACATGTTTTATGGTCATGGTGTACCTCCTATGTAACTCTACGGTTACAAGGTACAAACGATGTGGTACATCGTCAAGTGTTTTGTAACTAATTAGTTACATAATTTCTATTTCTCGGTCATTTTTCGGAAGCGGGGCCGGGGGTCTGGAAAAATTGACTCTAGGATGTCCGTCGCCGCTTCCAGCAGCCGGTTTCTTCCCTCCGGACGGTTGAGGGGGACGCCGTTGTAGTAATCCGCGGTATCTTTCCGGAGCCACAGATAAAACAGGCCGCCGGTAAGCACCGCCAGAATAGCTTCTACGTCCTTTCCCTCCGGCCAATCGACCCGGTTTTTCAGGAACTCCGTGAGCTTTCTCCCGCTTTGCTCCCGCGATTCAGCGATTTTTCTGGTAAGAGGATTATCGGAAACAATCTCCCACTTCAGTATTTCGGCAAAAGAGGGGTTTTCGATGATAGCGCTCTCGAGGGCCGAAAAAATGATACGGCTTACATCGGCGACGGAAACGCTTTTCCGGCCGGACAACTCCATTTCCAGGAGGGGAATGAGGTCAGGAAAGGGGTCCATCCCCTCGATATACCGTTCCAACAGCCCTTCCAGGCTTCCAAAGTAGCGGTACAGCAGTACCTTGTTCATGCCCGCTTTTTCAGCGACGGCATTTACTCCCAGGGCTCCATATCCTTCCTGAAAAAGGATAGAATGGACCGCATGGATAAACTTTTCTTCCGTTATCTTCCTGTTTCTTTCCACATATAGAAATATAGTGCAACTGACGGATAATGTCACTATAAAGTTACAAATAGGTTTCGGTTTTTTATTTGCGCACTGCATGGGGATCTGCTATCATACAAAGGTAAGGGGGCGGAGATGATGCGCTCTAAGGGGAAGGATGGTCCTATTCCGAAAAAACTCGGTACGCTGGATATTTTCTCAATTGCTACCGGAGCAATGATCAGTTCGGGCCTTTTTGTTCTTCCCGCCG
>CAZSGZ010000269.1:0-5015 GCA_964606455.1 uncultured Spirochaetales bacterium
AGGCGGAATGATTCGGCGGTATATAAATTTGTTACCTAATTACTCTAATATATATAAATAAATAAATTTATCTAAAGATATTGAAATTTTCGTCCGATAGTAGTAACATGCGGTACAAATGGATGGTATAGCGGCGAAACAGCCTAAAATACTCCTCGTTGAAGACGATCCCATCGTGGGGTTTAAAGAGGCCCGCATGTTAGAGAACAACGGGTATGCCGTGGTTAGAAGCAGTACCGGGGAATCCGCCGTACGGATTTTTGCCGACGATCCCGACATCGAGCTTATTGTAATGGACCTCGACTTAGGCGACGGTATCGACGGCGCGGAGGCGGCCCGGCGTATTTTGCGGCAAAGGGATGTGCCGATTAGTTTTCTAACGGCGCACCATGAAAAAAAATATGTGGACCGGATACGATCGGTGCCGAACTACGGGTACATTTTAAAAAACTCCGGAGAATACGTGCTTCTAAACGCCATTGAGCGGGGGTTTGCCCAGTTCAAGGAAAAGCTTGAAAGAGAAAGCCACTACGCCGAGGTATGTTCCATATGCGAGGGTATTCCCGTTATGACCCTCTGCCTCGACGAAGAGCGGGTGGTGCGGAAAATGAACCGGGCGGCGGAGGAATACCTCGGGACCGCGTTCCGTGCTGAAAAGGAACGCGCCGAAGACCCGGTGGGAAACGTCTTGCGCTGTGTTCACCGCGATGAAGACCCCCGGGGCTGCGGATACGGACGGGGCTGTAAGCGGTGTAAGCTGCGGGGGCTTTTTCTCGAAACCATACGGAACGGAAACAAAAGCCACAGAGCAACGGTGCCCATGCGGCTGCAAATGAACGGTACCGCGGCAAAAGCGGCCTTTCGCGCTTCGGCGGTGCTGCTCTCCCCCGGAAAGGGGAAAACGGTGATCCTCACCATGGAGGACATAACGGAATTGCATGAGTACGAGAAACTGCTCCATACCATTACCGAAAATATCCCGGAAATTCTAACAATTACCGACCAGCACCTCAATTTTACCTATATAAGCCGTTCAAATGAGAAACTGACCGGCTATACCGCCGAAGAGATGGAAAGCCTCTCGATTAAAGACCTCCTTACTCCCGATTCGTATGCACGGGTAACGGAGCTGATGAGGACCTGGTCTCCGGAAGGGGAAACACTGCTTACGCTGGAGCTCGAGCATGTAAAAAAGGACGGCGGCACGTTCTGGGCCGAGGAGATTGTAACGCCCCTTCGAAACGGCGCGGGAGAGGTCTGCGGTTTTCTGACCGCTAGTCGGGACATTACGGCCTTGAAGAAGAAAGAAGCGGAGCTGAATGAACTGCTTCGGGAAAACCGTAACCTGCTAACGGAAATAAACCACCGGGTCTCCAATAACCTGGCCACCGTGGAAGCCCTCGCTCATGTGGAGCTGTCCACCGGGGAGAAATCGAAAGAGGATTCCATTCGGGACATCATCAACAGGGTAAAGGCAATCCACCTTATTCATAATAAAATGTACCGGACCGATAATTTTACCGGCATCAGCCTTCCCGAATACATCCGGGACTTAGCGGAAGCGATATCCGCCTCGCTGTATGAAAATGAAGCACAATTCCGGCTCAACTTCGAGCTTGATGAAATGAACTTCCCCCCCAAATACAACACCCCCCTAGGGATTATGACGGCGGAGCTTTTAACAAATACCTTTAAATACGCCGTGTTTGCGGATACCTGCGAGATCGATTTACGAATCCGCCGGGAGGGCCCTACCGTACATTTTACCTACCGGGACAGCGGGACCGGCCTGAAAGGAAAGGCGGATAGTTTCGACGACCTTACAGGCGGCACGGGGCTGCTCCTCATTCGGGAGCTCGTTGCCGGATTAGACGGCGAAATTACATTGAACACCGACAACGGGACGGAGTTTCGCGTCAACTTTCCTTTTCCCGCGTAACGCGGCCAGGCTCTACAATTTTCGCAGCAGACTGTTCAATGCTTCCGCTATTTCGACGATTTTCCCGCAGTCTACGATCTCAAGAGAGTCTTTCGGCGTGTGTGTAATGTCCTGGCTGTCGATATTCTCGATGAACCATTGAGAGGAAACCGCGATCGCGGGCCTGCCGTACTGTATGAAAATGCTGTGGTCCCCCTGGGACCACAAGGGACCTTCGGTTATTTCCGGATAGTCGGTCATTGTTTCCGCGGCTTTTGCATACATGTCCGGAGGCAGGCTGAAAAACGAAAAGAACGATTTCCCCGTTTTATATCCCGCTCCGTCGATATTTATATTCACCGCAATACTGTCAAATCTGCCTTCGTTGGCCGCAATATACTGCATTTGTCCCGGTACGGCATAGTAATCTTCTCCGTTGAGCGCAGCGATTTCAATTTGCGTGTCCCCGGAATAATCTTGTAACAGGCCTGCCAGGATCAGCAGCGTTACCGCGCCGGTTGCGTTATCGATGGCGCCGGGGGTCCCTTTCTTTGCATCGATATGGGCCGTAACAACTATCCGTCGCGAATCATCCCTGCCTTTTTTTCCGATAATGTTGCACCCGGTGCCGGGAATTCTTGTAGATATGGAATTCAGGGCCGCCGGTTTGCCGACATAGGGGAGCAGCTTCTTTCCTTCTTCTTCCGTCATGTACACCGAGGGAACATCGAAATCTCCGTCCTCGATAAGAGGAAACGGGTATACGCCGCCGGCTAGGGAGGCGTTTCTGCCTGTAGCGCAGATAAGCGCTTTCGCGCCGCTTTGTTCCAGCAAAGAGATAATTTTTCGATGCTCGTCGGGATTATAAAAAACAAAGTTTTTCGGCATAAGCTGTTCTTTCGCCAGTTCGCCATGCAGAAGAAGCAGGGTGTCCCGGAAATCTCCCTGTTCCAGTTCTGCCGTGTCGGCGGCGGCTGTAAGCGAAGCAGTTTCCGAACAGCCGCGGGAGTAGGGACTTACCAGTACGCGAAAATCTCTGTTGCCGGCCCGAAGGGCCGCGCCGCCGTCTTGCCAGTCAACGGCGTTAAATTCCTGGGTTTCCGTTTCCCAGCCCAAAGCGGCCAATTTGTCACGGAAAAAGGCCGCGGCTTGCCGGTTTCCATCGCTCCCGACACACCGCTCCTGTATCTCGACGCATAAGGTGTGCATAAGTTCTTGGCAGGAAGGTATCGTTTTCAATTTGAGTTTTTCATCAAGGCCCCGTCCGGCGGTCATTCCGTCGAGCGGACGGCGAAGAAGGTCCCCTCCAGTCCTTTTTTCTCGGTGTTCGTAATATTGTCGCTGTCGACGGCGGTAACGCTGAATAATCCCTCGATGGTCCCTCCCATGGTATTGTCAAAGGCTGTGACGTTTACCGTTCCTTCGGCGCCTCGGGATACCTCGTCCTTGTCCGCGGCCCAGAGTATGCCGGTGCCGATATGGTCGTACCACACCTTGGTGTTCGATGTATCTTTAATTTCGAACTCTCCCGTTTGGGGGGACTCGATCATCACGGTCAGGATCCCCTTCACGTTTCCGCTTTCGTCATACATGTTCTGTTCGAAGTAGGTCCCGTCGGCATTGGTAATCATGCTTGTCCATTGGGCTGTCGGGCTGCTTGCCTGTTCTCCCTCCATACCGACAAAGGAACGGTAGAAGTAGCGCCGTTTGCCGGTGTTCCCGGCAAGTTTGAATTCGGTGTTAGGATAGTCCCAGTCGGTTTTATCATCCACCATGCCGTAGGACTCCTGAATTGTGTGACAGTCGGCAAGGTTGGAAAAGAATTCCTGCCCGGCATAATTACCGTATTCACAAGTGACCGTACCGGTAAACCCGCTGAAACATACCGCACCTGTTTCGAGAAAGGCATCCACTAAGCTTTGATGATAGCTGTAGCATGCATTGATGTGCACGTAACGGACGAGCCAGTCGGAATCCTCCTCGTCGACGGTCCCGGAAAAGGTCGAATAATCCCATACAAATTCGGGAGTAAAGGCCAAATACGAAACTGAATCGACGTAAGATAAGACGATACGCCCTTCCTGAATATCGGTTTTATACTCGGCATACGCGTCGGCCGGTATAAGGTGTTCGCCGGTACATATGTGGTTTACCACTTCCCCGTTGGTATGCAGCTTCGTCAGCCCGCCGTGTGTATTCATCAGCAGATGCATGGCCGGTCCATTTGTGGGAACGAGGGCCGCCATTACCTCGTCAATACGCGATTCAAAATCGATGTAGGTGAAAGCATCATCGAGGCCGTACCCTTCCAAGCCGGGAGTAACGTAGTAATCCTTGAACAGCATCAGTTCGTCGGTAATGCCGAACTCCGAGTTGAACGGCGAAAACAGCCGCGCCGTCATTCCCGCCCCGGTACCTAAAAACCGCTTCTCGTGCTGCGTTCCCGCTCCGTTTCGCGGTACCGCTGTGTTTTGCCGGAACGACCGCCGCGGAACTGCAGCCGGCAAGACGGACCGCCCCTCATCGTCCGGTTTCTTCCACTCGGTAAGAATGCAGGCGGTAATCCCCGGCTTGAAATGGGCCCATACTGTGGCATCGTCCTCCGCAACACCGGCATCGATTACCCCCCGCCGGGACTGCAGGTATGCCGCCAGTTCCTGCCGAGCCGTGTCGGCATTTCCGGTTTCTGCAAGAATGGCGTCGTACTCCGCCGATGCGTCCTTGCAGATGGTATCGACACCTTCGAGGTCTTTCTCTGTAAATTGATCGTCCATCAAGCTCGCATTGCATCCGGAACTGAAAAGAAGAGAAATGAGCAGGCCTGCCGCAGCCAGCACATACAAAAAACCGCGTTTCCCCGTTATCATACACAACCTCCCCACTAATAATCATAGTGCAGTTACAGTTAAATTGCAAAAAAAATGAGTTCGAATGGGCCCGTTTTTAGTGTTTACGAAACCGGACATGGCAGGTTTATTCTGACCGGGTCGCAGCCGGCGGCGGTTTACATTTCGATTACCTCGATACCGTATTGCCCGAAAACCGGATCGGCGGTTGCGATAGGGAGACTGCGCGTCATACTTTGGGCGATCAGTAT
>CAZSGZ010000270.1:0-4239 GCA_964606455.1 uncultured Spirochaetales bacterium
TCAGGTTCCGGACTTTCAATCCCCGTTACCGCGGCGGTTGTAACTCCGCCCGTCCGCAGCACCCGGGAAGAGGAAACCTGTGAAAAGATGTAATCCGCGGAAAATGAATTATCCATTCCAATTTCCCCGTCCTCTCCGCCTTGAAAGGTATAATTGATGGTTACCTCGAGCAAGTATGCCGCCCCCCCGGCTTTTGCCGCCCGAAGGGGCAGCCTGTCCGCCGGAAAGGGTGTATCCGGGAACTCCCGGTCCATGGATATGCCCGCATTGAATACAATGTGCCCGCTGTCGAAAAATTCATTCATTACCCCGTCTTCAAGGGCCAAAGACACCGGCAGGCAGACCTGGAACTGTTCTTCCGTTTCCGCTCCATTTCCAATATACAGCATTACCGTCTCGGAAACCGCTCCGGCACACACAAGACCTGAGAATAGGAGAGAAATGATAATTTTGCGCATACTATACCCTTTCTTTTTGAATATCGGCATCTGCACGGCTATGTATAGCATCAATATTGCGGGAAATTGAATTTTTCCGTATAGTCCACATATGTTTGTCAGCTCGTTAACTCTTCTTCTTCCCATCTTTTTCACCGCAGCAGGGGGGTACTTTCTGACCAAACGCTTTTCTCTTTCCGTTGAAACTCTTGTCAGGGCGGTTACCGATTTTTTTATGCCCTTTTTGGTGTTTTATTCTCTTGCCGCTTCAAATATGGACGGGAAAACGGTACTGCAGCTGACCGGAGTTACCGGCTTCATCGTTATCGTGCTCTTCATTGTTTCGTTTCTGTACGCGAAGGCGGCGAAACTGGATACCAGAACGTTCATTCCACCGATTATTTTCATGAACTCCGGGTTTTTGGGCATTCCCCTCATGAAACTCTGGGGCGGCCTGGCCGCAATGAATTTTATCGTTGTGTACGATCAAATCCAGACAACATTTATCTTTACCCTGGGTATTTTAATTGTAACCGGAGGATTTTCCGCGAAGGGATTGAAGGAAATGATAAAATCTCCCCTGTTGTGGGCAATTGTCGCCGGTTTTGCCTGGAATTTTCTTCCCCTTCCCATGCCGGAGGTCCTTGCCAACACTTTTCAGTTCGCCGGAACAGCCGCAACCGCCCTGGCGACCTTCGCCCTCGGGGCTTCGCTTTGCGGAAAAAAAATAAAAATAACGGTCCACCTCTTCGCGGGGCTCCTGCTCCGGGTTATCGGAGGTTTTTTGGCAGGATTGGCCGCGGTCCGTTTGTTCGGTCTCGGGGGAACCCTGAAAACCGTCGTTCTCGTTGCCTCCGCCCTTCCTTCGGCGGTATTCGCCTTTGTTCTGCCGGAACGGTACGGGGTAAAGGCGGAGTTTTCCGGCACCCTCGTGCTTATATCGACGCTCTTCGGCGTGGTAACGATCCCGCTGGTGTTTTGGCTGGCCTCTCTTCTGTAACTTTCCGCGGGACCGTCTAACCGGACATCCGCCTATTCTCCACCCGACGTATTATTTTTCCGATAAACGCAAGGATAACAATAAATGCCGCGCCGCCGCCGACGGCAGCTCCAATCCAGAGGGGACTGCCCCCGGCAGTGAGCTGAAAAAAGAGCGTTGCAATTAGCCAGGCGACGACAGTCTGGTAACTTACCATAAGAACGGAGTAGCCCTTCCCGATCTCTTTTATCGCTACCCCAAGAGTGGCAATGCAGGGAAAATAGAGAAGTACAAACAGCAGGTAGGAGTAGGCTCTGGCCCGACTGTTCGCGAAATACCCCCGCATTACCGCAAAAGCCGATTCCTTCCGCAGCGGTTCTTCGTCCGCCGCCTGTTTCCGGGCCATTTGCCCGTAGAGGGCATTCATGGTGCCGATAACGGACTCTTTGGCAAAGACGCCGGTAAACAGGGCAACCGACGCCGGCCAGTTGTCTTTTTCAACGCCGAAGGGAGTAAAAACGGGAGTTATTGCCTTGCCGATTTTTGTCAGGAAAGACTTGTCCGTTCCTTCATTGCCGAAGGTCCCGTTCGTGCCGAAGGAGTTGAGAAAGGCAAGAAGGACCGATGCAATAATGATAAATTTGCCGGCCCGGAAGAGAAACCCCTTCAGGTTCAGCCAGGTATGCATCATGATATGCTTTGCCCGGGGAGAGTGATACGGCGGCAGTTCCATGATGAGATGGCTGGTTTCCCCTAAAAAGATGGTTTTTCTCAATAAGAGGCCGCTCAGAACGGCAACAACAACCCCTACGAGATAGAGGGAAAAAACAATCATCCCCTGATGGCGGAGAAAAAAAACCGAGGCAATAACGGAATATACCGGCAGCCGGGCGCCGCATGACATGAAAGGGGTCATAAATACCGTCAGGATCCGGTCCCGCCTGTTATCGAGGGTACGCGCGGCCATTATTGCCGGGACGGTGCATCCGAAACCGACAATCATCGGTACAAAGGACTTACCCGGGAGACCGAGACGACCCATGAATTTATCCATTACAAAAGCCGCCCGGGCCATATAACCCGAATCCTCTAACAGGGCAAGCATGAAGAACATCAGAAAAATAATCGGAATGAAGGCCCCTACCGTCTGAATACCGGTCCCCAAACCTCCTACGAGGACCGCTTGGAGCCAGCCGGGGGCCTGAAACAACTCCAGCAGCTTTTCGGTCCCGTTGATAAAAATAATACCGAACAAGCTTTCGAACAGCCCGATAAGCCTGTTCCCGAGTCCTATGGTTACCAGAAAAACGATAAACATCGCGATAAAAAAAATCGGAATACCGAAAAAACGATGCATAACCACTTTATCGATATTGTCGGTAACCGAACGGCGGCCGGCAGTTTTCGTAATGACGTCCTTCACCAGTCCGTGAATAAAACCGTAACGGTAATCCGCTACTATGGCGTCGGTCGATTCTCCGAGAATTGCCTCGACCCCTGCAACCGCGGCCCGAATGCCCTCCTCCGTGAGGGAACTGTTTTCAAAGGCCCTCCTGCTCGTCCATTCCTCCTCCTCCAGCAGCTTTACCGCTATCCACCTCTCGGTGGTCCCGATGCGCCGCGCCGCTTCCGAAAGTTCGCCTGTCCAGGAGCTGATAACTTCTTCTATTTCATTCGGATACCGTACTTGTACGCTCGATACAGGCCGTTTCCTCACCGCTTCTTCAATCGAGGCTTTGACACGCTGTATGTCCCCTCCCCGGACGGCGCTTATACCGACACACGGCACTTCGAGATGCCGGGAAAGGTGATCGAACTCAATTTTTAAATGCTGTTTCTCCGCTAAATCGACCATATTGAGCACAATGAGCATAGGTACCCGCATTTCCAAAAGCTGCGTGGTAAGATAGAGGTTCCGCTCGATGTTCGTTGCATCGACAATGTTTACAACTAAGTCGGGATGTTCCGTCAGGATATAGTCCCTGGCAATCCGCTCATCTTCTGAAAATGCAAAAAGGGAATAAATACCCGGTAAATCGACGTAATGATATTTCTCCCCGTTATATTCGGCGGTACCCTCTTTCTTTTCAACCGTTACGCCGGGCCAGTTTCCAATACGCTGATTGCTGCCTGTAAGTCCATTGAAGAGGGTGGTTTTTCCGGAATTCGGATTCCCGACAACGGCTATTGTGTGTTTTTCCATCACATTTTCCTATTTATATTAGGTTTACCTAACATTATGAAGAAAAAAATCCCTTACCCTTTTTCACATACAAAAATTTTCTGCACCATTCCCCAGCCGAGCATAATCCTGCTCCCGCCGATCTGCAGCACATACGGATAGTTAAAAGTCCCCTGGACAATCGTTACGGAAGCACCGGGAACAATACCGAGGTCGTACAATTTTTTTCTAGCCCCTTTTCCGCCGGCTATAGTCCTGACTTCCACCATCTTTCCTTCCTGAAAGGATGAAAGCGGTCTTACTTCCCTGATAGGCACCATACGGTTCGTCATTATCATCCGCCCCCTCCCGGATCTGTATTTTATTAGGCATGGTTATCTTATTTAACCACCCTTAATATACTAGTGAAACAGGTACATGTCAATTCCCCGAAATTAGCGCCCAGATTCCGTAACGGATTCCCGCTCCCGCTGCAAGCGATACAACAAGCACGATGCCGAGGATCCGTACCGCGGCGGTAATATGGCCGGTATGCGGTTCGGAAACGCGGTCCCCGATAAACGGCTTCGTCACTGTTTTGCCGAAATAATTTACCTTCCCGCCGAAGCGGATGCCCAGCGCGCCGGCCATCACCGCCTCGG
>CAZSGZ010000270.1:4249-5013 GCA_964606455.1 uncultured Spirochaetales bacterium
AAGGACCTTCCAAGCCCGTTTTCTGTCGTGTCCCGAAAACCACGCCGCCAGCCAAAGGAAGAGGGCTGTCAGACGGGCGGGAATATAGTTAAAAAGATCATCTCCCCGGGCGGGCAGCCATCCGAAATCGCGGTAAACATCATTCTTGTATCCCACCATCGAATCCATGGTGCTTACCGCTTTGTAGGTCATCGCAAGCACCGGACCGCCGAGAAATGCAAAAAAAAGAGGGGCAACGATCCCGTCGGAAATATTTTCCGCGACGCTTTCTACCGTCGATGAAATTATTTCCCCCATCGAAAGAGTAGAAGTCCGGCGGCTTACAATCATCGACAACCGTCTCCGCGCTTCCGCGAGGGGGCCTTCCTCGACACCGGCGCGAATATGCAGAGCATGCTTTACAAGGTCCTTCGAAGCAACGGCGGTATACAGGATGATGATGGAGATGACATCCCCCGCGGCAGGGTGAATGAAGGACAGCCCCCGCACCAAGAGCCAGGTGCAGGCCGCGGTTCCTCCGGTTACGAGAAACCATGTCAGCACACCGGCCTTTCGCGGACTTTTCAGGATGCGCCTGCTTAAAAATTCAATTTTTTCCACTGCCCAGCCGATACCCCGTACCGGGTGGGGGAACCCCCAGGGGTCGCCGATTGCCATATCCAGCACAACCGCGGCCAGGACCTGCAGCTCCAGCCGGATAATCATCCCGCCCTGCTTTCGAAAAAGCCCCGCAGCAGGCTGATAAGCCGGTCGTTTTCGGTACC
>CAZSGZ010000271.1:0-5004 GCA_964606455.1 uncultured Spirochaetales bacterium
AGAGGGCAATAGTTTCGGTGACGGCAAACGAACCCTCCACCGCCACGGTAAAGCCCGAATCGACGAAGAAAAGGGGCGAATCTGCCAGGGCCAGATGGAACAGTGCCCCGTAGCCGAGCGTGGGGGTAATCGCGATCCCGTCGGTGATTCGAAAGGCCCATCCCACCGAGGCATCCAGCCGGAAAGTCAGGATGCCCGATACATTCGTCAGAGGGCTGAAGTAAAAGAGGACCGCGGTCTGCGGCCGGACCACAAGCCCCGGAAGGCCGCGGAAGGTGATCGGGACCCGAACCTGGGCGCCGATACCAAAGCTCGCGACGTCGGCAAAATCGCTTAAGGGGATCCCGGCGGCTGCCCCGGTCTCTATTCTTTCTATTCCCACGGGCCCTTCCCGGGCGACGAGGGGGAACGCCAGCGCAAGCAGGCAGAGTAGCATGAGTATCTTTTTCATAAATCCTCCAGTTGTTGTAAGGACAATACCGCATCCGCCGTGGGGTGCGTATCACCCGAACGGTTGATTTTTGGGATAAAATGGAGGAAATTATAGATATGGCGGCTTTTTAGAAGCCTGGTTATCCTGCGGACAGCGGGAATTGCGCCGGAAACGGAACAGCTTGATCAAATATTTATTTACCTTGACAAGGTATACCTGCTAAAGGTATATTTTATTATGGCGATACAATCGTTCAACGATAGAATTGCGAGAGATTATTTTGTATCCGGAAAAGGAGATTTAAAAGGGTTGTACAGCATACGTATAAACGATCAATGGAGAATCGTGTTTAAATGGTTGGATTCCAGGCCCTGTGAGGTTCGTGTTACCGGTTACCACTAAAATGACGGAGTTTAAAAAATGATTACAGTTATAAGAGAGCCGACTTCACCGGGTGAAATACTCCGGGAAGAGTTTTTAACGCCATTAGGCATAAGTCAAAAACAATTAGCTGATCATCTCGGGTGCGATGTTAAGGTGATTAATCGAATCGTGAATAATAAGAGCTCCGTTACTCCGGAAATGGCTTTAAAGTTGGGATCTACATTTAATACCTCTCCTCAATTCTGGTTAAATGCACAGCAGGCGGTTGATATATATCGAGTTATGCAAAAGGTTAAAATTTTTCCGGACCCAATAGTACAGGCAAGCTGAATAGTTGGTCTTATCATTTCTGAACCTGTCTATATTAAAGGAGAGTTATTCAGTGAACCGCCCCGGTTGTGTGTCTACAGCGATGCCCCCGCTGCAACCAGCAACGTAGAAACACTGTGAAGCATCACGGCCTTAGTATGCTCAATTGATCGGCCCCGTTCGGTTCGCAGGAAATGCCACGCTGACCAGGACATCGCCGTCATCAGCGAGTCCCGAATGATTTCGCTGGATGCGGTAACTCCGGGGAAGATGTCTCTGAATGTGTTCCGCATGTCGACGCCGAACACCGTCTGGAATCGATCACGTTCAGCCTGGAGGACGTCACAGTCGCCCGCGAGGGTCTCGCTGATGCGACGGAACGGTGTCACACGTTCGTATATCCATCCGAGATAGCCGATTAGACCGCGCAGCTTGTCCCGTGGTCCGAGTTCTGTGAGGTCAGGAAAGGGATACTGCTCCACCACTCGAGTATACATGTGCTCGAAAGTGGAGCGCAGGAGCGAGGCGCGGTCCTCAAAGAGTCGGAACACGGATCGGCGCGACACCTCCGCCCGCTCGGCGATGACGTCCGCAGTGGGGACTTCTCCGGTCTCCCGAATGAGTTCGAGCATTGCCTGAATGATCTTCGAACGGTTGCGCTCTACTCGGAGATGCCTGCCGTCTGGCTTGGTTTCACTTACTACCACGATTCGAGTTTAGAATATGGCACTCATTATGTCAATATATATTGACACTTGCGGTGCCAGAACATATATTAGAACCCAGGAGAACATTTGATGAACACCAATAAACCCATCGGTACCAACCGACACTCGAATACCAAGCTGATTTTTTTGGCAGCAGCCGCGGCCGCGCTCCTGCTCGTGACCGGATGTGCGACCGCACCGTTTCCCGCAGAAGACGAGGACCTCGCGGTGCTCCGAACACCAGCCGGTGTTGAGTTTGTTCGCACCCCGGACTCCTACTTCGAGAACCTGCCCGATTGGCCGTACGAGCCGGAATACGTTGATATCGACGGGCTCCGTCAGGCCTACGTGGACGAGGGAACAGGCGATTCCGGCGAGACGATCCTGCTGCTCCACGGGCAGCCGAGCTGGTCATATCTCTACCGCAAGATGATCCCCGTGCTCGTTGACGCGGGTCATCGTGTCATCGCGATGGACCACCTGGGGATGGGTCGCTCGGACAAACCCATCGACGTGGACTACTACACCTATCTCAATCACACCTACCGCCTCGAGCAGTTCATCACGAAGCTCGAACTCGAGAACATCACCCTGTTTGTGCAGGACTGGGGCAGCCTGATTGGCCTCTACGTGGTGGGTATGAACCCCGACTGGTTCGCCCGAGTCGCTGTAGGCGATGGCGCGCTCCCGGAGTTCGGCGAGGGTGAGATTCCATACCCACTTCCGGAGGACGAGCAGGCAGCGCGGGACGCGGTGCACCGGAACTTCCGTCTCATCCCGGCGCAGCAGCCGGCGTTCTATGATGAGGACGGAAACCTCCGGTTCGGTGCATCCTCTCAGAACGAAGGGGCCTTCGGCGCCTGGATCCTCTACGCACGAAACGACGAACGCTTCCGTCCGTCCGTGGTGCTCGAGGCGATGACATACTACCCGCTCTCCCGCGAGGAAGAGGCTGCTTACGACGCTCCGTTCCCCGCTCGGATCGCGATGGGAGGCCCCCGAAGCTTCCCGGGTCTGGCGAACACCCTTGGCGGAGTTACGGAAGAAGCGTGGGCGGGCCTCCGTTCATACGAGAAACCCTTCCTCACGATCTGGGCCTCAAACGATCCGGGCCAGCTCGGCACGCGGGAAGCGCAGCAGATTTTTATCGACTCGGTTCCCGGTGCTGTCGGTCAGCCGCATACCCGTCTGCCTGAGGCAAGCCACTTCCTCCAGGACGACCAGGGCGAGCAGATTGCAAAGCTGATGAATCAGTTTATTGCTACAACGAGAGAGTAGGAGCACTGACTCAAATCACTCATGGCGGCAGGAAGCAAAAACGAGACGTAGGACGAATCATCATGAAGAAGACTGGAAAACGATGGCTGAGGATTGGCGGGATCGTGGTCGGAGCGCTCGTCATGGCCCTTTTTTCGCTCTACCTAGGAAGGCACGAACTGACCCGGAGGATCTCAGGGTTGCCGGAGTTCTCCCATCGGGCGGGAGACCGCACTGAATCCATGGTCGTGATGAGCGATGGAGTCGAACTGTACACAACCGTGCAGCTACCTCGCGGCGAAGGCCCGTTCCCAACGGTACTCGTTCGAAGCCCGTATCCGGACGTGAGTTTCCTGTTCCGCAATCTGATCTGCGGTCGCTTTGTGCGCTACGGGTATGCCTGTGTGCTTCAAGATGTGCGCGGACAGGGGAGCTCCGGCGGAGACTGGGATCCCGGTACAAACAATGAGATTGAAGATGGCAGCGAGACTCTCGACTGGCTTGTCGCGCAGGATTTCCAGGACGGGAACATTGCCATGGTCGGATCCTCATTCCTCGCCTCCGTGCAGTTTGCTGCTCTGGCCGGCGGTGCGCCTTCGGAGCTGAAGACCATCGTCCCGGCCATGTTCACAACGGATATCCGGAGCAGATCGATATTCCAGTCCTTTTGATTGGAGGGTGGTACGATGTGTTCTTTGGACCGCAGTTCGATGATTGGCAACGGTTGGCCACTCGATCCGAAAGCCGCTACATCATCGGGCCATGGGCCCACTCCGGCTCTACCGGCGAGTACGATACGCCGGGGGTGAAGCTGTACGTCATTGGACAAAATGAATGGGTCTTTCGGAAAGACTGGCCTTCGACCTCCTCATCGCAGACCTGGTATCTTTCGGATCTGGATCAGGCGAACGCCTGCACCGGCGGAACGCTGGCATCAACGCCCGGTGAAGGCGCCGTGAGCTACCTCTACGATCCCGACAATCCCGTTCCCACGCGCGGGGGCAGGCATGCTCGCCTACAATCTCCGGGGATACGAAGGTGCGCCGCCGGTGACTTCGGAGCAGTCCGGGCTCTGTGAACGTGACGACGTTCTCACTTTCCGCAGCGAAGAGATCACGGAGGGCATGCTCATCTCCGGGACGATCAGTGTCATCCTGGAGGTTTCTTCATCTGCGCCGGACACCGCGTTTACCGCGAAACTGATCGAAGTACTTCCCGATGGTCGCAGCTTCAACATTCGTGACAGCATTACCTCGCTTGCGTATCGGAACGGGTCCGAGATGCCGCAGGAGTACAACCCTGGGGAACGAGTCACCGTGACCCTCAAATTCTGGCCGATCGCTTGGCGCATTCAGCCCGGTTCTCATCTTCGACTCGACGTGTCTTCTTCCGATTTCTTGTAAGTTTCACGCACATACGAACCGCGCTGGTCCATGGGCGGCCCAGACCGGAGCGGATGTTGCCGAGCAGGCAGTATACGGCGGACTCATTGATGTGCCTTTCGAGAGCCCTGAGTGACCGCCTGAATGGATCAACAGTCTTATTGCGGTCCGACCGGCTGTCTTGCCTGGGGAGAGAAGCCGAGCGCACGCAGGTACTGGGATTCCCGCACCCGCCCTGTCGGGCAGATACGCACAATCGGAAATACTGAAACGGTAATCATCCGAGAAGAATAAGCAATATGTGCGGTCGACTTGAGCATCCGCGATCTGCCTATCACCCGGGGAACACGGTACACCTATGTCGATTCTATGCAGGTTGAATTCGGCTGGCTGCCCCAAGGGACGGAAGTTCGGGTAATCGCCCGGAGCACGGCGGCGGAAGTCATCGACGGATTGGATGCCTACTGGTACTTTGTCTTGCTGCAGGATTATCTCGACGCATCGCCCTACCTGAAAGAGAAGCCGAAGTTGA
>CAZSGZ010000272.1:0-1085 GCA_964606455.1 uncultured Spirochaetales bacterium
TCCCGTTCGCTGTTGAATAAGCGACTCGAGATCTTTGAGTTTTTCTGTTCCCTTTTTATGGGTGGATTTCTTTTTATCAAGCCGGTAAAAAATAATGTATTTTCTAAATTTGAACAAACAGAATTCTTTATTGCAGTTTATTAAATTGTTTATTATAATGTCTAATTATTGGTCACTTTGGTAAAAAATATTTGATAGAGGAGGTGTATATGTTTGCAAAGCTGCAATGCAAGGGTTTTACACTAAATTTCTTCCTAATTATAACAATTCTATATGGTGTTAGCTCATGTAAAATGGATGCTAGCTATTCATCAGCTCCGGCAGAAACACCTTTTCCCTTCGACAATGGATTTACAAACAAATTAACACCATTTTTAGATTGGGAAGATCTTGGCTTCATGGATTCTAAAAACACTTATAAACCTGCGTCTGGTTATCATATTCAAGTAAACACAAAAAGTGATTTTACCGGTGCGGAAATTGTTAATGATGCGTCACTAACAATTTCGGAATACCAGGTACCGAGTGAATTAACCATAAATAAAAATTATTACTGGCGAGTTCGGGCAGCTACCGGGGGAGATGTATGGGCTGATTGGAGTCAAGTCTGGTCTTTCATGGTCGTAGCATTTAATGTAGGCGATATTGGTCCGGCTGGGGGAATCATTTTTTATGATGATGAGGAGGATGATATTGATAATATTGAAGGAATACTTTATTTAGAAGTAGCACCACAGGAAACTGAGTGGGAGTCCGTGCTGTGGGGTGAATATGGCACGGATATAAGTGGTGCAGATGGATACGGCATAGGGAAAGGGAAACAAAATACTATTGATATACTCGATTACGTGGGTATAGGTTCAACTTACGCTGCACAATTATGCGATGGCCTTTCTTATAACGGGTATAGCGATTGGTTTTTACCCTCTATTTCTGAACTTGCTTTAGTTTATGATAACCTATTTCTTCAGGGGCTTGGCGAATTCTCTTCTTACCATATGTATTGGAGTTCTACAGAGGAGGATAACGAATTAGCATGGAGAAAATATTTTGCGCCATGTGGTGGTCAGAACCTAGGTCTTAAA
>CAZSGZ010000272.1:1095-4979 GCA_964606455.1 uncultured Spirochaetales bacterium
ATACCAGCCATATATATAAAGTACGAGCCATCCGAGCTTTTTAAGGATAAGTTTCGAGGGCCGGTAGCATGCAACGGCTTCCCCCTAAGAAAACAAGCGTATGCTGCTTCAAGAAATGTCTAAAAATCGGACGGCCTCGAGGTGTTCGAAATGGCGGTCCTGGGTCAATATTCGGGCGCCGGAAATAATTCCGGTGGCGTATATAATGCTGTCCGCGAAGGGGAGGTTTTTTTCGATGCCGAATTTAGCCGCGGCCAATGCAATGCTTTCCGTTAAGGATATAACCTTTCCCTGCCGCATATGTGCAATTGCTACAAGAGCACGGTCTTCTTCAACAGCGACGCACAGTTTTTTAAACACTTCCGCGATACACACGGTCGGGACGATTAGGTCACGGAGGTTTTCAATTGCAGCTGCATAGAAATCGGCGTGCGGTGAATCGGTAAAGTATTCAATCCATCCGCAGGAATCAACCAGGTTCATAGCCGATCGTTGCCCCGCTCAAGGGTGGTGTCTATCCCCTTTACGAACCCGCGAAGTGTTGAAATCGGCTTGATCGGAATATATTCAATCCTGTTTAGGTACTGAAACACCGCTACTTCCATTCCGGGGCATATTCCCAGTTCTGAACGTATTTCCTTAGGGATAACAACCTGAAATTTCGGCGATACTTTTACATTCATGTAATGCTCCTATCGATCAGTATAACGTAAAACGATGTATTTGTCGAAAGATTTTCCGTATTATATAAAAATCAGCAATTGACAACCTGAACATTTTAGAACCGCATTTATCGACATGATGAAGGTCGCTTTTTCATTTTAACCTCCCTTCTCCCTTCGGCATTTATTCTGCTGTAAAAAAAATGGTTACCAGAGTAACCAAATATTAGATGAAATTGGTTGTTCAAGTGTACAAATTTGCCTCTTTATGATAATATATTGCTATGGATAGCTTAATTGAAAAATTTCGAAGGAAAATAAAAGCCGTGGATATGCGGTTCATACGCAGTGTGATGAACTCGATCCATTGGGACGCCCGGCTTGTGGGTATAAAAGGCGCTAGGGGAGTGGGGAAGACCACGCTGCTTCTGCAGCATATAAAACAGCATTACACGGACAATCTTGATTCAGTGCTTTATGTAAGCCTCGATGATTTGTGGTTCGCGGAGCATGGGCTTGTTGAGACGGTAGATACATTTGTGAAAAGCGGCGGTGCGGTTATCTACCTGGACGAGGTCCATAAGTATCCTCTTTGGGCACGGGCAATTAAGAATATATACGATGATTATCCTGAATTGAAAATAGTGTTTACCGGTTCTTCTCTGCTGGAAATTATCAATGCCAGGGCTGATTTGAGCCGTCGGGCTGTTGTTCATACGCTGCAGGGTCTCTCGTTTCGAGAATACCTCAACCTGCGCGGGCTCGGTCCCTTTGCGGAGATAGGGTTGCAGGACATTTTACAGGGACATCAAAGCATATCTTCGGATATTGTACGACGGGTAAAGCCGTTTAAATATTTTGACGAATATCTGCAGCGGGGATATTATCCCTACTTCCTGGAAGGTGTTGAAAACTATCTTATGCGTCTTGAAGAAACAGTCCTTATGGTGCTGGAGACTGAATTACCCTACCTGCGGAATATAGAAATAGCCTATGTAGGAAAGTTGAAACGGCTGTTGAGTATTATCGCGGAATCGGCACCGTTTATTCCGAACATCACGCGAATGAGCGATCGAATAAAAATCAATCGGCAAACCCTCATTGCTTATCTCCATTATATGGAGGAGGCAAAACTGATAACCGGCATTTATAAAAGATCCAGGGGGCTGGGGGCTCTACAGAAACCGGACAAGATATTTCTGGAAAATACAAGTCTGATGTACCTGTCTGCAGGTGCGGAACCGGACAAAGGAAACCTTCGGGAGACCTTTCTGGTAAATCAATTGTCTTTCGGCCACGAATTGCATTATCCGGAATCCGGAGATTTCCTGGTTGACCGGAAATATACAATCGAAGCGGGCGGAAAAAACAAAACCGGGGAGCAGCTGAAGAATGTGGAAGAGGCTTACATTGCCGCTGACGGTATCGAATACGGTTACGGGAATACAATCCCGCTCTGGCTTTTCGGGTTTTTGTATTAAGCGTCCGGCTGTTCGAGGTCGCGAATCATCTTTATCCGGAGAGTGTCAATCTGCTGCAACACTGCCTCGGCTTTGTTTACCGAATCGCCGGCGTCCTCCGTTTCAATTGCATCGAAATCGCCGTAATCGACATCGGTCCTGCGGGAAAGGAGAAGCTTTATCGATTTTACAATATCCACCGGCAGCAGTCCGGTTTTTATAAAACGGAGGCTTAATGTTGTAATCGCCCCGCTATGTGTCTCGGGATCGACGCCTTCTAAAATAAGGAGGGCCCGGACTGCATTGAGGGCGGCATAGTAGGCCCTGTTGACAGCGGTTTTCAGTCGGGATTCCGCGAGGTTTGCCTCGGCGTCATGAAGGAACTCGCTGGCTTTCTCGAACCTGACATTGCTTAAAGTAATTTTGTCTTCCGGACTCAGCTTCATACCGGGGTCCCCTGTTCCGTTACGTTTGTATAAAACGGCGTATGATGGAGTTTTTCCTTTTCAAAGCTTTCGGCGGTCTTTATAACAGGATCGAATGGTATGTTGCTGCGCATTTCTTCTTCCGTGAAAATGCCGATAATGTCTTCGGATATTCGGGTACTGTTCTCCTTTACGATTACAAGAACATCGAAATCGGATTCCTCGTCATGGTCCCCCCGTACCCGCGAACCGAAGGCAATTACCGCTGTTACGGTCTCCGGGTACTTCCGTTTCAACGCGGAACTGATGTTTTCTAAAGCTTTTCGTGCATGCGCATACATGGATTGGTCCTGGTTTTATAGTAGTGCTTTCTCTTTTCCCGGTCAACCTGGTGGTTTCCATTGACGGCAGATGAAAAAGTAATTACAATAATAACATGAACGCGAAGCTCATTAATATCGGGAACTCGAAAGGGATCAGGATCCCGAAGAAACTTGTTGAAAAATACCGTCTGCAGGACAATCTGGAGATCGAAGAGAAGCCCGACGGAATCCTCATTAAACCGAAGGATGCCGGGGACCTCTACACGTGGAAAGAGACGTTCCGGGAAATGGCAGCGGAAAAAGAGTGCTGGGACGATTTTGAAGATGCTGTCGACGATGGAATCGACTGATGGCAGCTATAGTTCGACGGTACGAGATCTACTACGCTGAAATCAGTAAAATCCGGGCGGTGGTCGTAGTCAGTCAAAACGAGATGAACCGGTATGTAGATACCGTCGTGGTATGCCCTCTTACAACTAAGCTTCATCCGCAATGGAGGAGCCGTATTCAAACGGTCTGCGACAATACTCCCGCGGAAATTGCCGTTGACCAGATACGGACCATCAGCAAAAAACGGCTTACCCGGAAAATCGACACACTTTCTTCCGGGGACGGATTGAAACTCCGGCTGTTGATAAGCGAAATGTACGGTGAGAGCTGATTCGTCGGGCTTTTAGGAAAAACGGAATTTGCCGGCGATTGAATGAAAAAAATCACTGCTCCAGACATCTAATTCTCTCGGGTCTTGGATAAACGGCAGGACATCCGATACTGCTAGAGAAAAATCTATTGCATCGACGCGGTTCCGATACAGGGCAAGGAAATCTTCTCTTGTTAACGTCCGTTCCTGAAGCCAGTCGCCGGATTGACGCATACGCTGTTCAAGATGCAGAAGGTGGACCGGTATTTCGTTTCGCAGAAACCAGAGCATGTCGTACCAGTCTCTTCCTTTTACCCTGTTTTTCGTTAACTGTTATATCAACCTCAAAACCGAATCCCGACAACTCGGTTTGT
>CAZSGZ010000273.1:0-4151 GCA_964606455.1 uncultured Spirochaetales bacterium
AGCCGCTCCTCCACTGATCGGGACTTCCAGTATTGCGCGTCCGATACTTGTTCCGAATGGAGATCGACAACTTTAATAGTTTTTTCAATCATTACAGATCATTATATCCTTTTCGGAAAGAATAGAGTAGCCGGGCCTTAGCCTTTAAGCGCCAGCCAGTATCGTTTAACTTTCAAATATAAATCTTCAAACTCTCCAAATTTCGTATAGAGTATATTCAATGTGTCCACCGTCTGTTTTCGACTTTCCGGATAATCGTGAGCAAGGTTGTTCCGCAGATTACGAAAAAATTGCCAGCTTTCCGTGCTTGTAAGAACTTCCAACTTTTCCAGCCGCTGCAGAATAGATAAAAAGGGCTTCGGTGCGTCATCATTTTCAATGTAAGCGTATACCGAGGGAAAGAGTCTGGTTCCCATTGAATCCTGGAGCTTCATGAAACGATAGATAAGCTGGTCGATATGTTCGATTTTTTCTTCTACATCATTAGTCATAAGGGGATACCCTCTTTCCGTGCGTTCCGGATGATGAGGGGTTCATTTTCTGTATCCCCGTCGGTCCGATCAGTTTTAACCGGTTGCGTAACGATATCAATCTTTTGATCCCCTAGTGCTATCTGTATATCCGACATAGTCTTTAATTTGCTTATAATAACTTCTTCATCCGTCATGACAGCATCATGCTCAATGAATAAATCAATATCCCCCCCTTTTTTTGATTCATCGATTCTCGACCCGAAAACCAGCACCCTGGATGTATATCCAAAGTTTTTTTGTACAGCCTTTTTAATTGCCTGTATTTCCCGTCCGGTAAGTCTCATTCAAAAATTGTACCGTATTTCATCAATATCCGGCAAGTGCCTTCGCATGCGCTGGAAACGAACGTTCGTTAGTTTCTGATGACGTTTTTATGGAAACTTCGCCCCTGAGGTAAAACTTCGAAGAACAAGTTTGCATGTAAATTCGGATATTTCGATATAGATTAAATTGTCTATATATGAAATACTGCCGCTATGAAAACAGATACGTACAAACCCTGGCTCTTTCTCCTCTCGGCCGTCGGGATCAGCTGGGTCTGCGGGTTTTCCGCCGTACTGCTGCAGCAGGTGTTGTCCGGCCCTGTTATAACAATTGCAGGCTATACAGGTTCGCTTTCGCCGATTGCCGTTGCGCTGATACTCGTTTCGAGGCAGCGGAGGACGGCCGGAGAAACGCCCGTTCGGGATTTCCTCCTTCGGATCGTCGACGTACGCAGGATTCCCGTATTCTGGCTGCTGCCGATTCTCCTCTTTTTCCCCGTACGGATACTTCTTGCCGGGCTGATCGACGCCGCCTTCGGAGGTCCGGGAATCGGCCTCGAAGGGATGGCCCGTATGACGGAACAGCCCGCGATGATTGTCCCGATGCTCCTGTTCTGGCTTTTATTCGGACCCGTTCCGGAGGAGCCGGGGTGGCGGGGCTACGGCCTCGAGGGGCTTCAAAAGCGGTACTCCGCCCTCCTTTCCGGCATCATCATCGGACTGTTCTGGATGCTCTGGCATCTGCCCCTCTTTTTTATCGACGGCACCTGGCAGTCGTCCCACCTCGGCTTCGGAACGCTCCCGTTTTTGTATTGGGCAGTCAGCCTATTGGCAGAATCGGTGCTCTATGTGTGGATTTACAACAACACGGACCGGAGCATCCTCGCGGCGGTATTGTTTCACTTTTCGGGAAACGCATCGGGGGAACTTTTTGGACTGTCCGTCCGCGGAGAACTTGCGGCTATGGTCCTGACACTTGCGGCCGCCGCGGCTGTTACGGCGGTCTTCGGTGCAGCCAAACTTCGCAAGCGTTCCGGTCCCGCCGCATGAATATCGACCGGTTTAATAAGAAATATAGTACCCGCCGGTCTTCGGGGCGCCTTTGAAATAGATTGTACCCTCATCCCGCAATTGCGCGATGTACCGTTCGACCGTGCGCTGAGTAAGGGAGAGGGCAGCTGCAATTTCTACGGTCCTGCATCCGGGATTGTTCTCGATATATTCGGCCACAAGATTTACTCCGCCATTTACTCCGCCATTTACTCCGCCATTTACTCCGCCATTAAGCGTGTCGGCGGTTTTTGAATAGAGAATGACGCGGAAAAACGGTCCGGCAGTTTCAAATTGCGGGGCATTCAGTCCGCTCTTCCGGTAAACCTCGAAAACCCTTCGAATACCCGAGCCGTATTTTTCTATCAATCCGGCTTCCTTGAAAACAGCGGCAATTTGTTTGTTCCGCGGGTACGAAACGCTCCTTCCTTCCGTTATTTCCCGCAGCGTTACACCTTCGGGAAGAGTACCGGGGTTGCTGAATTCGATCCTGTCATTGTATATCTTGACCGTTGAATCCGCGCTTTCACGGTAATCTCGGTGAACAATCATATTTATAACAACCTCGCGAACAGCTTCGAGAGGATAGTCCCATTCCTCTTTCCTCTGTACCTCGCCGGTAAAAACATACCTGGTACGAATATGCTTCTTAATGAATCCGAGGATTTTTTCAAGCTGTGAAAAAAGGTCTTCCCGAAGCGTGACGGCATCGGCAATTTCCGTGTCCGTTTCAAAACGTCCGGCCTCCACGGTATTGATTATGCTATCAGCCTCGCTAAACAGGAGATAGCAGCCGAAGGTAATTTTATCGCCCTGCAGCAGTTCAAACTTACGTAAAACGGTTAACGGATCGTCCGTAATAGGATATTCCCGGAGACGGTTAACCAGTTCGACGAAGCTCCTCACTTTTTTCTCGGAAATATCATCGATGGAATGTCTGGGGTCGATGGAGAAATCCCAGCTCAAATTTACCGTCTGTAAATGCTCGTCCGCTATTTCGCCTAAGCTCATGGCATGATTGGCCGCGCCTTTTCTGATAAAATATCTTCCCCGGCAGCTTACCGGTTTCACCGGATACTCCGGAACGGATAGAAAAACTAAATGCTTACCGTCTTTATCGATTATTTCAGTGTCCGGAATAACTTGGGGCGAGGTCGTGCTTTTGATCTGGTTTATCCACTTTTGAAGTGTTTCCGAACCAAGGTCCGTGCCGATGACGGTTTTATCATCCCGTACACCGATAACGACAGTCCCGCCTTTTGCATTCGCGAAGGCGGTAAGGGTTTCCGCTACCTCCCGTCCGAAAGATGCTTTAAACTCGAGGGTATTTGATTCAGCTTTTTCCAGCAATTCGAGCATATGGTAAGTATACTATATAGCCTACATATAGTGAAAGAGGCATGCTTGCAATACTTGCAGAAATGAAGCTACACTAAAACGGCAAATAAACGGAGAGAAAATGAGTAAAATTGTACCCCGGCAGTTTTACAGCCGCCCCGCCCTGCTTGTCGCCCGGGAACTGATCGGGAAAAAAATTGTCCGCGAATATGAGGGAGAGACAGTAAGCGGCATGATTTCCGAAACCGAGGCCTACGTTGGTCCGGAAGATACGGCATGCCACGCGTCGAAGGGAAAAACACCGAGAAATGAAGTGATGTTCGGCCCGCCGGGACACGCGTACGTCTACTTTGTCTACGGAATGCACCACATGCTGAACTTCGTAACCGGAGAACGGGGCTTCCCCGCCGCGGTACTGATACGGGGGATGGTTCCGCTTACGGGTATTGAGAAAATGATCGAACTCCGGGGCAGGAGCGGCAGCATCGCCGACGGACCGGGGAAACTCTGCCGGGCCCTTGCCGTTGACAGGAGCCTGAACGGCAGCGACCTAACGGGGGGCGGCGTCCTTAGGGTGGAAGAATATACAACCGTCGACGGCGGCAGCGTCGCGGCCGTCCCGCGCGTGGGCATCAACTATGCCGAACCGAAGGACCGCGACGCGCCGTACCGCTTTCTTCTCCTGCAATCCGCCGGGGAGCGTGAATATAGATGAATAAGCTGCGGCAATATATCAGCGAAAAAATAAAAATCATTTCCCTGCCGGGGTTTAAAAAACTGCCGGCATACGACGTGGCAAAGTTCTTTTTTCTCGGCATACGGAACGGCTCAATCCGTCAGCGGGCCGGCAGTGTCGCCTATTCCATGTTTCTATCGATTTTCCCCGCCGTTATTTTTCTCTTCACCCTCATTCCCTATATACCGATCGACAGCTTTCAGGAATCGCTCCTCGGGCTGGCGGCAAATT
>CAZSGZ010000273.1:4161-4972 GCA_964606455.1 uncultured Spirochaetales bacterium
GCCGGAGAACGTCTACGCCAGCGTGAAAACGACCATCGTCGACATTGTAACCCGGCAGCGGGGTTCTCTTTTGTCGCTTACCCTCTTTTTTACGATATATTCCGCGTCAGGCGGCGTCGTAGCGCTCATGCGGGCGTTTAACGCCACCTACCACTCTGTAGAAACCCGGAAATGGTGGAAGCGGCGCCTAATTGCAATACTGATGATTTTTATTGAAGTAATTCTCACAACCGCTGCCGTCGTACTGATTACCGTCAACAAATCGGTATACAACCGCTTTTTCACCGGCCGCCCGGCCTTAATCTACGTTTCTATTATTGTAAGAATTGTTATCGGAATCAGTCTCTTTTTTTTCAGCGTTTCGTTTCTGTTTTTCCTGGCACCGGCAAAACAGGGCCGCTTCCGGTTTATCTCCCCCGGCGCTACGCTTACGACAATTTTAATGATAGCCGCATCCTACGGGTTCAGGTTCTTCGTAAATAACTTCGGACAGTTTAATAAAATCTACGGCTCATTGAGCTCGATTATCGTGGCTCTTATCTATATTTATAGTATCTGTTTTGCCCTGATTATCGGATTCGAACTGAACGCCAGCATTATGGAACACCTCCAGTCCCAACAGTCTCCGGGCGTTTCCGAAGAGTAACGCCTCGAGCCTGCTTTCCGGCAGGTTGAAGCGGTACAGCTTGCCAAGCAGTTCCCGCTGATCGTCCCAGGGCGAATCGGAACCAAAGAGGAGGTACTCCTTTGGATGCAGTTCGAGAAAGCGCCGCGCCTGCTCATCCGGCATAAACTCCAGGGACGCGCTGAT
>CAZSGZ010000274.1:0-1519 GCA_964606455.1 uncultured Spirochaetales bacterium
GTTACCATTATTTCCGCCGGGGACGCCGGACAGATGATAAGCCGGGCTATTTTGGAAAAAAACGACCCGAAAGCCGATATTCTCCTCGGGATTGACAACAATCTGCTGTCAAAAGCACTGGAAAGCGGTATTCTCGAAACGTACAAGGCGGAGGGGATGAAGAATGTGCCGGAAAACCTGCGGTTCGATCCGACCTATCACGTCCTGCCCTACGATTACGGATATTTTTCCATTATCTACGATTCCCAAACCGTTGCCGATCCTCCGGCAAGTTTAGAGGACCTTACGAAACCGGAATTCGCGGATTCCCTCATCCTCATGGACCCCAGGACATCATCCCCGGGCCTCGGCTTTCTGCTGTGGACGGTTGCCGTATACGGAGAGAATTTTACCGATTATTGGGAACGGCTGAAACCGTCGATCCTGACGATTACCGAAGGATGGGACACCGGCTACGGCCTGTTTACCTCCGGCGAGGCCCCCCTCGTTTTAAGTTACACCACCAGTCCGGCGTATCATCTGGAATACGAAAACACGAAACGGTACCGGAGCAGCGTTTTTGAGAAGGGCAATTACATGCAGATCGAAGGCGCCGGAATAGTCGCCGGCAGCCGGCACCGGGAGGCAGCCGAAGCCTTTATCGATTTTATGCTTACCGAAGACTTTCAATCCGTTATCCCGCTAACAAACTGGATGTTTCCCGTCCTCCCGGATGTCGCCCTTCCGGACTCCTTCCGGGCGGCAAAAAAACCGGAACGGGGACTTACCCACTCCTACGCGGACATTGCAGAACATTACGAACGGTGGATTGAGCAGTGGACAAAACATCTAAGCCGCTAGCGGGAAGGTTTCTCTTTGTCTGCGCCCTGCTCTTTTTCACACTGTTCTTCCTGCTGCCGGTAACAGCGGTAGTCCGGGACGCCTTTGTAACGGAGCAGGGGAAGGCGACCCTTGCCCATATCCGAAACATCGCCGTTTCCCCCTATTATCTCCGGATTATCGGGTTTACCGCGTTTCAGGCGGCGATAAGCGCCTTTTTCTCCCTCCTCTTCGGCCTTCCCGGGGCCTATATTCTTTCCCACTACACCTTTCCGGGAAAGCGGGCGCTCCGTTCCCTTACCACTATCCCATTTGTTATGCCCGCTATTTTAGTCGTCCTCGGTTTTATCATCCTTTTCGGCAACAACGGAATTATCAATCAGGTGCTGATGAAGCTCCTCGGCAGAAACACTCCTCCCCTCCGGATACTCTACTCCTTTGCCGCTATTGTCCTCGCCCATGTGTTTTACAACTTCCCGATAGCAATGCGCCTTATTTCTTCGTCCTGGGAGCATATTTCGGTAAAAAATATCGAGTCCGCCCGGACCCTCGGCGCCGGTGCGTTCTACCGTTTCCGGACCATTACCGTGCCGAGGCTGCTTCCCGGCATTATCGCTTCCGGGACACTTATTTTCTTGTTCTGCTTTTTGAGTTTCGCCGTTATCCTCGTATTAGGCGGCGGCCCCCGGTTTACCACCAC
>CAZSGZ010000274.1:1529-4947 GCA_964606455.1 uncultured Spirochaetales bacterium
CGACTTTTCAGGCGGTAATCAGCCTGGGCATTCTTTTCGGCTATACCAAAATCCAAAACCGCCTTACCACCGAGGAACGGAATGTCGAAAACCCGGCGGCAAAACCTTTACGCGTTATCGGCGCCGGACGGAAACGGAAGCGGTGGATTATCGCCGGACTGCTGCTCTACGCCCTGCTGGTAAGCATCATTATCGTTCTTCCCCTTGCGACCATCGTTGTCCGCTCTTTTCAGGCCGTCGGGGGATGGGGCCGGGAAACCTACTTTACTCTGAAGTGGTATAAAAACCTCTTCTCGGCCGATTCAATCGCGGGCGCACCGGTTACCCTTCAAGCCATTATCAACAGCATCGGTATCGCCGCCGGCGCCGCTCTGCTTTCCGTGTTTTTCGGCCTTGTTTCCGCCTACCGGCTGCGGGACCCCCGCGGGAGAGGGGGCGCCTTGTTTCAAACTCTTTTCCTTCTTCCCATGGGAATATCCACCGTGCTCCTCGGGCTGGGGTATGTCAGGGTCATTCATTTTCTTCCGGTGCAGCGGACCGGAATGTTTATCATGATAGCGGCCCACGCGACCATCTCCTTCCCCTTTGTCTTCCGTTCTCTGCAGCCGTCGATACAGAACATCAATACCCGTTTAGGGGACGCCGCGGCCACCTTAGGCGCCGGGAGATGGAGAATTTTCAGGACCGTTGAGGCCCCCCTCATAAGAAGCGCCGTTGTCTCCGCCGCCGTCTTTGCCTTTGCCATATCCATCGGAGAGATAAACACAACCCTCCTTCTCGCCCCGGAAGGGTTTTCCACCATACCGATTGCGGTCTATCGCTTGATATCGTCCTATAATTTTTTCGGCGCCTGCGCTTTGGGAACTATTCTGCTTCTCCTCTGCGGCGGCGCTTTTTATCTTGTCGACGTTGTTTTGCCGAAGGAGAGGATATAATGGATTTTGCATGCAGCATCGAGCTTGAATATCCCGGATTCACCTTGAAAGCCGATTTTACCGCGGCATCCGGACATTTGGTAACGCTTCTCGGCCCGAGCGGCTGCGGAAAAACCACCCTGCTGCGCTCCGCGGCGGGGCTGGAAACCCTTTCCGCGGGAAGCTTTTCCCTCGGCGGCAGAGAAATAACCCGTCTCCCTCCCGAACGGCGGAACGTGGGCTTTGTGTTTCAGGATTACGCGCTGTTTTCCCACTTGTCGGTGTACGAAAACATCGCCTACGGCCCGAAAACACGGGGCTGGGGAAAAGCGCGAACGGAAAAACGGGTGTTCGAAAAGCTGGACTTGGTCGGTCTCCGGGGATACGGAAGCAGGCGCATTAACGAGCTTTCCGGTGGGGAACAGCAGCGTGTCGCCCTGGCCCGGGCCTTGGCTGTAGAGCCGGACCTGCTGCTCTTAGACGAACCGTTAAGCGCCCTGGACGCCGGAACGAGAACGGAGCTTCGCCGGAAAATTTCCCGGATCCAGAAGGAACTCTCCATTACGACCATTTACGTTACCCACGACCAGCAGGAGGCACTGGCAATTTCCGACACAATCGTCCTGATGAAGGACGGCAGGATTGTCCAGACAGGACCTCCCGCGGAACTCTATTACCGTCCGGAAACGGAGTTTGCCGCCCGGTTTATCGGGACTGCAAACATTCTCCCCGGTCCGCTGTTTTTCCGGCCGGAGCACTGCCTTTTAGAACAACCGCGGACCGGGGAGTTCTATCGCTTTTCGGGGCGCCTCCTGTACCGGGAATATATGGGAAAAGAGTACATAGGGGAACTGTATGATGAACATCGGCGGGCCGTTGTTTCTTTCTACTTTCCCGCAGGAACGCCGATTTCCACGGGGGAAACGGTAGAACTTTTCGTCCCGAAAACCCGGACCAGGCTGCTATCGCAGCAGGCTCAGGAGGATTTGCGCGCCGCCGATACATGAACCGATAATTGCTCCGAAAATATTGATCCAGGTCAAATGCTTTTCGATAATAATCAGAAGTATTCTCTCCACATCCTGAATGCTGAGTTTGTTGATGCGCTCGACAACCAGCTCTCGTACGTCAATTAACCGGAGGATGGATTCCAGGTTTTTCAGGATCTGCTCCATCCCCGTCCGCAGGACCCACCGGTCGAACGTTCCCTTCTGCTCCTCCGAGAGAATTACAATATCGCCGATTCGTACATGCCGAAGTGAAAACAGCACCTCTCCGATTTTCCCTTCAGGGACCGTAATAAAATCCCGGAGGCGGACCCCCCGCAGTCCTTCGATATCGGAAAGGGGAATATCGACGAAGCGTTTTACCCCCTCACGGAGGGATTCTTCCAGTACACGGATGTTCCCGGGCTCTCTGCCGAGGGCCTCTATCTTGGCAATAATATCGTCTACAATTTCCGGCATCCGGGTTTTCAGTGTTTTATCATACCGCCCGGCACTTATCATGAATTTTTGAAAAATATTCAGTTTCTGCTGCACCTCTTCGATAAAGGTCCGCCCTTCCTCCAGCAGCCGCTCCTTCACCTCCGGGTCTTTAAGAATGGAAAGAAGGGCGTCCAACACGGCAGGATACAGCAGGGCAAACAGCCGAAGAGTCAGCTTTTCCGTATCCACCGGAAGCAGAGCGGAGAGTGGTTTTGAAATAATTTTGTCCCCCCGAAACATACCCCTTACCTCGCGTCTGTCGATCTTGTTGTTCTTGAGAAACGGCAAGAGGTCCCCCGCCGTTTTATCGAGAAGAAGATCGGCAATGCTCCCGGTCCGTTCCGCCAATTTTTCAGTAAAAGAGGGGGAAAGGATGTGTTCCTCCAGCATCTCCTTCGACAGCAGCTCTTTCGAAACCATATCGCCGATGTTTTCGGCAAGCTGATAGCGGTGCTTCGGTATTACTCCCGGGGTAAATGGTACGCGCACCCCGAAGATCCGTTTTTCGGTAAAGGGACGGAAGAGCATCCGGATAGCAATTGCATTGGTAAGATAACCGATCCCCGCGCCTAAAAGCGGCGGCACGAGATAGGAAAGAATCCAGTGCCCTCCGTCGGGGCCCACTATTTAATCTCCCGCGACGCGGTTTCGGCTTTCTCTTTCGAGGAAAAGATGTCCAGATACGCCCCGAAAACCCAGCCGGTAAGACCCCCGAAGTTGACCTGGTACCAGTAATCATTTTCCCCCTCGACAATTTCGGGCCGGTCGGTCTTGCTCAATACCTCCAGCACACTCCCCTTCCAGAGGGTGGTAACGGCGGCGGAGTCTACCGTGGCGCTTTCCCGAAGCCTGAGATGCGTCGAAGTAATGACCGCCCAGGAGCTCCGGATCGAGAGCACCGAGGTGGCGGGCAGCTCAATCGCGGGGATCTCCTCCCCCTTCGAACAGCTTACCGAGAAAAACGGGGCAAGTATTACTAAAATTAGTAGAATTGTGTTGAATTTCATCCTGTTTGTA
>CAZSGZ010000275.1:0-4908 GCA_964606455.1 uncultured Spirochaetales bacterium
ATATGCCGTTTTGTGAATTATTCTGTCAAAAGCGGAATCGGAAAGCGGGACCGCTTCACAGCCGCCGATTTGTATATTCCGCTCCTCTATTTCCTGCATGGAGTTTTTTAGAAAATCACCGCCGATTTGCACATCGGCGTCTAAAAATACAAGGTATTCTCCCGACGCACGGGCGGCACCCCGGTTTCTGCCCACCCCGGGAAGACCGCCCTCGACAACTCGGGCACCGTACTTTTCCGCGACGCTTCTGGTGCCGTCCTTTGAACCCGCGTCCGCGACGATAACTTCAAAGTCCTGCATCGACTGCATTTCTAAGCATCGGAAGAGTTCCGCAAGCGGTTTTTCCTCATTCAAGGCGGGAATTACGATGCTTACGCGGGGGTTGTTTCCGTATACCGTTGCTATGAAGTCCTCCTTCAGTGGTATTCTACACTAGAATATCATAAAAATACAATTGTAATTTTAGCCAAAATGTATATAATAGAGACAAAATATTAGGTTCAGGGGTGCTGTCGTGGATAAAAATGAGCACCGCTTCAAAGGCGGTGAAATTGCAAAAATCAAATTAAAATTAACTGTTATTCTTTTCGTAGTGCTGTTCTTTTTTTTATTCAGCAGCGAGGTAATGAACTCATTTTTTAACAACCGCTTAGACAGTGCCGGGGTTGATGCCCTGGGAAGAATCGCATTCGCCTTCAAACCCACGGTTGTGGGTATTTACGTTTTATTTTCCATCATTCTTTTAATTTCCGTATTCGGCTATTTACGTCCCCTTTTTCTCTTTTTGCGGGAAGGAAAGCAGTACGATAAGGCCAGAATGGCTGCCGTCCGTATCCACTGGCTTATCATTATATTTCAAATTGCCGCATGGACCGTGGGTACAACGGTATATTACGCGATGAAGGGCTGGGAGGCTGACAGCGGAATTCCGTACGTTTTGGGGCTGCTGCTAAAAATTTCAGGGGGGCTGATCGGTGCAATATTTACCTCCCTCTTTTTTAACCTCGTTCTGAATAAATTGAAGGAGCATTTGGAGATTACCGATATCCGCGAGGGTGAAAACGACCTGTTTTCGAGAAAAAAGGACCAAATTAGCGGGGCCGTTATTGCATTTTTCGTTGTAACGAACTTTTCCTACATAATTTACTATTACGCCAACAGGACGGTACCTCCCGAGGGTATTTCCCTAACCCTTCAGCTTATTGCTGGAATCTTTTACGCGGGTATTTCGATAGCCTTGGTACTCTTTTCCAAGGCCGACTATTACCGGCAGATTGAGCAGCTGCAGAAAGAGCTGAAGCTTCTGGCCTCGGGGAAATCGGACCTGTCGAAACGGATAGTGATAAGCCACTTTAACGAACTCGGAGAAATGGCCGTTTCCGTGAGCAGAATTGTCGAACGTTTCCACGAACTGATGAGAAAAGTCCAGGAAACCACAACGGTCCTTCGTGATTCGGCCCGGAGCCTGAACGAAGCGGTCCAGAGCAACGTGTCTACCAGCAATCAGCAGGCGGCGAGTGTCAAAGAAGTTGTCGCCACCATGGAGGATTCGGACAAGCTTACGAAGAATGTCGGCGGACAGATCCAGGATGTGGCGGAGATGTCGGACAAAACCCGGGAGAACGTGGAAGAAGGGTTTTCAATAATCCACAGTAATTTGGAAAAGATGGAAGAAGTCAAAGAGGCGAATACGAAAACAATTACCGGCGTCCGGTCCCTCAATGAAGAAATCTCGGGGATTTGGGAGATTGTGAAGATGATAAACAGCATTGCCGGCCAGATAAAAATGATTGCCTTCAATGCCGAGCTGGAAGCGTCGTCGGCAGGTGAGGCCGGGAAAAATTTTGAAATTGTCGCGAATGAAATCAGACGGCTGGCCGACGGCACGGTTTCCTCGACAACCCAGATACGGCAGAAAATACAGGCAATTCAGGCTTCTTCGGAAAACCTTATCCTTTCATCGGAGGAGGGGACCGATAAGATAATGGAAGGATGGGAACTGTCCTCCAATGTGGAAAGTGTCTTTTCAAAAATTCTCGAGTCTTCCGAAGAGACCGCGGTTTCGGCCCGGGACATTACCCATTCGGTGGAACAGCAGATCAGTGCCATTGAGCAGATACTGATTACCCTCAAACAAATTTCGGAAGGTGTTAATAATTTTGTGGGTTCCACAAACGCAACAGCCGAAACGGCTGAAAAATTGGAAACAAGCATCAATGAGTTAAAAACACTCATTACAGACTATGATGAAGGTTAGAAGGAGATACGCATGAAAATGAAAAAACTCTCTGTAAAAATGCAGATTGCCCTGAATCTGCTTTTTCTGCTCGTTATGGTCCCCCTCACTCTTGTTATCTACTTTACATTGAGTAAAGATGTCGAGGAGCAGAGCAGGGAGCAGCTGTTTAACAACACGACTATGGTGTATGAAATGACCAATCTCTATGTCGACAGCGCGGTAAAAAACAGGCTCCGCGGAATTGCCGAGAAAAGCAGGGAAATGGCCGCCTATAACTATGCACTGTATCAACGGGGAGAACTGACGGAGGAAGAGGCATATCGGCGGACGCGGGAATTACTCCTCGATCCCGGGTTTGGGAAAATCGGGACAACAGGCTATATGGCAGGGGTAAGCAGCAAGGGGGTCCTTTCCATCCATCCGAAGTCGGAAGG
Source organism: uncultured Spirochaetales bacterium (assembly GCA_964606455.1). Lineage (GTDB taxonomy): Bacteria > Spirochaetota > Spirochaetia > SPDA01 > CAZSGZ01 > CAZSGZ01. The sequence continues at coordinate 2,674 of CAZSGZ010000275.1, forward strand.
GGTCGACGCAAGCGGCGCGGAGTTTATGCAGCGGGCGATGAAAATGAAAAACGGATACCTTGAATACGATTGGCAGAACGAGGGCGAGGAGCAGCCGCGCGCGAAGGCGGGATACATGGCGTATTTTGCCCCATGGGACATCATTGTGTGGGCGTCCAGTTATAAAGAGGAATTCGATGTGCTGCTCGATTTAGACAGGCTCTGCGCAAAACTCGATGAAATTAAGTTCGGGGAAACAGGCTATGTGCTGATTTTTAACGGCAGCGGAAATATTGTTTATCATCCACTTGTTAACGAAGGGAAACCCGTCGCGGACGGGACCGTTGCTGCGGATGCCGGGTTAAAAAAGGTCGCGGATGAAGTCATGGCTTCGCCGGGGGAGCTGTTCCTGACAAGGTATGCATCGGAGGAATTGGGTAATTCCGGCGAACGGGCGGCGGCGGCCGTGTATTATCCTTTGATGGACTGGATCATAGTCTCCGGTACGGAAGTAAGTGAAATTTACGGCATTGTGGATACGATAAAACGGATCCTGATATTCGGTTTGGTAATTGCTTTTATCGCCATGAATATCCTGATCTTTATTATTTTCCGTTCTCTCTTAAAGCCGGTAAGGGCAATGAAAGAAGTGGTAGATGAGGTGGCAAAGGGAAAGGTAAATACCTTTGTCGAGGTCCATACTGAAGATGAAATTGGCGGTATCGCCGTCGAATTGAACAAGCTTATCGAAAGTTTTCAAAATTTATTGAAAAGCATGAAACATGACGTAAAAATTCTCAATAATTCGATACAGGACCTCACGACCTCCTCCCAGGAAATTTCAACAACCTCAAATGAACAGGCGGCAGCAGTAAAAGAAATCGTGTCTACCATGGAAGATTCGGACAGTTTGGCGAAAAGTATCGAGAAAAAAATTGAAGAGGTAACGAAAATCGCCCTCGAAACAAAAAGCACCGTGGACAAGGGGGTAGGTACCGTAGATCTCAACCGCACCAAAATGAGCGAAATCAAGCAGTCGAACAGCGAAACAATAAACGGTATCCGGTCGTTAGGAGAAAAGATCGATGCGATATGGGAGATCGTCAATATTATCAACAGCATTGCCGACCAGACAAAAATTATCGCCTTCAATGCCGAATTGGAAGCTTCCGCCGCCGGGGATGCCGGGAAAAATTTCCAAATTGTCGCCTCCGAAATCAGACGCTTAGCCGACAGTACCGTCAGCTCTACGAGTGAAATAAAAACGAAAATAAACGAGATACAGCATTCATCCGATAATCTTATCATTGCTTCCGAAGACGGCACCGAAAAAATCGAAGAAGGGGCCGCCCTTACAAAGGAATTATTCACTACATTTCAGGAAATCCTTGAAACTTCCGAGATATCAGCCCAGTCCGCCGATGATATCTATACGTCGACGAAACAGCAGGTTTCGGCGTTTGAGCAAATTCTTCAAACGCTGAAGCAGATATCCGAGGGAATAAATAATTTCGCAACTTCCACAAAATCGACAACCGAGATTTCGCATAATTTAAAAACAATGTCGGATACGATGCAGTCTTCATTGTCCATGTACATTATTCCGGAGGAGGTTGAGGAGGGGGAATGAAAGAAAACGAAAATCTCCTGAATGCTATTGAACAAGCCGGTGAAGGCAAAGAAGACAGCGCTTCTGTTTCCGAGGCGGAGTTTAAATTCCTCGTATTTAAAGTGGGCGCGCATATGTATGCTCTCTACGCGGACGAGGTGCGGGAAATAATCGGCGGCAACCCGGTCTTCTATCTTCCCTTCGTACCGGCCTATATTCGCGGGTTAATAAACAGGCACGGCGATCCGCATACGGTGTTTGACGTACACGCTCTTCTTGAACAGGAGCAGACCGAAGCGGAGAATTACCTTATACTGAAAATGGAAGAGGATAAGATCGCCATCCTTATTTCTGAAATTATGGAAATAATTAAGGTCCCCGAAAGTAACATTAATACCCTTACATCGAAGGAGAGCGAAATGCGTTTTTTTCGGGGTTCCCTTACAATAAGTGATAAAGAAGTGTTTATTTTGCATGTACCGAATCTCCTGACAAAACTGGAAGACGATCTAGAGAAATTGTAAATGAAAGAGCACAATTTTCTTTCCGTAGATTATGGAGGAATCGGGTTCCTTATCAATAAAGCGCAGTTCTACTCCAGCTGTTATTTGGAAAAAGGTACGAAGGCGAACAGCCCGATCCCGTAT
>CAZSGZ010000276.1:0-4889 GCA_964606455.1 uncultured Spirochaetales bacterium
ATGGATAACGACGTTGTCGCCGTTTTGAAGGGGAAACTCATCCGCCTTGCTCAAGGGGAGGGAGATAATCGTCTGCTGCCCGTTTTTCTGGATTCTGACAATTTCGATTTTCGAGGTGAGAGTGTCGGGCTTGACTCCTCCCGCCAGTGAAATAAGGTCCCCCGTAGTTTCTTCCGGGACCAGTTCGTAGTACCCGGGAAAAACAATGTTCCCCGATATGTTCGCGATAATATCCGCGGGGGGTACATACACCTTGTCCCCCGGTTCGAGGGAGGGGTTTGCCCGGAAATCAGCGTTTTGATAGAACTTGGAAATATCTATCGAAACTGGGTCGTCCTCATTTTCCCGGAAAAGCTGCACATTCCGGTAGCTCCCGCCCGGTTTGAAACCTCCCGCACCGGCAATCGCTTCGATAACACCCATCAGCGGATTTGCCTGCAGATAGCCGGGCTGAACAACGCCGCCGTAAATAAAAATATTGAACTGCGCGGGTGTAATGAGAACGAAGTTGATGTACTGTGCCGGAATAATATTCCGAATACCCTTTACCACATACTGCTGCAGTTCCGACAGTTTGTACCCCTTCGCGTCGATAGTCCCTAAAAAGGGAAGGTTCAGCTGATAATTACTCTGCAGCTGGATTTCATATTCCTGAATATTGGAAATCGACCCGTCGCTCTTTACGCCTGAGGTAACGATCAGTTTAAACAGGTCCCCGGGGGTAAGCTGGTATTCGACCATATTCGTAAAGTTGGCAGTGAAGTCCGTGTTTATTCCCCTGACAGTCCGGAAAATATCCGCCTGCAGCCCGAATTTCGGCATATTCCCGTCTCCGCCGTCCCCCTCCGTGCCCGCGCTTTCCTGGGTGAATGCCGGGGTGAAGAGGATACACAGAAGAACAAAAAAGATGAATGCGCGAAGTTTTATCATACCGCCCATACTATCAGTATTGAAATTGCAAAGTCAATACAGCCGGTGTGTCCGGGAGCGGTAGGGGCGGGGGCAGTTCCTTTTTTTACTCGGATTTGATACAACGGTAGGGTAATGAGAAATTCAAAACTATACAGCTTCGGGCCCTACACAACCGAACTCCTGTATGAACGGCGGCTCGGCCCCGACTGCTTCCTTCCGCCCCGCGGAGAAAAAAAAGGGCGGCAGCAGCTGTTTGTATTCGATGAAACCACGGCGCGGCTTTTCGGCCCGGCAATTTTCGGGGGCGCGGGCCTGCCGGAGGGGGCGGTTACCGCTGTTCTTCCGGGGGGGGAGGAGGCGAAGTGCTGGGAATCGGTAAGTACCATTCTGCGCGCCGCCGTTGAAAACGGATTCGGCAGGGACTCGCTGTTTGCCGCAGTCGGAGGGGGAATTATCTGTGATCTAACGGCCTTTGCAGCCTCCGTATTTATGCGCGGCTGCGGACTGCTGCTTGTTCCTACGACCCTTCTTGCAATGGTCGACGCGTCGGTGGGGGGGAAAACGGGAATTAATTTTTCCGGATACAAAAACATGGCCGGGACCTTTTACCCGGCGGAACGGGTCCTTGTCGTTCCGGAAGTTTTGTCCGATCTGCCGCGAAACGAACTGCTGGCGGGTATAGCGGAAACGATCAAACACGCCTGTCTCGGGGAGGAGACATTATTTACCATACTCGAAAAGCAGCGGGAGGCGGTACTCCATAAAGACGCTGCCGTTTTGTCGGAAATTATAAAACGGTCCGTTGCCGTAAAAGCCGGGATTGTGGAACAGGACCTTACCGAAGCCGGTATCCGGGCGCATCTGAATTTGGGACATACCTTTGCACATGCTCTGGAAAGTGTCCTGGACCTCCGGGGGAGCGGCCACGGAGAAGCCGTCGCGTGGGGCCTTTCCATGGCGGTACAGGCGGGTCTGCGCCTGGGGATTACCGACCCCGTCTACGGAGAGAGGGTGCTGACGCTGCTTGAAAAATACGGCTACCGGCTGCGGCGGCGGGTGGATCCGGGCCGGTTCCTGCAGGCGCTGAAGCAGGACAAGAAGAAGCGGGAGGGAAGGGTACGCTTTGTACTGCAGAAGGACCTCGGTGAGACAGTACTGCGGGAAGTGGATGAAACAATAATCAGGCGGATTATAGCTGATCAAACACCGTAGCGAGTTTCCGGTATATTCTGTTCAGGCTGTCGAGTTTCGTGTCCGACGGTTCGAGTTTATCGATCATAATTTCGATGCTGGATAAACTCTGGGACAGGGCGTTATGGAACCCCTTCGAGCATGAGAACCAGAACGTTCCTTCGGCATCGGTGTTGAGGCTGACAAATCCGCAGTATTTTTTCGATTTTTTTCTGTTCCGGCATATTTTCAGGATTACATCCGCGTGGCCGTAGAGCTCGTCGAAATCATCTGGAAGATGGAACTGCCTTCCCTTCGGCCAGGATCCGGCCATGTCCCGCTCCGGATGCAGCAGCGGCGCGATTTTCAAGATGGTTTTCAGCTTTTCACCGCTTAAGAGCTCGCAGCCGTCTAAGAGGATCGTCCCCCGCAGTTTCGTGTCGTTTCTGCTCAGCCGGGGAAGGGCCTTGGCACAGAGGGGTTTGAGCTTCTTCCAGTCAAGTTCGACAATGTACTTTTTCCCCTTGTAAGGCTTGACCGGAAATACTTCTCCCCCGAGGACAAGGGGCTGCGGTCCTTCCGCCTTCTGTACCGGCGCTCCCCGCTCCGTCCGCTGCTTTTCAGGCCGGGCGAGGTGTTTCGAAAGTATGTCTGAAATTTCCGGCAGCCATTCCCGTTGAAGGGGCGAAACCGACCGTGCGAACATTTTCGACGTTCTAACGATCTCTCCGGCGACGATATATTTCGGACTTTCCCGGAACATAACGCTTCCCGGATGGATCTGGATACGGTCGGCGGTCAGGCTCCGGTAGCTGTTTTTCCTCGACTGTACACAGACGAACTGAAGGAGACCCGCGGAAACGGAACAGAGGTAATCTTTAATGGACCCTCCCGAGAGGATGGGGACCCCTTTCGAGGAAACGATTTCCTCTAACTGGGTTTTAATATTTACAATTTCCGCCGTTGTCCGTTCATCGAGATAGTAGGTTTCGCAGAACTGCTTCTTGTTCGGGGCCTTCAAATATGCACGGAACAATTTCAGATAGGACAGAAAATCCCCGGATGCGTGCTGGAACGTATGGTGCGCCTTCCTGGCGGCTATTTCTTCGCCCTGCGGCAGCAGAAAAGGGGTGTGGGTGGATAGAAAGGAAACACCGATAAGCACCTCTTCTATCACATTGGGATATTTATGGATTGCCTCGACGATAATCCGTGCTAATCGGGGGAGAAGGGGAAACTCGACCATCATCGCGCCGATGTCGGACAGTGTATTTTCCGGCGTAAGGGCATGCAGCATCCGAAGCGTATCTTCGGCGCTGATAATTCCCTCTTTACCCGGAGGCGAGATGAAATCGAAGGACTCGAAATCATGGATACCGATTTCCGCCATCCTCAAAACAACCTCCGAGAGGTCGGTGCGGAAAATTTCCTCGGTTGTATAGAGGGGCCGTGTTTCGTAGTCCTGCTTCGTGTAAAGACGGTAGCAGGTGCCGGGCTGCGTGCGGCCGGCCCGCCCCTTCCGCTGATTACAGGAGGCCTTCGATATACTCGTCTCGATAAGAGAGGATGTGTAGGTCCTGGGATTGTAGTAGTTGATTTTTGCAAGTCCCGAATCGATAACGGAAGTAACGCCGTCGATGGTTACGCTGGTTTCGGCAATGTTCGTGGAAACGACAACTTTGGTTTTATTGTCGGGAGTGGTAACAAAAACATATTCCTGTTCATCTTTGGAAAGTCGGCCGTACAGCGGGAGGACAAGCAGTTTTTTCGCGAAGGGCATGGAATAGAGCAGCTGTATGCAGTCCTTGATTTGCCGTTCGCCGCTTAGAAAAACAAGAATGTCTCCTTTCCGGTTTTCCAAAACGACCCTGCTGATGATTTCGACAATTTTGTGAATAATTCCCTCGGCGCCGGCTTCTTCTTTCGGAGGATCATACACAATGCCGACGGGATACATCCGGGTATCGATGTGGACAATGGGGACGCCCCCGAAATATTCGGAGAAAATTTCGGCATTGATGGTTGCCGATGATATTATCACTTTGAAATCGGTACGCACTTCTAAGATATGCTTGAGAAGGCCGAGAATAAAATCGATATTGAGGCTGCGTTCATGGGCCTCGTCGACGATAATGACGTTATAATTTGTCAAATAACGGTCGCCTTTCAGTTCCTGCAGGAGGATGCCGTCGGTCATGATCTTGATTTTCGTGTCTTCCTTCGTTTTATCGTCAAAACGGATTGCGTATCCCGCGATGCCAGGCATGGGAGAGTGAAGCTGGTTGGAAATAAACTCAGAAACGGAAACGGCGGCGATCCTCCGCGGCTGGGTAACACCGATCATCCCGGAATCGGAGTAGCCGGCTTCATGCAGAATGACCGGCAGCTGGGTGGTCTTTCCGGACCCTGTCGGACTTTCTACAACCACGACGTTATTTGCGGCTAAGGCATCTAAAATCTTTTGTTTTTGCTGGTAAACGGGCAGTTCTTTTGCTTGCATATTCTACATCTTTGCTTTGATTATTTGTACGGCTTCGTGGAGGCCGATGTTGTCATGACTCTCTCGGCTTTCAAGTTCTTTAATATTCACCTTCCCGGCGCTGTATTCCTCTTCGCCGCAGATAAGGGCGAAGGGCGTCCCTTTTTTTTCGGCGAACTGAAACTGCTGCGCCAGTTTCCGCTTCGAGGGATAGACTTCGCAGGAGATGCCGGCTTCCCGAAGGGTTTCAGCCGTTCCATGATAGTGGGGAATGAGGGTTTCATCAAGGCACAGAATGAGGAGCGTAACGGGGTTTCCTTCCGCGGCT
>CAZSGZ010000277.1:0-4884 GCA_964606455.1 uncultured Spirochaetales bacterium
TTCGTTGGCGATCCAGAACTCCACTTCCCCGATATCATCGAAGCGTCCTAAGCCGAAATCGAGGACCAGCGGCTCCGTATCCGGGAGTTCCAGTCCCCACTCCCGCACCTGCCGGCGGGCTCGTTCCGCCGCCTCTTCCGCTTCCGCGCCGTGCAGCGATACCGACAGTCCTTTATCCAGTTCATCCATCCTGCGCTCCTTTACTATAACCGGCCGGAATTCCGTCGAATTTCCCCCGCCGAGGAAGAACGGTTTTGAAGCAGCTGTAGAAAATGGTTTCGGTAATTCATATTTATTATTCGCACCTTTGAAAAAGGTATTATGCAAGAACTTTCATATTATTATAAATAAACTCGGGAGCAATATCAGCACCATTTTCCCATACAATGGTTTCCATGTCCGGGTCTATAGAGAACCTACGAAATTGGTTTACATCTTTCAAAGGTTCGAACATCTCACCCCAGAGATGGGGTCGCATATCAAATTCGCCTACGGCATTATCATTAAATCGGACCCAAATTACGTAATCGTGTAGATATTTTGCTTCCCGAATATGAAGAAACATTCATTACTCCAATGGTTTGATTTTTTTTAACTGCTTATGTTGTTAAAAATGATAATACCAAAAAATCGGCTAATAACCGGCATATAACTGAATTATTACATAAATTTGAGTCATTGTGAATATAATTCAATATTTACTTACGCTTTTCCTGAAAAAAAAGTGTATATATCAGCATCCAGATTTCGACCCGGGGATTTAAATTCTCAAAACTGATTGCATTAAAAAATCTAAAAGTATATGTCCCGTCGGGGGTGCAGACAATATTTTCCATACACTCTGCTCCTGTTCCGTTACAGTCCTACCGTGCCCCCGGTCCGCTGCGACTCCAGGGCTGCCGTAAAGAGCCGGTGGCTTAGGCGCGTCTCCTCCGGGGTCACGCAGCCGGCGAATTGAGACAGCGGCCGGCCGTGCTCCAGTTCGTAGAGAAACCCGGCAATCATCTGCAGCATTGAATCGGAAAAACCGAACTCGAATATGGATCCGGTGATTGATTTGAATGCCGTTTCATGCCCTAAGTCGATGTGCTGCCAGACCTGCTCGCCTCCGGTATATTCGAGGATTTCGATGCCGTTGATGTTTTTGGTTGAGAACCGTGCGGAGCCTTTCATCCCTTTGACGCGGATTGACCAGGTGTTTTTCTCTCCCGGGGAAATCCGGTGGGCCTTCACGGTCATGGGAAAGCGTTCCCCGCCGGTATCCTCGGTCTCACAGAGCAGTGTCGCGTTGTCCCAGGTCTCGCAGACCGCTGTCCCGCCTTCACCGTCGGGGCGTTCGGGGACCAGGTTGCTTAAGATCGCCCGGACATCTTTCGGTGTCCATCCCGCACGGAAAGGCAGCGCCAGAATGTGCATCCCTAAGTCCCCCATGCAGCCGTACTCGCCGTTATATTCTATTTTCCGTTTCCAGTTGATGGGCTTGTTCAGGTTCATGTCACTGGAGTGGAGAAACTCCACCTCCACCTCGATCAGCCGGCCGAAAAAGTCTTCTTCCATCAGCCTTCCTATCCGCTGAGCACCGGGAATAAAGTAATACTGGGAAACACAGCGGATGAAGACTTCAGGCCGCGCCGCCGCGGCCTCTAGTATTGCCGTATTCGCCTGCTTATCGATACCGAAGGGTTTCTCTCCGAAAAGGTGCTTGCCGGATTTGATGATGTCGATGTACATCTGCTCGTGTAAATGGTGGGGAACGGCGCAGTACACCACATTCACTTCCGGGTTGGCCAGCATTTCCCGGTAGTCCTTCGTGGCCTGGGTGACGGTCCCGAGCCCCTCCCGGTACCATTTCTCGACCTCCGGCTTTAAGGTCCGGCTGCAGATGGAAACGACTTTCGGCCGTACGTCCATTTCCGGCAGGTGGCTCCACCGCATGGCGGCGCTGGCAAACTCCACCCCCATCATCCCTAATCCGATAATTCCGAAATTAATTGTTTTCATTTGTTATCTCCCGGTAAAAAAGGATTTACGCAGAGGATTCCGGCATACTGCTGGCCGTTGGATAAATCCTCAGAATAGAGGATCTCACAATCCGCCCGGCCGCGGGAACGGAATAGGGCGTTTCGACTTTTTTCGTTATCGTTATGAAATATTTACCGCTCATGCAGCTCGTCCCGGGTCCAGGTGATTTTGCCGATTTTTACTTTGCCGCCGTTCATAACAGCGGAAAGTTCATCAATGACTTCCTCCGTCCTCTGGTCCTCCCGTTTCGCAAGGCGGGTCAGATAGTCCCGGATAATCCCGGTCAACGTCGTGTTCTTTTCCACTGCAATTTTTTTTACTTTTTTGATGATTTCGTCGTCTAAGGTCATCGTAACATTGGCCATCAACTGCCTCCACTCATTTCACGCGTTAAAGATATTACATATTATAGGAAGCGAAAAGGGTTAAAAATCCTTACTAATATCCGCAAGACCTTTCCAGCCGCGGACCCTTCCCCTGGAGCGGTCCTGGTTTTCATTTCCGCCGTAAACAACATACCGGTTTTCCGGCGGACACCGGGGGTCTATGCCTCCGTAGAAATCGAGACCTTTGAAAAAATCTCCGGATATGGTTCGGCCTGCTTTCATCTCGATAATTTTTCTGCTCAAGCCTTCTTCAAACAGCAGATCCACCTCATGCCCCGATTTGTCCCGCCAGAAATAAAAATTTGCCTCTCCCCCCCTATTGTACCGGTGTTTGAGAAACTCGCCGATGACAAAATTCTCGAAGATTCCTCCTTTCAGAAAATGACGGGTGATGGAATCCGGGTTTTCAATCCCGAGAAGGTAACAGAGCAAGCCGGAATCGCAAAAATATATCTTCGGTGATTTCACAATCTGTTTACTGAAATTTTTATAAAAGGGCCGCAAGCGGTAGATTAAATTGCTCGTTTCTAAAACGGTCATCCAGGATTTCACCGTATTATGGCTTATACCCAGATCATCCCCGATGGATGAATAATTGACGATCTGCCCGGTCCTGCCGGCACACAGCAGAAGGAAATCTCTGAAAAGAGACAGATCTCCGATGTTTTTCAGCAGCCTGACATCCCGTTCAAGATAGGTCCGAACATAATTTTGATAATATCTGCCGGGGTCCATTTTCTCCGCGTATAGTTTTGGAAAAAAACCGTGAAACAGAACATCGGAGAGGGAAGCATCTTCCCTTTGCAGACCGCCGAGCTCAGCAAGGGACAGAGGCAGGAGCGTAAAAATGCTGATCCGGCCGGCTAGAGATTGGGATATCTGCTCCATCATGAGAAAATTTTGGGAACCCGTTAGAATAAACTGTCCTGCAACTTTCTCTTCATCCGTAATTGTTTGGATATAGGACAACAGATCCGGTACCCGCTGAAATTCATCGATGATGATGCCGTGTCCACGATCGGCGAGAAAACCCCGCGGGTCATCCGCGGCAAAAGCCCTCTGCTCTGGGTCTTCCAGATTCAGATACCGTTTTTCAGGAAAAAGGTTCCGTGCTAAGGTCGTTTTACCGGACTGCCTCGGTCCGAGGAGACCGATAACAGAATAATGACCGCTGTCTTCGAGAATGATCGGCGACAATGCCCTCGGTATCATAGGTATATTGTAATATTAGGTGGATAAATTGTCAATCCAACTTACAATTTAGCTACCCAGAGCTACACTTCCACCGTCGTTTTATTCTTATGCGACTCCAGGGAAGCCGTAAAGAGCCGGTGGCTTAACGCCGCCTCTTCAGGCGTTACGCAGCCCGCGAACTTCGACAGCGGCTTGCCGTGATGCAGTTCATACACGTACGCCGCCCACATCTGCAGGATGGCGTCGGAGAAACCGAACTCGAAAATCCCGCCGGTTATCGACTTGAAGGCCGTCTCGTGGCCCATATCGATATGCTGCCACGCCTGTTCGCCGCCGGTATACTCCATAATTTCGATATGGTTGATGTTTTTCGTGGTGAACTTCGCCGAACCTTTCATCCCCTTCACCGTCAGATACCAGGTGTCTTTCTCCCCCGGTGCAATCCGCTGGGTCTTGATCATCATGGGGAAGATGTCCCCGTTCGGGGCCTCGGCCTCGCAGAACATGGACGCGTTGTCCCAGGTAGCACAAGGAACGGCACAGCCGCCTTTCCCGTCGGGGCGCTCAGGTACGAGGTCGCTTAATATGGTGCGGACGTTTTTCGGAACCCACCCGGCCCGGAAAGGGACATGGGTGGGATGCATCCCCAAATCTCCCATGCAGCCGTATTCACCGTTGTATTCAACTTTCCGTTTCCAGTTGATCGGTTTGTTCGTATCCATATCGCTTGAATGGAGGAACCCGGACTCAACTTCGATAATCTTCCCGAAAAATCCCTCGTCGATAAGCCGGCACAGCCGCTGCATTGCCGGGGCAAAGGGAAACTCGGAGGAGCAGCGGACGAACACATCGGGATGCTCCCCGATCACCTTCATGATAGCATCGTTGGCTTTCTTGTCGATGCCGAAGGGTTTTTCCCCCATTAGATGTTTTCCGGCCCGGATGATGTCGATGTAAAACTGCTCGTGCAGATTGTGGGGGACCGCGCAGTAGACCGCGTCCACATCGGGGTTAGCAATCAGCTCTTTGTAGTCGGTTACGGCCTGCGTAACCGTACCGAGGCCCTCCTTATACCAGCTTTCCATCTGCGGATTCATGTTAACATCGCAAATGGCCGTTATTTCCGGTCGAACGTCCATCTCCGGAAGGTGGGGCCAGCGCATCACCGCGCTTGCAAACTCCCGGCCCATGAGACCGCAGCCGATAATTCCGAACCGGACCGTTCTCATACGTATCCCTTCTCCTTTTCGACTTCGGCAATTGCTTCTTCGATCATGGTAAG
>CAZSGZ010000278.1:0-4872 GCA_964606455.1 uncultured Spirochaetales bacterium
GGTAGTCTATACCCTTTCGGCAGGCACGGCCTCAAAGGGCGGTGAAATGCCCCCGGGAGGACTTATTCAGCCGCAGTACGCCGAGAAGGTGGTGGAGGTAATGCAGAATAATCTTCCCGTCGTTCCGCCGGAGGTCGCCCGGAGTGCCGTCAACAGCAGCGTTTCTTTTCAGGAAAACAAAGCAGTCGGCGCGACTGCCAGAATTACCGCGCTGTTTTCCAGCCGGTGCAGAAACTACAATCCCGCGGTCAAGGTCGATCGGGGCGCGGACACCCCGGACAAGAGCTGGTTCAGTATTGCCCGGCGGAATTTCAAATTTTACGGTTTTGATGTTAAAATGGTGGATGAGTTTTTTAAAATAGCGGCGGAGAACGGCTGGTAGGGGTAGGTATGCGGAACGAAAAACGGGGAGCATTTCTGGAAAATATTGTTGTTGTTGTTATTGTTCTCGTCTTAGTACAGACCTTCCTCGAGGATTTAGGGGTACTTCTCGGCTGGTCCTGGCAGGCGCGGAAAATTCTTATCTACGCGGGCCTCGGTTTCGATATATTTTTTACCGTCGAGTTTCTTGCCCGCCTGTTTTACGCGATATCCGGAGGCCGGGCAAAACAGTATTTTCTCTATGAGCGGGGCTGGATCGATTTCCTCGCCTCCGTTCCCCTTCTCATGCTCAATTCGGGACCGACGAGCATCTCTCTTATTGCCGGCGGGACGGCGTATCTAGGTGTCGGCGGCGTTTTGAACGTCTTGAAGGTGGTGAAAGCGGTACGAATTGCCCGGATTTTACGGCTCCTTAGGGTATTGAAGATTGTAAAACAGCTTAAAAACGCGGACAGTACCATGGCACAGCGTCATGTGGCGAAAATATCGACCATCGGCGTTACCGTTTTCATTTTTTCCGTTTTTGCCTACGTTATTGTCTCTCCCTATATCGGTCTGCCCTCCATCGATGAGGAGTTCCGCCGGCGGGAAAGTTCGGTTGCGATGCAGGTATATACTGACCTTCGAAACGGAGAAATGGACGAAGCCCTCGAGACGGCAAAAAACAGCAGTGAACTGATGCTTGTCCGGAAGGGGGACACCACCCTCTACTCCAGGTATGAAAACGCCTACTACAACACATTTTTCGGTCCCGGGGATTACCGGTATATGGGAAAGACGCCCTACGGCTTTTTCTTCGATCTCAGACAGATGAACAAACACCAGTCCAGGGACAATCTGCTCTTCTTTGCCATTACCGTTATTATGGTTGTCGCCTTCATCCTCCTGTACAGCCCCCACTTTGCAATTACCGTAAGCGATCCGATCCATGTTATGAAAAAGGGTCTCGAGGAAAATTCCTACAACCTCGAAGTGAAAATTCCCGACCGTTACCGGGACGACGAGGTATTTGAACTTGCCGATAAGTACAATGAAGTGTATCTTCCCTTAAAGGACAGAAATAATGCCGAAGAAGGGGGGGATTTGGTGGAACTGAAAATGGACGATTTTCACGATTTGTTTGAGGATGAAACCAAAACCTAATTTTGATTGTCTCGATGATACAGCTCATTATTGAGCTTCCCGAAATGTACAGTAAAAAAGACAAGCGGCGGATTGTCAATTCTCTGAAGCAGAAACTGCAGAACAGGTACAAAGTGTCGGCGGCGGAAATAGATCTGCACGAATCGCTGACATTCACCCAGATCGGGGCGGCCTTAGTTTCCAATTCCAGACAGCACGGAGAGCGGGTAATGCAGAAAATTCTCACCTTCGTTGAAGACGACGCCCCCGGACGGGTGCAGGACGTTCAAATTTATTCGGAGTTTTTTTAAATATACTATTTCGGGAACAGGTAGAGGTCTTCCAGCTTATACGTCCGCTGCATATGAAAAGAGTCGTTAAAGGTCGTTTCCGCCTGTAAATCGAGTTCAAAGAAATGGTGCAGCTCTTCATAGCTGTTTTCATCAATTTTCAGTTCAAACTCGAATACCCGGGACATTCTCGGCGAATTTGCCGGCACCGGGTGGGGCCAGAAGAGGTAGGTACCCGCGGTTTTATCAATCATCCGGTAGGGGTTCTGCCAGCTCGGATCGATCATCTCCACGGTTTCCCCGTTCATTTGTAAATAGGCATCGATGTCCTTCATCGGTTCGAAGGTGTTGCCGTTTAAAAGGCGCCCCATAATGGTGGGGAAATTATACAGCGGTCCTTCCGGTACGGGCGATTTTTCGCTGCCCGAATGACTGTAATGGGGCCGTTTTGTAGCGGAAACGGTCTTGATGCCGTCGTTAATCATCGCCACAAGGTCGGCGGTTTTCTGCAGGTTCGTTTGGTATTCCGTACGGAGATGGGCAAGTCCGCGGCTGGAGGTCATGTATCGCGGTTGTATTCTGTTCAGCACGAAACAGGCAACATCCAGTCTGCACTGGTAGCAGCAGCAGTACCCCTTGTTTTTCATCCCTTCTTCGTCGTCGTCGAAAATTTCGTGCACCTTGTCGAGAACGATGTCCTCCATTAAATTATGAATCTTCATCTTCTTCTTCCTCGCCGGCTGTTTGAATGTTCAAAAGTATTTTCAGGTCTTCGACACATGCCTTGAAGTCGTTTAAGGTGTCCCGCAGAGAATAGTAATTCAGTCCGGCATAATACAGCTTGGAAAAGACCGAAAACGTTATTTCCTCTTCCGAGGTGAAGAGGTTGATGTAGCACCCGTACTCATAGCAAATTTTTATCATCTCTTCCAAATTGCCGCGGACGTACTGGCCTAACTTTATGGAAAAGGAAAACGTAAAGACAAGTTCAAGGAATTTGCTGTCGTTGTCGATGAAATATCCGCACTGAAATTCTTTATTGTCGTCAATACCCGCGGAGTAACTCTCTTCGTGTTTTTCACCTTCAAAAATATCGTATCCAAGTTCTTTGAATAATACACGTACCCTGCGGATCCGTTCTTTCATCAGTTTTGAATATTTCATGCTGCTTTTCCTTACCATAATCTATTGAAGAATCGGTGAACAATCAAGACCTCACTCAATTGCCGATCTTCGAAAAATCGCCGTAATCCCGGTCAATGCTGAAGTGCGCCCGGTAGATATGCTCCATTACCCGTTTGTCCAGCTTCTGCAGCTGCCGCAGTATCGGTTTTATCTTTCCCCTGATATTCGTCCGTTTATAGGGACATTCCGTTTCATGGACCGGCAGTTCGAGGCGGCTTACAAGTTTCTCGATCTCCTTTTCGTATACCTCGCACATCGGTCTGATAAGGGTTATCTCCCCGCCGAAAAACTGCTGCACCGGCATCATGGTGGAGAAGCTTCCCCGAAGGCAGAGGTTGATGAGAGTTGTTTCCGCGATATCGTCTAAATGGTGCCCCAAGGCTATTTTCCTGATCCCGTGTTCCGCCGCTTTTTCAAACAGGATCCGCTTCCTGTTCCGGGAGCAGAGATAACAGTCGAAACGCCCTTTGAAACCTGAAGAGAACATATGCGCGCTGATAAAATCGTATTCGATATCGAGAATGTCGAAAAATGTCTCAAGGTCCCCGCGGGTGCCCTCCGGCATGGGATATTCCTTCCAGTCGATGACCGCGGCCCGGAGCCTGTAGTCGACGGGCAGCCATTTCCGCCGCAGACTCAAGGCAAAGGCCAGTGCGAGGGAATCTTTTCCGCCGGAAACACCGAGGAGAACGGTGTCGTCGGCTTCGATCATGGAAAAACGGTTAATTCCTCTGCCGGTTTGTTTGACAATCCGTTTGCACCAGCTCGGCATCCCGCGGGCCGTTATTGTTACAAGCTTCTCCATCTATCGAATCAGCCTTTCCGTGTCTATCCCTTTGGCACGGGTCTCCGCGAAGAGATCTTCAGGCAGGACCAGGCGTACTTTCCGCAGACTGCCGGTAAAGTCCCTAATGACCGGCTGGGAAAAGACGGACCCCGATTCGCGGAAGGGGACCGTACCGTTTTCCGTAAAAATGGGCAGGTCGATTTCGAAAGAAATCGGTTCGGGAATATCGATAATGACGGCCTCCGCCGGGACCTTCCGGCCGAGGGTTTTCGACAATTCACCGGCGATACGGCCTTCGTACTCCGTCCGTTCACCGATGTCCGTCAGGCTGCTGTGGGACCTGCTGTCGGGGGAATACGGCACTTCCGCCGCGGTTTTGTACAGCTGCCGGTTAGTTACCCCTTCGATAAGGGCCCTGTAGGGGGAGCAGCTGCCGCTGAACAGCATTTCGAACTGGGTGTCGTCGATTCCGTAGAGATCTTCGGGTGAAAAACACTTCTCCCGAAGGGAAAGATACACCCCTTTTTTTACCATTGCCGTGGCAATGCGCACCGTTTTGTGCCAGTACACCGTTTTGTACATAAGATATTTTGAAAAAAGGATGTTTTCAATGGCGTTTACCCCCTGATCGGAGATGCCTAATCCGGCGTCCCGGTGGGGTACGATCCTGGTAATGACAAAATCGATGTCCTGCATTCCGTAGGGAACACCGCAGAAGAAGGCGTCCCGGTTCAGATAGTCCAGCTTGTCCGGATCGAGGACGCCGGAGAGAATGTTCCTGAAAAAGTTAATTTCCCCGCTGCCTCCGGCGTCCATGGATGTGTCTATCACGGCGGCGGCCATGGAGGGGGGAACGCGCAGTTCCTTTTCCGTCAGGCCGGACAGAGGGGGCGAAAGCAGCAGCCGGCTTGAAAGTACTTCATGGTCTTCCAACGGAAGTTCCTTCAGCGAGTGCGCGTAGGGAAAGTGGCCTATATCGTGAAAGAGGGATGCCAGCAAAAAGGCCTTTACCCCGGAGAGGGTCAATTCCGGGCAGCCGGGGGAGCAGACCAGTTTCCGGATCATCTTTTTGGCAATGTGGAAAACTCCGAAGCTGTGGGAAAGACG
>CAZSGZ010000279.1:0-4853 GCA_964606455.1 uncultured Spirochaetales bacterium
AAGATGCAAGCAATAACGGTGGCCCATCCGCCCCGCATTCAGCTTTCCTCCCTCGGCGAGGACGCGGGAATTATCGGCGCTTCCTACATGGCGATTGAAACGCTGTTAACGGGAAAGTATCCTTACCGAATCGAATAAAACGCGTCGACACCGGGATAGTGCAGCTTCTTCTCCGCCGCTTTCGGTGAAAAAATTGCATATTCACACCGGGCCTCGGCTTTCAGCACCCCCTGCTGCAAGAGCCTGCACCGCATGACCGCTCTTTTTTTGTCCGCGGATTCCAGGGCAGCCCGCAATTCCACCGTCCCCCCGTCAACAAATACCTGATCATGATAATCGATGTGCATCGACCGGGTAAATCCGGAAGTGCCGATTTTCACGAATACATACCAGCTTGCAATTTCATCTAAAAGGGTGGCCTGAATACCGCCATGCAGCACCCGGAAATATCCCTGCAGCCCTTCTTCCGGTTCCCAGTAACTGGCGATTTCCTCCCCGTCTTCGAAAAATTTCATTTTAAGTCCCGCCGGATTATCAGGGGAACAGCCGAAGCAGCTGTATCCCTCTATACCGGTGTACGGGTTATTAAGCGGTTTCATGATTTTACAAACTCCCCCCGGAACTCATTTTTTTCGGTATTCCCTTCTTTTTCCGCAAAGCCCGCTGCCATTCGGCGGAGATTTCCAGCTTCCCCGGTTCATGAAATGACATCCTCTCCTCCATTTTTTTACATCGTTATACCCATTATAGTAAAGGGTCCGGGAAATGAAAAGGCGATACCCCGCACCGGCTTGATCGTTTTATTCCACGGAGGTATAGTCGAAAGCATGCTGGCAAACCCGCCCGAAAACGGCTATACGTTTCAGTACCTCCGGGATGAATTGATCGGCGGGGATGCCGCCTTTACAACCCCATATGGAACGCGCCACATTTTTTACGCCGATTATACCGCCTCCGGCCGGGGCCTCCACTTCATCCAGCGGAAACTGCTGAACATCCAGCGGTCCTACGCAAATACCCATACCGAAGACGATTACTCGGGTCAATATCTTACCGGCCTCTTAAAAAAGGCGGAGGAAAAAATAAAAGATCTAGTGAACGCCGGCCCCGACGGGAAAATCGTAGCCATCGGAAGCGGCGCTACCGGGGCATTGAAACATCTGCAGGAAATGATCGGCGTCTATATCCCGCCGGTAACGAAAGACCGGATTTACGGAGCAGTGCGGGAACTGAACTGTGACGGCTGCACCATTTTAGACAAAATAAAAGAGAAAATGCCGGTCATTTTCATCGGGCCTTACGAGCATCACACCAACGAGCTAATGTGGCGGGAGGCCTTTGCGGAGGTGCGTGTCGTTCCCCTCGACGCTCACGGAATGATCGATATGGATGCGTTACGGAAGATGATATCGGACCCGGCCTATGCCGGACGGGTAAAAATCGGCTCTTTTTCCGCCGGCAGCAATATTACCGGTGTGAAGACGAAGGTGTACGACATTGCCGGGATATGCCGGGCCCACGGCGCCTATGTGTTTTTTGACTTTGCGGCGGTCGCACCCTACGTCGATATCAACATGAACCGGGACGATAAAACTTCCTTCGATGCTGTATTTTTTTCCCCGCATAAATTCATCGGCGGACCGGGATCGGCGGGAATACTGGTGTTCAATCGCCGAATCTACCGGGAGGACTTACCCCCCACTACCGCGGGAGGCGGAACAGTCGATTTCGTTGGGTATAACGGGCATGACTTCGCAAAGGATATTGAAACCAGAGAAAAAGCCGGCACCCCGCCGATACTGCAAACCATCCAGGCTGCCCTGGTGCTGGAACTGAAGCACCGGATTGGAACCGAAAAAATAGAAGCCCGGGAAGCCGAGTACACCCGGTATTTTTTACAGCGGATCCGGGACATTCCCGGTATAGAATTGATCGGCGATATCAGCGCGGAGAACCGGATTGCCATCGTATCTTTCAATATCAGACATGGCGACAGGCTCCTGCATCCGAAGTTTGTAACCCGGCTCTTAAACGACCTCTTCGGTATTCAGTCCCGGGCCGGCTGCAGCTGCGCCGGTCCATACGGCCACAATCTTTTGCACTTGAGCCCGGAAAAATCTGAACGGCACAGGGCCCTTATCCGGCAGGGGATTACCGGCCTGAAACCCGGGTGGGTGCGGATAAATCTCCATTACCTGTTCAGCAGGGAGGATATCCAGTTTATAATCGATGCGGTGGAATTCGTCGCCCGTTACGGCAGCTATTTCCTTAAGGTCTACTGTTTTGACGTTGCAACAAGCGAGTGGAAACATGCGGCCTGGCGAGAAGAGCCGCTCGAATTCGACTTGGATGAAGATTTTACCACGAACACAGTCGACCCGGCATCGCTGCAGGAATTGAGAAAATCATACTTTCGGGATGCGGAAGCGGCAGCATTGAAACTGCAGCGACAGGACCCGCCGCCGTACAGGAACGGCACCGCGGATTACGGGGACCTTCAATATTTTTATTACCTAGACCAGGCGGCTCGGGCAAACCGCCCCTAGATGTGGATAGCCCCGGGGCCGGCTTCTTTCATGGCTTCCATTACCGATTCGGACAGCGTCGGATGTGCATGGATCATATCGGCAACGTTCTCCGGAAGCAATTCCATCTTTTTTGCCAGTAAAATCTCATGAATGAGTTCGGTAGCCTCCGGGCCGACAATGTGGGCACCGAGGATCTCGTGGATTTCCTTGTCGTAAAGGACCTTCACCATACCCTCCATCTTTCCGACAGCCACCGCCTTTCCCACGCCCCGGAAGGGGAAGGAGGCCGCGGCATAATTCAGCCCCTGCTCTTTTGCCGTCTCCTCGGTAATGCCGAAATTGGCAACCTGCGGTTCGGTATAAACACCCATGGGAATTTCGTTCGGATCAATTTTCGGCTCAACCTCGTTTCCGGCTATGTGCTCGACTGCTGTCTCACCCTCTTTCGACGCCACATGGGCTAGGAGGGGTGAATTGACCACATCGCCGATGGCATATACGCCGGACACATTTGTTTCATAGTAGTCGCCCACTGGGATAAAACCTTTTTCCGTGCTGATACCGATATTTTCCAAACCGATAGTATCGGTGTTCGGTTCCCGTCCGACCACTAGCAGGACCTTTTCGGCTTCAACAATCTGACTTCCATCCGAGTTTTCCAGGCTTACTTTCGCCCCGTTTCCGGTTTTTTCCATTCCCGCTGCCTTTGTTCCCGTTAAAACGGTAATTCCCCGTTTTGAAAAGGACTTCTGCAGCTCTCCGGCAATTTCCGCATCGGAGTTGGGAAGTATCTGGTCCATCATCTCTACAAGGGTCACTTCGCTTCCAAAGGCATTCATGATATGGGCAAACTCCACGCCGATGGCACCGGCCCCGAGGATTACCAGCCGTTTCGGCACCTCCTTCAGGTCCAGGGCCCCGGTGGAAGAGAGGACCGTCTCCTCGTCGAAGGAAAAACCGGGGATCGCTTTCGGCCGGGAACCTGTTGCAATCAGTATATTTTTTCCGGTAATTTTTTTGTCCCCGACGGTAATTTCTTTTTCTCCGGAAAACATTCCCTCGCCTTCGACTACTTCGACATTGTTTTTCTTTAACAAAAACTGCACACCCTTCACCAGACGGGAAGAGGCATTCCGGGAATTCTTCCACACTTTCTCATAATCCAGTCCCGACGTATCCGCCGTTACTCCGATTTTTTTCAGCTCATCCAGGGAACTGTACAGTTCCGCCTGGTGCAGAAGGTTTTTCGACGGAATACAGCCCCAATTCAGACAGACCCCGCCGGGTTTGTCCTTTTCGATAACACACACCGACAGTCCCAGCTGCGCGGCCCGTATCGCCGCTACATATCCTCCCGGACCTGCTCCAAGTATCACAACATCATAATTTTCAGCCATATAGTCCTCTCTTATGCAATTAATTTTCCGACGCCGCACCCGAAGGAAGCAGCTGGGCTTTTACCCTGTCCACGATAATGTCCACAAGCCGCTCCATATCAATATCCGCCGCCGCTGTTTCATCGTAGGAATAAGTGGCGCATGTATTCGAAGGTATTGCCGCTTCGGAAATCCGTTCCTTCGGCTGAACGCTGCAGCTTCCCGCATCGGTACAATCCAGCGGGCTCTTCTCCACTCCCCAGGGTTTCCTCAGATCGTAGAGCTTCTGCAGTTCGCTATTGGAAAAGGGGACCGGGCCGCCTAACAGGCGGGCGTAAATTGCAATGGTGGCGCTGTGCTCCATTTTTTCCAAAATTTTAAAGGCCGCCTGCAAATCCTTTCCCACCGTCAGCGAACCGTGGCGGGAGAGCATGACTGCGTCGCTTTTCATTATATACTCCCGGATGGAGTTCGGGACTTCATCCGTTGTCGGCGTAGCATAGCGGCTCGTCGGCACCGCTCCTAAGGTAACGACCACTTCCGGCAGCAGACAGGTATCCACAGGCTGTCCGGCTATCGTAAAGGCAATACACTTCGGGGGATGGGCATGAATGACAGCGTTTACATCCGGGCGCAGTTTGTACACCTCGAGATGCATTTTCCCTTCCGACGATGGTTTCCCGTCCCCTTCCAGCTTATTCCCCTCCATATCGACGATAATCGGGGCTTCCAGGGTCATTTCCCCTTTTTCCAAACCGGAAGGTGTTATGAGAATCCTGTTTTCATCCAGCCGCACGGATAGATTTCCGTCAGTGGCGGAAACGTAGCCGTACTGCTGTACTTTGTGACTATACTTAACAATTTCCTGTCGTGCTTCCCAAATTGTACTCATGCGCTCTCCTTCTTCATTATTTATACCTTAGATTTTGCCGCCGTTGCAAGCCTCGGC
>CAZSGZ010000280.1:0-4834 GCA_964606455.1 uncultured Spirochaetales bacterium
AAGGTAGCGTCTTTTTTCAAGGACCATATGGGAGCGGCGAAAATAGCAATGGCCGTCTTGTTTGCCGCTTTAGCTGCTTTGGTGTGGATTTTTTAGCGCTCCCCGATAAGCGGCCGGCAATAGGGACGCGTACTAAAGTGAAGTTACCCGATGCGGTGAAAATGGTTTCTTTTTCGGCGGCTGCGGGTTCCGGTACTTTGTCCGCGCATTGAAGAAGTAACAACGGGAAAAGGCAACAGATAAGAATCGCCCGGCCGATCGGCATTCGGTCTGTTCGGAGGTTTTGGTCATTTACGGACATTGGATAAACCCCTGGGCCCACAGGCAGCCGCTTCCCGCATTACGCCGCCTTTTGCTTCGGAAACCAATGGACCGTCCGCTTGCAGATGCCCACGAGCATGAGCATGACCGGCACTTCGATAAGTACGCCGACCACAGTGGCAAGGGCCGCTCCGGAGGAAAGACCGAAGAGCATGGTTGCCGTGGCTATGGCCACTTCGAAATGGTTGGACGCACCGATCATGGCCGACGGAGCGGCGTATTCGTAGGGCAGCTTTAACAATTTAGCGCCGCCGTAGCCGAGCCAGAAAATGAGATTCGTCTGAATAAAAAGCGGTATGGCGATCCATAAAATGGTAAGCGGATTGCTTACGATTACCTCTCCTTTAAACGAAAACAGAAGAATAAGGGTGAGCAGCAGGGCGAGGATAGTTATCGGCGTTAGTACATGGAGGAACTTTTCTTTAAACCAATCCAATCCGCGCTTTTTTATTATCAGCTTCCGTGAAAGAAAACCCGCCACCAGAGGGAGAGCAACATAGATGGCGATTGAAAGGAGGAGCGCCTGCCAAGGGACGGGTAAGCGGCCCACGCCTAAGAGAAAGCCGCCTAACACACCGTACAGGACGAGCATTGTAAGGGAGTTGATGGCGACCATTACCAGGGTCAGGCCGTCGTTTCCCCGGGCGAGGTATCCCCACACCAGGACCATGGCGGTGCACGGTGCGATTCCTAAGAGAATGCAGCCGGCCAAATAGCTCCGCCACAGCGGGACCTGCATCATCTTTATTCCCTCATGCATAACTACCACACCCGCGCCGTGTTCCGCGCCCACCGGAAGGTCGAGCCCGAAGGGCATTTTCACCAGGTCGATCGCTTCCGGCCCGATAACGGCACGGAACAGGACCCCTAAAAAGAGCATGGCAATCCCGTACATGGTAAAGGGTTTTACGGCCCAATTCAGGAAGAGGGTAAGTCCGACGGGCTTGCCGCTTTTTCCCGCTTTGATGACTTCGGCAAAATCGATTTTCACCATAATCGGGTACATCATTAAGAACAAACAGATGGCGATGGGAATGGAAATAACCGGTGCCCCTTTTACGTAAATGGCATACCCGTCGAGGGTCGTTGCAAACGACGGGGCAACTTTTCCCAAAAAGATCCCGATACCGATGCAGACAACTACCCAGAGGGTAAGATATCGCTCGAATACTCCCATATTTTTTACGCTTCTATCATCGTTGTTCTTCATCTTTTTCTGTCCTCCACTGTGATTAATTGAATATGACCAGTATACTTGTTATTGCTTTATTGGCAATACTGCCAATAATATATTTGACATTGTTACGGCCATTTTGTAATATGGCCAAAAAGCAAAACAATTCCGGGGACTTGCATGACACAAAAGAACACGTTTGTACGGCTATCGGGCATCTTTATATGGTTACTCTTTTTTGTTGCAGGCTGCAGTAAAAGCGAGGCCGACGATGCTGCCGGGGAAACGCTTGATACAAAACCGGCGAAGGTTACTTTTGTCGAGCTGGGGTCGGACAACTGCGTGCCCTGTAAAATGATGCAGCCTGTAATGGACAAGCTGAGAGAGAACTTCCCGAACGATGTAGATGTTGTTTTCTACGATGTTTGGACCGAAGAGGAGTCCTTCTACGCCCGGGAGTTTGGTATACGGGTAATCCCTACCCAAGTTTTTTTGGACGAAAACGGGGAGGAATATTTCCGGCACGAAGGGTTTTTTCCGTATGAGCAGGTGGTGGAAGTGTTAGAACAGAAGGGAGTAAAAAACTGATGTTCGAATTGTTTACCCGCCTCACCCTGATGCTCGAAGTGTCGGCCCTCTTTGCAATGGTAGCCGCGTTTGTTTGGGGAGTATTGAGCGTCGTGTTAAGTCCCTGCCACCTCGCGGGGATACCGCTTATTATGGGGCACATCGTTACACAAAGCGACGGAACGAAGAAAAAAGCCGGAGTTATGGCGCTGCTGTTTGCTTTGGGCATACTTGTAACACTTCTCGTTATCGGTGTTGTCACGTCCTTACTCGGGAGGCTCGCGGGAGATGCCGGCCCTGCCGTAACGTATATTGTCGGAGGGTTTCTTCTTTTTTTTGGTATCTATTTAACCGGTTTCCTGCCCTTCGATATGTTCAATTTTTCCGTGCAGCCGAAGATTACCAAACGGGGGCTGTTTCCCTCATTTTTATTCGGTCTGATATTCGGCCTGGCCCTAGGCCCCTGCACCTTCGCGTTCATGGCGCCGATGCTTGCCGTCGGATTTCAGTCCGCGAGGACGAGCCTTCTTTTCGCCGTTTCTTTGTTTAGTCTTTTCGCGCTCGGACACTGCGCGGTTATCGTCGCTGCCGGAGTATTGACCGAATTTGTCCGCTCTCTCTTGAAGTGGAACGAGAAAACAGGAGCCGTGGGCATCGCGAAAAAAATATTCGGGTTTCTCATTGCGGGAGCGGGAATATATTTGATACTTCAAGAAATTTTCGGATGACAAACAGCTTTTAAGAGGCACAAAAAAGCCGGGGACCGCTGCTCCGTTACAATCTGCAGTATCTGTCGATTTGCTTCCCAACTATCTCCAGGCTTTTATCCCAGAAATAACGATTCCGGATGTCGATACTGAAACGGGACGCCAGGTCGGCAGCGGTAGCTTCCCCGGTGGAGGCCAGCAGCTCTTTGTAGTCATCCACGAAAGCATCACCCCGCTCCCGGTATACGGCATAGAGGCCGGTGCCGAAGAGGAAACCGAAGGTGTATGGAAAGTTATAGAAGGAAAGCTCCGTCGAGTAGTAGTGGGGCTTCCATGTCCACATGTACTTTTGCAGGTACCGGTGGTCCAGGCTTTCCCCGAAGGCCGTTTGCTGGGCCGACTCCATCAGTTCGCAAAAATCGTCCGCGGAAAGCTCCGCCTCTTCGCGCCGCTCGAACACCTCCGTTTCAAACAAATACCGGGAGTAGATATCCACCACTACCTGTGAGGCCCCGTTCAGCAGCGTTTCTAATACCGCAAGCTCCTCCTCCGGGTTTGAAGCATGAGCAAGGACCGCCTCGGTGGTAATAATTTCGCAGAAGGTGGAGGCGGTCTCGGCGAGGGTCATCGGCGTATCCTGCTGTAAAACGGTTTTGTTCCGCCGGTAAGCGCATTCGTTGTGGAAGGCATGGCCGAGCTCGTGGGCAATTGTGGCAATCTGGTCCCCGGAGCCGTCGAAATTTACCAAGATCCTGCTTTCTTTCATCCCCGGTATCTCCATGCAGAACCCGCCGCCCCGTTTTCCCTCCCGCATCTCGGCGTCAATCCAATTGTTATTGAAGGCACGTTCGGAAAAGGAGCGCAGTTCCGGGGAAAACTGATCAAACTGAGTCAGAATAAAATCCCGGGTCTCCTCAAAACTGAAGAATTTACCGGCTTTTCCCACCGGTGCGTAAATGTCCCACCAGGCCAGTTTTTCTTTCTCTAAAAGTGAAGCTTTGTGTTGATAATAGCGGGCAAACATGGGCAGGGAAGCCCGGACCGCCGAGAGCATTGCATCCAGGACGGGAAGGTCGATCCTCGCCTGGTCTAAGGCCGGTTCCAGGGCGTTTTTCCGCCCCCGCCGCTTGTTCAGGGTAATTACTTCCCCCTTTACACCGTTCAGGCAGGCAGCCAGCGTTTCCCGTGTACTGTCCCAGGCGGCATTTTCAGCCTCATAGGCGCGGCGGCGCGTTTCCCCGTCGGGGTGGCTCCGGAGGTTGATCAGTTCCGGCATCGGCAGCTTGTGTACCTTGCCGTCCAGTTCAAAATCGACGGTAAGCTGGGAGGTGACAGTCCCCTGCAGTTTGTTCCAGGCATTCCCGCCGCTTAGGTTAAGTTCAGCCGCAAGAGTTTCCTCTTCCCGGCTCATCATGAACCTGCTCTGCCGTGCAGTTTCCTTCAGAAGGAACGCATGCGCCTTTGCCGTACCGCCGTGTTCCAGGGCTTCCCCGAGGGAGGGTTCTATTTTGCCGAGCCATGCTTTCAGCCGCAGTTCCAGTTTTTTCAGCGGCAGGCTCAGCATTTCAAATTCGGACTGCCTGCGCAGAGCGGTTTTATTACGGGAATCGGTGCTTACATAGGAGAAAATAAACGCCTCCATGGTGCCGGAGAGGGTATAGGCGGCGTTGAAACGGTCGACCAGTCCTCCGATTATTTCACCGAGATGGTCGGGAGGTATACTCTTATCGGTCTTTTCGACAGTTTCATCAAAATAGCTTTCCAGTTCCTGTATTTGCAGCCGAAGCTCGGCAGCCGCGGATGTGAATTCCTCCGATTCGAGGGAGGGGTAAACGTTTGAAAGGTCCCAGCGGGGTGCGGTTATAGCCATAGCGACAGTATAGCAGAAAAAAACAGATTGTCGATAGATCTATATCAATTCCATTTATGGAAGGACCGTGAAAATAGGACAAGTACGGTAAATATTTCCAATCTTCCAAGCACCATAACGATACTGAGCCAAATTTTTACATATCCCGGAAAAAACCAAAATTGCCGGCCGGGCCCACGGCACCGAAACCGGGTC
>CAZSGZ010000281.1:0-4790 GCA_964606455.1 uncultured Spirochaetales bacterium
TGCTCGCTGCAACCTACTTTGCCGGCGGAGCCGATGCGATTGTAACTTCGAATCCCGGTGATTTTGATGTATTTGAGGAGATAAAAACGATCCACTTGCACTGGAATGGTAAATACAGCTTATGACATTTAAGGAGGAAGTTTTCGTATTTATAAAGGAACTCTCCGAATTTGAATATATGTTGGAAAGCATGGATAAAAGAAGGGACATACTCTTCTCCGATTCTGAAGATAAGTGGAATTGGGTCAGGGTCACTCAATACAGACAGACTTTTTTTCTGTTCCATGTCGACGGGGACCTGAACGGCATCGAAGTGGTTCCCGGTAAAAGTCTGGGCTTTATGGAGAATAATCTTTTTTCAGGACGTTCCGGTGCGCACGAAACTACAACGGAAAGCAGGTGGCATCCGCTGATCAAATCAATGCGTACATGGCTTAATAATGTTAGAAAAGACTGGATAAAAGCAAACAAACGTGTATGGAGTAATTATCCCCTTAATCGGCGGTCCGGAATAATACTTAATTCATTAGTAAGGGAATCAATTCCGGATCTTTATAAAATCAACGAGGCAATCGGACACAAGAAATGTAAGGAATTTATCGACCTTGTCGAGAAGGGCTACTTCTTTCGGGAGGAAAATTATCTCCGGCAGGAAATGTCGGCTAAGGATTATTTCGAGTATTGCAGAATTGCCTACATCGCGGGGAAAAGAAAAGATGAAAAGATTGACCGGAATTTAAACGGCAGAGAAATGTATGAGAAGTACGCGGACGGAAGGCATGAAGGGTTATTGGATATTGACGAGAACTCGCCCGAGGAATTCTCGGATTGGATGGACGGCAAGCATCCAAAGAGGACTACAGGCGGACATCCTTGGGAAATCAAACGGGGAGGGAACACCACGCATATCGATCTAGCTGTTTACCGGCCGCGATTTAAAAACGAAGGCTTTATCGTTGCCCTGCACGGTGAATCGATCGGCAGACTTGCTGAAACCATCAAAATGTTTCTTTCAATTCACAAAGCATCGCTGCCGATTACCATCGATGATCCGGAGGGGATCCGGATGAGGCTTCTCGGGCAGGATAATATCGGTATCGTCCCTCAATTTGAAAACCTCCATCGAGGAAACCAGAGATTTTCAAAGGAAAAAAAAGTCTACGATGTTCTGCACTACGGCGATTTAGGCAGATACAAGAAAAGACTTACACCCTTTATTACATGGGACCCTCTGCCGGTGCTAAAACCTAGAGATTTTTAACGTACCGCCAGGTGCGTGAGGGGTCGCAGCGGCACCCCGCAGCCCCGTATGGGGCGAGGAGTACAAGCGGAGGACCCGGCCCCGGGGTCGCGCGGCGGACCTGGGGCACGCCCAAAAGAAAAAATTACCTTCAATTGTATATTGACTAGTCTGTCCAGTCAGCATATAGTAAAGTAAGGAGTTGAAATATGGATACGTGGCCTCTTCAGCATGCTAAAGCACGATTCAGCGAACTGGTGAATTATTGCCTTGAACATGGACCGCAAATGGTAACACGAAACAGACGCGAGGTGGTGGTACTCATACCTGTCGAAGATTATAAGCGTGCATTCGCGCCAAAAAAGAGTTTAAAGGAATTCTTGCTGTCCGCTCCTAGAACTGAACTCGTTATACACCGGTCAAAGGATACGGGCCGAAAGGTTACGCTGTGATCCTCTTAGACACATGCGTAGTATCGGAAACATTGCGCCCGGAATCTCTCTCATTACAAGAATACCGGAGTTGATTGTATAGACCCCTGGTCGTAACGCGGATTTAGCCGACAAAGGCCTCCCGGAGCATTTTCGACGCCTTCATGGCGTCCCCTTCGGCTATGACCGAAGCGATTTTGTCCCTGCCGATTTTATCGAGCATGCCGAAGAGCCCTTCGATCCATTTGATGCTTTCGTTTGCCGCCTCTAGGCCGTCTTCACGGTAGGGGAAGATGTCCAGGGCATACCATCCGTCGTAGCCGACCCGGTCGAGCCAGTAGACGAGTTCCAGGTTTTCGATGGTGTGAACCGAGCCGAAAGTCATGTCGTCGTCCCAGAGATGCCAGGTGTCGTTGAAATGCATGTAGTATAGCTTGTCCCCGAAATATTTCAGGAGGGCAACCGATTCCGGGGTGTATTCGTATGCCATGGCCGCGTGGCCTAAGTCCACCATGGCGCCGACGTTCGGCCGGTCGACCTTGTCGATTAACAGCAGCGTTTTTCCCACGGTGCTGATGGTGCAGTGGGTCCTCGGTTCCTTCGGTTTGTATTCAATAACGATGTTGACGTCCGGTTCATAATCGGCGCATTCCCGGGTAAGCTCGATAATCCAGTCCCACTGCTTCATGTAGTCGGCCTGAAAGGGATAGTCGAAGCCGTCCTGCCCGAACCAGAGATCGATCACCTTGCAGTTCATCGCTTTTGCCCAGTCCATTGAATTTTTCACCGTTTGGACGGCGTTTTTCCGCACTTTTTCGTCAACGGCGGCGAAGGAGCCCTTCCCCCACTGAGCGGAGGCCCAGATTTCCGGTGTTACGCAGGTAACTTCGAGCCCCATCGACTTGATCTGCCCGTACAGGCTTTCGAGATTCTCGTCGTTCACGTGCCACTGCCCCACCAGCTCCACGCCGGAGAGGTTGTGCACCTTCCCCGCCGTCTCCAGAAGCTGATCGCTCGAAAGCCGCTCGCCGTAGCCGCCTAAAACGTACCGGTCGGCACAGGCATTAAATGTATTGATATTTGCTGAAAATTTTGGTTTTGCACCCATGGTTTCCTCCTGGTCCGTGCAAGAAAAACGTTTTTCTTATCTGTTTCGGCAATTATAGCACGGTAAATTTATTACGGCAAGATTTTTTTTGCCGCCGGCTGCGGAAATTTAATTACATTGTTAGGCCCATGTCTCAAACCGCAGCCCGGGAATTCCGGAAAAATCTTTCGCATTGAGCGTCGCTACAATCAGATTATGGTGTATTGCCGTTGCGGCGATGCACAAAACTATGACCGGTTTTGTTTTGCCTTTCTTTTTAAGCTTACCCTGTAAATCCGCGTAGATTTTTGCTTCTTCTCTTGTAAAGGGAAGGACGACGATCCGGTCCTGCAGGATTTTTTCATACATCTCATTCAGTCTGGTACTTCCGGCGAGCGAAATTCCCTGCAGAAGTTCCATTTCACAAAAAACGGATACACAGCATTCGAGGTCTCCTATGAGGTTCCACTTTTCCACAACCTCTTGTACGGGGTGTTTTTTAAGAGGCTGACTATAAACCGAAGTATCAAGCAGATATTTCATGATTTGTCGATTTCGTTATGTATCCTCGTCGGTAAAGGGATTATATACTTTATCAGTCGGGGACCTTGGTATTTCCAATTCATCCGTTACGGAATATTGTTTCTCGAATCGCTCCCTGGCTTCCCATACCCGCGAAGTTGAATCTCCGGATGGGTAGATCGGGTCTATTCTAACGAAGGGCTTTCCTCTTTTTGTTACGAGGACGCTTTCTCCTGTTGCGGCTACTCTTTCGCAAATTTGTGAGAGTCTTGTTTTTATTTCAAATATGCCGAACGACTGCATGTACATATCTTACTAGGCAGCTAGTCTGTTGTCAATACGAACAGCTGCAAATCGTCTGATAAATAGCTTGTTCATACCATAATATTATTGTATACTTTTAATTTAGGAGTATGACTTGAGTGGAATAGTAGGAAGTAAAGGCCAAGTTGTGATCGAAAAATCTATCAGGGACCGGTTAGGCGTTGAGACGGGAGCTCGGGCCGTTCAGAAACTCGTGGATGACCATGTAGAGATTTATTTTGTCCCTTCCCCCTCTGTGAAATCCTTGAAAGGCATTCTAAAGCCGCATATAGAAAGTTCGTACAAAACAGAGGAAGAACTGCGTAGTGCCGTGGAGTCAATATGGACGGCAGAGGAAGAAGCCGGCGATGCCGTTGATTGACACGAGTGTCATTATCCGATATTTAACAGGCGATGACGAGGAGCTTTCGGAGCGGGCGGCCGGAATTATTGAAAACGAAAAGGAACTCATTGTTACGGATATCGTTATTATTGAAACCGGTTATGTCCTCACGAAACTGTACCAAATAGAAAGGAAACTCGCCGTTGACACCATCATTGCTTTCCTTCAGCTGCCGAACGTTTCGATTTCCGGAATGGATACATCTTCCGCCTTTGAAGCACTGCTCTTGTGCAGACCGTCAAACCGGGTTTCCTTTGCGGATGCATTCATTTGGACTGCGGTAAAAAGAAGCGGGAATAAGGTAATTTACTCATTCAATAAGCGCTTTCCTCGGGAAGATATTGAGGTAAGGACAAAAGCGGGCAGCAATGAATGAAAAAATAGTCGATTTCTTCCAGCAGGCAATTAAAGCCGTACAATAAAACGTTACAAGGAAGCATTTTTGTAATTGCAGTACCAGCTCTTTTGTAGACGGCAGCTTTTCTCGTAGGAATTTGTATTCTCTGTCGACAGCCTCGGTTGAAGGACTACTCTGACCGTTGTTGGCGTTTTATAATCACCGTTAAACTGCGGAGAGCTTCATTCACAGAATCATGGTCAGGAAAAAACTCAGCAACATCGGGATCGATAACGACCACGTTCGTTCCTCCCTCATACCGATTCACGTATTTTCCTTTAATTCCATTTTTAATTCTTTCTCTTTTTGACGCTACCCTTGCGGATAGAATACGTAATTTATCACATTTTTCAATTTATTCATAACTGCATTGCCATGCAAGTGGTGGAAAACCCCATTTGCTATTC
>CAZSGZ010000282.1:0-4777 GCA_964606455.1 uncultured Spirochaetales bacterium
AAAATCCTTGGAAGTCATCCCATGTTCGGTCCCGATTCCGGTGCCGCGGGGGTTTCCGGGCTGCCGATGGTGCTGTGTCCGGTCCGCTTAGGTGAACAGGAGCTCATGTTCTGGACCGGGGAGTTTCGGCGGCTCGGCCTGAATATTTTACGGATGTCGGCGGAGGAGCACGATCATCAGGCGGCCTATTCCCAGGGAATTACCCATTTTATCGGGCGGGTGGTAAAGGATTTGGATTTGGAGCGATATCCGATTTCAACCCTCGGATTTCAGAAAATGCTCGAAGTCGCGGAGCAGACCTGCAACGATCCGTTTCAGCTTTTTTTAGACCTTCAGCGCTACAACCCATATACCGGCGAAATGCGGGACCGGCTCAATGCGTCTTTACAGAAAATGCTCGACATCCTCGACGGCGCGGAGAATAATACTTGACACCGGTGTTACCCCTTTGTAGGATGAATGAACCAAATACGGAGATAAGCAATGTCAGAATTGAGTATTCAAAGTGTCGAAGAATCGGATATCGACACGATTTTAGCGGAGGATATCGATTTTACGGGAAAACTGACCTTTTCCGAACCTTTGATGATTAAAGGAAAGTTTAACGGTGAAATTGAATCTTCGAGCGATCTTTACATCGGTGAAAACGCCGTGGTGCATGCCGAAATTGATTCGAACATCGTCTCACTGAAAGGCAGAATCAAGGGCAATATCAATGCCAAAGACAAGGTGGAATTGTTTTCAACGGCGGAAGTCGAGGGAGACATTACAACGGTGAAAATGGTCATGGAAAGCGGCTGTATCGTCAACGGGCTCTGCACCATGAGGGCCGACGGGAATGTCTCGAAACGGGAGGTCGCGGGGGAATGAAAAATCGGGCACTAGTCTGCATTTTTTTAATCGCTGCCGCCTCGGGGGCCGTTACGGCACAGGAAGACCTTCTGCAGCGGGACGCTCTCGTTTTGTATCAGCAGGGAGAGTATGAAGCGGCAATCGAAGTGTGCAAAGCCGAGCTTGCGGTCATGCCGAAACGAATGGACGCCTATGTCGTTATGGGCTGGAGTTATCTGAAACTAAACCGGTATGACGAAGCCCTGGCGGCAGGACAGGAGGCCTATGCCGTTTCGCCCGCCGACTATCGGGTTATCGAAATACTCGGGGAGGCGCATTTCTACAAGGGAAACAATCTGGAGGCCCTGAGGTATTTTGAAGAGTACGTCGTAATAGCCCCGGAGGGGGACCGGATAGATATCGTTTATTACCTGATGGGTGAAATTTTCATCCGTCTCGGGGAATTCAACCATGCCGATATTTCACTTACCACGGCCCTGTACCACTCTCCGAACGTGGCAAAATGGTGGGCACGCCTGGGATACGCCCGGGAAATGGCTTCGGACTTTTCCTGGGCCATCGACGCCTACCGGAAAGCCCTGCAGCTTAACGCGACCTTTACCGAAGCGGAGCGGGGCATCGAACGGGTACGGGAAAAAATGGAGAATGGATGAGGGCGGCATTTTATACCCTCGGCTGTAAGCTGAATCAGTTTGAAACTGAAGCCCTGGCATCTGCTTTCCGGAGCCGGGGCTTTTTTATTGTTTCCTGGGACGCGGAAGCCGACCTGTACATCATCAATACATGCACGGTAACGTCGAAAAGCGAACAGAAAGCACGGCGGATCATTCGGAAGATAGAAAACGAGCACGCCGGCGCCCTGGTCATCGTTACCGGCTGCTATGTAGAGCTGGAGGAGGAGACCCTCCGCCGGGAGTTTCCCCGGGCGGTTTTCGTTCCGCAGCACCGAAAGCCGTTTCTCCTGTCGGCGGCGGAGAACATGACGGAGCCGCTCTCGACCCGTCAGCTGATTGAACTGTTAAGCGGAGAAGCCGGCGGCGCACTGCCGTTTGCCTACGATCCCCGGGGTTTCGAATTCCACTCCCGGGCGTATATTAAAATACAGGACGGCTGCAACAACAGGTGCGCCTACTGCCGGGTCCCCCTTGCCAGGGGGAATTCGGTAAGCATCGATCCCCGACGGGCCTTGGGGCAGCTTACCGCCCTGGAGGCGGCGGGGTATACCGAAGCAATTGTTACGGGTGTTACGATAACCTCCTACGCCTCGGGAGAGACGGACCTTTCCGGTTTGCTTCGGTTGTTTCTGGAAAACACCGCGTCGATCAGGCTGCGGATCTCTTCCCTGGAGCCGGACATGATCGGGGACGAACTTCTCTCCGTATTGGCCGAGAAACGGATTCGGCCGCACTTTCACATTCCGATTCAGTCCGGCTCGGACCGGGTCCTGAAACTCATGAAACGGAAATATACGGCCGATATTGTTACAAAGGCGGCCGCGGGTCTTCGGGAGATAAAAGAGGACCCCTTTATCGGCGGGGACATCATCGTGGGGTTCCCCGGCGAAGGGGAGGAGGACTACCTGCAGACCCGGAATCTGGTGGAAGAGCTGCAGCCGGCGCAGCTTCACGTTTTTCAGTTTTCGCCCCGGCCCGGAACGGCGGCCTGCGACATGAGGCCGAAGGTGCCGCAATGGAAAGCAAAGGAACGTTCCGCCGAACTGCGGGAGATATCGGAAGCATTGCACCGGCGGTATATCGAACGGTGGCGCGGGAAACCGGTGGAAGGAGTTGTGGTTACGGCGGAAGGCGGCAGGATATCGGTCCTTACGGAAAACTATTTGGAGGCGGAGATTGTCCCGGGATCGCTGTGTTCCGGCCGTATTGAAAAGAGGGGAGACAAGGTTTGTTTTTTACCCTTTTCTGTTATATAATGTAACGTACTGGAGAGTATTGATATGAAGAAAACGGCCATTGTATATGGTATTTCAATTTTCCTTCTATCGGCGTTTCTCCTCCTTTCGGGATGTCAGCGGGTATTTACCTTCAGTCCCTTTTCGGGTCTGCAGCGTGATCCCGCGACCATGTCGGCGGAGCAGCAGCAGCGTTACGCCCTGGATGTTTTAGCAAGCGGAGATACGGCGGCAATGGCGGAAGCCTACGCCCTTGTCGAAGCGATGCTTGCAAATGATCCGGGAAACGGCGAACTGCATCTGTTGGCGGCGGACCTGGCTATCGGAGCGTCCGGTTTGGGCGGCCTGGTGAGCAGCATCGATCCCGAAAGCGGATTCAGCGACGCGGCGGCATTGACGGAAGGACTGAACACGGGGCTCTTGTCCGGGGTCGACAGCCACATTCAGCAGGCGGAAGCGTCCGGGCAGGATATTTCCGACAGTCAGTATGTCAACGCGGGCGCCGCAATTATTATCGCGAAAGCGGCCGAGAGCGAGGACGGGTTCGACGGGATTGACTGGGAAAATGATGAAGACGTTATCCGGGCGAAGGGATACGCGGAAACCGGCGGTGTCGACATCGAAGCGCTGTTCGGCGGCGGGGCCGAAGAAACGGAAGAAACGGAAGAAACTGAATAGTGGTACCTACGGAGCGGGCATGAATACAAAAAAAATATTCCTATCCATTGTAATAACCGCACTCCTCCTGACGGGGGGGGCTGTTTTCGGGCAGAATCTCCTGGATGTTCGTACACCTTCCACGAGGGCCCAGGCCATGGGGGGGCGGCATGCCGCGCTGGCGGATGATCTGGATTCACTCTTCAGCAATCCCGCGGGATTTCAAACGGTTTCGTCCGAATTGAGCGTTGCCGAGCTGACCATCGGATTATCCGGGCCGATTTTCGATATTATCGGCGTGGTCATAGACGCAAGCAGCGGCGGCGGGGCGGAAAGTCTGTTAACCTCGCCGGCGGTACAGGACCTGATGAGCGGTCTTTATTCTTCCGTAAATGTTCTCGGCCCGGTATCTTTCGGCTACGTCGGAAGAGGTCTCGGCTTCGGTATATTCAACAACACGAACATGACAATTGTAAATGAAAAGCCCCTTACCATATCGGCCTACCTCAGCGAGCGGCTTACCCTGTGCGGAGGATACGCATTTTCCGTCCCCTTTCGGGAGAACTCACCGCATTCCCTCAATTTCGGCCTCTTATTGAAAGGGATTATGGAAGGGCAGGTTGAGCTTGAAAAATCGTTTTTGGAATTCCCTACGCTTTTCAGTTCCTTTTCGATGGCAACGATTACCGGAGAACCCTTTTATTTTATCAGCGCCATCGGTTTCGACCTGGGCGTGCTCTATTCCTACGACAACAGGTTCCATTTCGGGCTTACCGGAGTCGACGCCTTTACCCCGGCGATGATCAACACCTACTCGACAATGGACGCCTTTATCGGCGGTACGGAAACGCCTTCGGTTTCAAACAGTATCTACCCCGCGCAAATCAATTTCGGGTTTATGTATACCCCTCGTTTGGGAAAACTCGGCCGCTTTGTAAGCGGTTTACGGTTTCTCCTCGATTATGATGATATTTTCGACTTTCTTATCCGTCCGGCAGCCGCGCGGAACCCGCTGCTGCACATCGGTTTCGGGACTGAAATCGAACTGCTGGAAATTCTCGCGCTCCGGTTCGGCATGTATGAAGGACTGTTTACCGCGGGGCTCGGTCTCGATTTGAAGGTCTTGACGCTGAATGCCGCGATGTTCGGATCGGAGCTCAGCAGCGAGCCGGGACTTCGGCCGATATACAATATCATGATCGGACTCGAGTTCCGTTTCGATCAGAAATAATTGCACGTTCTCTTGACAAAGGTCGTAATCATTGTTACATTGCCTTCTCGATAACGGGCCGCTAGCTCAGGTGGTAGAGCAACGCCCTTTTAAGGCGTGGGTCGAAGGTTCGAATCCTTCGCGGCTCA
>CAZSGZ010000283.1:0-4762 GCA_964606455.1 uncultured Spirochaetales bacterium
ACCTTCCATTCAAGAAGATCGCCCCGGTTGAGCTTCAGCCGTTGCCGTACTTCTTTCGGAACGGTAATTTGAAACTTATCGGTAATTTTTGATTTCACGTATACTCCTTACTTTTTAAGATAATGTAAGGAATAGGAGAAGTCAAGCTGCCGGG
Source organism: uncultured Spirochaetales bacterium (assembly GCA_964606455.1). Lineage (GTDB taxonomy): Bacteria > Spirochaetota > Spirochaetia > SPDA01 > CAZSGZ01 > CAZSGZ01. Next base: position 155 of record CAZSGZ010000283.1, read on the forward strand.
TAGTGAACTGATCCTGTTTCTGTCACTTCAGCAAAAAAATAAACTTAGTTTCTACTGGTGTATGTTTATCATTGGTAGTACCATCACCAAGCTGTCTGTTATAATTAAATCCCCAACACCACACTGAACCGTCACTTTTTACTGCCATGCTGTGCCCCCCCCCTCCCGTAACAGCCGTTACATTAGTTAAACCGGAGACTTGCACCGGTGTATCACTGTCTGTTGGTGAGTTTCCATCTCCGAGCTGACCGTTTCCGTTGGATCCCCAGGAATATACTGTTCCATCATTCTTCCGTGCAAATGTATGGCTTGCTCCTCCGGCAATAGCTGTTATATCGGATTGTCCAGAAACAACCATCGGAGTGATGCGGTCTATTCCCAAGTTTCCATCTCCCAGCTGGCCGGAAGAATTAGACCCCCAACACCACACCTCGTTGTTTTCAACCCCTAAGGTGTGTCTCCCTCCACCTACCACGGCAGTTACATCAGTTAAGCCCGACACTTGCACCGGCACGCTGCTATCCGTTCCAATGCTTCCATGGCCAAGCTGACCATTACTATTCCATCCCCAGCACCAAACAGAGCCGTCACTTTTTAATGCTATACTATGTGATCTCCCGGCAGCAATAGCAATTACGTTGGAGAGACATGTTACCTGCACCGGTGTATCGATATCTGTCCCGCTACTTGCGTTGCCGAGCTGTCCATATGCATTGTAACCCCAACTCCAAACCGTACCGTCACTGCTTAATGCAATATTATGCCAATTACCGGCAGCAATATCGACCACATCAGAAATATCCGATACCTGAACCGGATAAGCGCTATTCGTCCCAATGTTCCCGTCTCCCAGTTGACCGTAACTATTAGCTCCCCAGCTCCACACCGTACCGTCATTTCTCAAAGCTAACGAATGCATAGTACCACCAGAAACAGCTGCCACGTCAGAATTCTCAAATACCTGCACGGGCGTGTCGCTGTCCGTACCCTGATTTCCATCTCCCAGTTGTCCGTAACTATTAGCTCCCCAGCTCCACACCGTACCATCACTCTTGCTAGCAATAGAATGGAGCCCGCCACCCGCAATTGCATCTACATCAGTTAAAGATGAAACAAGCACCGGAATGTCGCTGTCTGTCGGGCTGTTACCATCACCGAGCCCGCCGCCAAAATTATTTCCCCAACACCATACTTTGCCATCATTTTTTAAAGCGGCTGTAAGTCTTATACCACCTGCCACGGCAATTACATCGGTTAAGCCCGACACTTGCACCGGTGTATCGCTGTCCGTACCCAGATTTCCGTCTCCCAGTTGTCCCTCATTATTATACCCCCAACACCAGACAGTACCGTCACTTTTTAATGCAACAGCGTGGCCATCCCCACTACCAATAGCCGATATATCGGAAAGGACCAATACTTGTACGGGAGTATCATTCGAGATTCCCATATTCCCATCGCCTAGCTGTCCATATTGATTCGACCCCCAACTCCAGACAGTTCCGTCGCTTTTCAGAGCAACGGAAAAATTAGAACCACTAGCGACTGCAACTACATCGGAGATGGCCGAGACCTGTACCGGCGTATCACTTCCTGTCGGATCATTCCCATCACCAAGTTGTCCATATATATTTCTCCCCCAGCACCAAACAGAGCCGTCGTTTCTCAGGGCAACGCTGTGATCGTAACCGCCTGCTACAGCTACAACCTCGGAAAGATTAGATACTTGCACAGGGGTATCACTATCTGTACCTTCATTTCCATTACCCAATTGGCCATATTCGTTGATCCCCCAGCACCAAACAGTTCCATCGCTTTTTAAAACAACGCTATGTTCACGCCCGCCTGCCACAGCTACAACTCCAGAAACCCCAGCAACCTGAACAGGCCTGTCACTATCCGTTCCTGCGTTGCCGTCTCCCAACTGACCACTACTATTCCTGCCCCAAGACCAAACTGTACCGTTATTTTTCAATGCTACGGTATGGTGATTACCGCAATCCATATCTGTCACTCCAATTTCCGGTAAAGGCAATAGCGCTTCAAACGGTACGGTAAACGACGCCGAGCCGGCATCCTCATCATTCGACTGGATGGAAACCTGCGCGGAAAGCGACCCCAAATTCGCCGGATTAATATCAAGACTAAAAGTATCGCTTCCTCCCGGGGCGATTGAGGCTGACGGCTGTGAATAATTCACCGATGCCATCCCCGTACCGCTTACGGCAACCGGCTCTGTTCCCGTCAGCTCCAAAGTAGCCGTGCCCACATTCTTTATCGTATAGATAAAACTTTTCTGTTCTTCGTAGTAGACCGTCCCTAGGGAATCGGTTCCGCCGTTGAGGTCGATCTCCGTTCCGTTTCGGAGGATCTGCAATTTCGGGCCGATGGTAGCCTGAAGATTAAACACGTATTCACCCGCTTCCGGGTCGTCGCTGCTTACACGGACTTCGGCCGTGTAGGTACGCTTGTCCACGGCATCAAAAGAAACGGTAAAAGCGGTTTCCGCGCCGGCTTCCAGGGTAAGAAGTTCCGGCTGGGCGAGGGCCACGAAAAAAGCGGAGTCGGTTCCGGTAATATCCACCGGAGCCGGATTGAGCGTTAAAGTCCCCGTTCCTATGTTGGAAATGGTAAAGGTGACGTCCTCGATGGTCCCTTCTTCGGACGCGGTAAAGATATAGAGCCCTTCGACGGGATCGATAATTGTATCTCCCGCACGGATAACGATATCCGGATTAGAGAGGTCCCGGGCGAGGATCTCCGCAATCGGATTCTCACAGCTTAAGGTCGTCCCGAGAAGACCCGCCGCGGCGACAGCTACGATTACAATAACAACAATACCGATTTTTTTCCGTTTCATACTCTTCATCCTCTCCCCCGTTTAATCTTCCTCATCCCATACAACTGTTTCCCGGATCATTGCCGAGGAAGCCCGGGCGGTGTCCGTGTTTTCTCCCGATACCAGATAGCTGAACCGCGCGGCTAAGTCCGGATCTTTTCGCTGGATCTCTTCATAGGTCTTCTTCACCGTGCCGTGGTTCTCCAGTTCGTAGCTCGTTTTCGCGATCCCTAAAAGGGCCGCGGTGGAGCGGGGATTGATCTCTTCCGCCTGTTCGAACGTAATCAGTGCATCTTCAAATTCCTTCTCTAAAAAGAGGATGTTCCCCAGATTGACCATGGCAGGACCGAATTGGCTCTCGGCGGCCGTTTGAAAGAGACCTTTCGCCTTTTCCATAAGACCGTAGCGGGCGTAGAGTACACCCAGCTTGTTCTGAAGCCGTGCCGGGTCCCGGGAATCTGCAATCCGGTCCTCGAGCGCAGCCACCTTGTCGGCGATCTCCCGTTCAACGAAGCGGGTAAGGGTGGAGGTAAACCCGTCGATAACCTCGTCCTGCTCGGGAAAGCTGATGTCCGCGGAGACACCGGCAAACCCCACCGGCTCGAACTCGCTCCATGCTTCGTGGACCGGGTAAAAGCCGGCATTTCCCGCCGGGTCGTGTTCCCGCCACTCTTTCGCCCCTGTTTCCCAGGCCTTCAGAAATCCCTCCTGCACCATAGTCACTTCCACCGGCAGCCAGGTTTCCTCGTCCCGAAAAATCAAATCCCCCGGGTTTAAAAACAGCTGCTTTGCCTCTCCGGGGACCATACCTAAGTTAAACGCCATATAAATATGTCCGGGCACGGTAATAAAGGCTGTTTCGATACCCGTACTTTCTAAGAGGGTGGCATAGAGGATCGACAGGTCGTCGCAGTCCCCCGCCTTATACTCCAGAGTCTGTACGGGAAACTGCAGATAGTCGACAGCGCTCGCGTCGGCGGATAAATCGGCATAGGGGGTTTGGGGATCGATGACGTAATTCAACCCGTGAAGCTGCATCCCCTCGAACAGTGCCGCGGCAATCCGGAAATTCAGATTTACCGCACGGTTTTGATGCTCTCTGACCAGTCCGGCAACCTTTTTGGAAAAGCGGAGCACCTCCGGTGCTTTTGCCGTAATAAACGCGGCCGCCTTCCGGTCGTCGTTCCAGGTCATAGCATTGCGGTCGTACATCCTCAGTGTTTCGGAAGTTTCCGAGTCCAGACTGTTTTTCCGGTAGTCATATTCAACGATAATTTGCGCATTTATTTTCGTCCCCTCGGTAATGGAGAGGACGCTGTCGGTAAAAAGTGCGTAGAGAGGGACCGTCTCCTCCCCTCCCTTCTTCAGTTCTTCGATAACGGCACTCTGTTTCGGCTTCTCCATATACTGAGGCGCGAAGAAACTCACCCGCACGTTTTCAATAGGACCCTTCTCGGAATTACGGATCCCCACGGTCCCGACCTGATTGTCGTCGTAGTGCTTATAAAAAACGGGGAAAAGCGGGTTTAAGCGGATGTCGAAAATCTCGATATTCGCTCCCCGTTCTTCCACTCCTATGCGCACCCGGGCGCCGATATGGATCTTCAATGCCTGATAAAAGGGGTCGGTCCCGCTAAACTGATGTCGGTAGGATGCACCGGCGCCCAATCCGAAGGCGGGGGTTAGAAAAAAATCGACACCCCCTTCGCCGCCGAGAACGAGGCTCCCTCCGACCTCACCGTTATAGATGGAGAGATAGTATCCAGCCT
>CAZSGZ010000284.1:0-4741 GCA_964606455.1 uncultured Spirochaetales bacterium
GGCACGGCCGGGAAAACGACGGAAGAGCTGTTTCACATGGCACTGCAGGGGAACGCGGAACTGCGGGACACCATTGTTGAGCTCGTTGAATACATCGGTATGGGATTGGTCGGTATTGTCAATCTTCTTTCACCCGAAAAAATTTTGCTGACCGGAGGACTTGCCGACCAGGATGAACTTGTTATACAGACACTGAAGAAATTTGTTCGGGAAAACGCATATTCCATTGCCGCCGACCGGGTTATTGTCGAGAAAGCGGCCCTGGGAAAAAGTACGCCCATGATAGGGGCTGCGATGTTGTATAAAAACATTGAACCATATACCGCAAAGCAAACGGGGAAGGCTTTCCATGGATGAAATTACGACGTATAAATTTTTAGGTCTCCATTTTTGTTTTGAAGAAGTGACTCCTCCGGTTTCAGAAGACTTTTCATTACCGCCGCGGGATAGAATCGAACTTAGAGAATTGGGGAAAAAGGTAGCTGAATTTGCGGCGGAACCGGTTAATGACACGCGAAAACGGCAGTGGGAGCATTGCAACAAGCTGGACGCGGAAAAACCGATGGTGTGGTTTGACGAGGTGTGCTGGCATGAAATGAACGTGGATGATGAGCTGACCCTCCGTACGGAACACCCGTTCTGCAGGCAAATAGAGGCTGAACTGCGTCAGCAGATATATCTATGGCGGCACATGCAGGGGGACATGGTCATCGAGCCGGTTATCTACGCTCCGCTGGCAATTACAAACACCGGCATCGGCATCAATAAAGAGATGGATATCGTGAAAACCGATGACAAGAACGATGTCGTGTCCCGGCATTTCATCATCACCATTAAAGATGAGGATGATATAGATAAAATTAAATATCCGGAAATTATTCACAATTCCGAACTGTCGGCTGTTATAGAATCGAAGTATCGCGAAGTTTTCGAAGGGATCCTCAAAGTGGAGCGGAGGGGTGCCCCCGGGTTCTGGTTTGCCCCCTGGGATGATATCGTAATGTATACGGGGGTACAGGAAGCACTTCTCGATTTGGCAATGCGGCCTGACTATATCAAAAAACTTGTCTCTAAACTTGTTGATGTCGGATTGTTTGTTCTGGGCAGATATGAAGATATGGGGCTGCTTTCGAGTAACAACTACAATACGCGGATCGGCTCCGGTGCATACGGCTATACCGATGAACTTCCGAGACTTACAACTGGAAGGGATGTCGTGCGGTCAGAGAACATCTGGGGCAGCTGTACAGCTCAAATTTTCGCGGAAGTTTCTCCGGAGATGCACGAAGAATTCGCTCTGGAATATGAACGCAAATGGCTCAGCCGTTTCGGTCTTACCTACTACGGCTGCTGCGAGCCGCTGCATCATAAAATGGAGCAGATGCGTACCATTCCGAACCTGCGGAAAGTTTCCATCAGCCCTTTTGCGGACCTCAAAAAGGCCGAGGAGGCGGTAGGCGACGATTATGTTATCTCCTATAAACCCTCTCCCGCAATACTTGCAGAGCGGCATTGGGCCGCCGATAAAATAAAAGAGGACCTTCGCAAGAATATTTCGATAATTAAAAACAGGAACGTGGAGATGATAATGAAGGACATCAGTACGGTGAAATACCAGCCGCAGCGGCTGTGGGAATGGGTCCGGATCGCCTCGGAAATAGCCGACGAAGCAGCGGATTGATCCGAGAAAAAATCCTACTTTTTTCCTCCGGAACGGGCTATAATACCCGGTAGAGGAGATCCGGCATGGGCGATAAAAAGATAGATAAAAAGGTTTATGAAAAGGAACTGCTGCGGCTTCAGATAGAACTCGTTAAACTGCAGGAGTGGATAAAGCACAAAGGGCTCCGTGTGGTCGTTGTTTTCGAGGGGCGCGACGCCGCCGGGAAGGGGGGTGTTATCAAACGGATAACCCAAACACTGAATCCCAGGATTTGCCGGGTGGTTGCTCTCGGCACACCTACCGAAAAGGAAAAAACCCAATGGTATTTTCAGCGGTATGTTCCCCATCTTCCCGCGGCGGGGGAGATTGTGCTCTTCGACCGGAGCTGGTACAACCGAGCCGGTGTAGAACGGGTCATGGGATTTTGTACCGAGGAGCAGTATCAGGAATTTTTCCGCAGCTGTCCCGAGTTTGAACGGATGCTTATTCGATCCGGAATAATCCTTATTAAATACTGGTTTTCCGTAAGCGACGAGGAACAGGAAAAGCGGTTTGAGGCACGGATAAAGGACCCCACGAAACGGTGGAAATTGAGCCCAATGGATTTGGAGGCGCGGTCGCGTTGGATGGAATATTCAAAGGCCAAGGACATTATGTTTCAGCACACCGATACCAAACAATCTCCCTGGTGGGTTGTGGAAGCAGACAGCAAAAAGAGGGCGCGGCTCAACTGCATCTCCCATCTTTTACGTATGATTCCCTACGAGGACCTGACGCCGGAACCGATTAAACTCCCCGAAAGGCAGGACACGATCGGTTATGTCCGCCCGCCTATCAGCGACCAGACCTTCGTACCCGACCTATACTAACCGGTAAATGGGCCCCGGCGGCTCGGGCAGTTTTCCCTCGTGCATTCTTCGCACATTTCGTAATCCACTTCCGTTGGAAAATAAATGCCGGAAACCGATTTGTTCGGCAGCATTAGGTGGCTGTCCGTCAGTGTTACACCGATTTCCTGTTTAACGTCCCCTAAGAGGGAAAAAAGCGGTTCCTGCTGTTCAATCGGCCATACATGGGCGTCGGCTGAACCGGGATTGAGGGAAGCGATTTTTTTCAGCTTATAAGTTTCCTTCACATATTTCCGTAGATAATCTAACGCGGCACGCAATGCCATCTCTTTTAGTTCGTCTAGAAGAAACTGTTCCATGAAGTCGGAGGGGTCCCGGCAAAAATTATCCAGCTCATTCCCGCAGGTGGCAACGTAGGCGAATACCCGTTCAGCCGAATCCAGTTTTCCATCGAAAACGGTGCCCGAAAAACGCGTACCGCCGATTACCGCGAAATTTTCACCTTTTTCGTCGATGTAGCACTCTTTGCATACGGCTTTCGGCCGGATAAGGGGTGCGGCCTCTTCAAACAGAGAGCGTACCGTATCCTCCATGGATGCGTATTTTTCAATTTTTATTTTCTTTCCATAATCTTCAAAGGCCGGAGCAAAGGGAATGTTGTTAAATATCATAGCAATGAGTATACCACTTTTACCGGTTTCTGTCAGGGCGTTTTTATCTTCTCGCCGGCGGTAGGAGTATCGTGGGGCTGCCGAAGGAGCTCGCTTTGTACAAAGTTGCAACTATTCCGCAAGTAGTATCTGCAGATCGCAGACGTTCGTATTCGTCGGTCCTGTCTTGATAAGCCCGTCGATTTCCGCGAAGAAGGTATAGGCGTCGTTATTCGTTAAATATTCGTTTATCGAGAGTCCGGCTCCTTCGGCCCTGTCCGCAAGCACTGCCGAGGCGTAGGCCCCCGCCGCGTCGGTGGGGCCGTCGTTCCCGTCGGTGGCAACGGAGGCGAAAAGAATACCGGAAAAGGCTTCCTTCAGCGCGCTTATTTCCGCAAGCACTGCCAGGGCCATCTCCTGATTGCGGCCTCCTTTCCCCGCTCCCCGGAGGGTAACGGTTGTTTCCCCGCCGGCGAGAATACAGAGCGGTTTTTTGTAGATACCCACACCGGAACCGTCTCCGCCGGAAACGCCGCCCGCGGCGGCTGCTTCCCGGGCGAGAGCGGCGTAGAATTTCGCTATCTCCCGGGCCTCTCCGGTCACTTTCGATGTGAGCACGATGGGGCGGTAGCCCAGTTTCTGAGCTTCTGCCGCCGCCGCCTGCAGGGCAGCCGCGTTTGTTCCGAGTAAAACGTTCTTGGTGCGGGTAAAGCACTCCGCTTCCGGTTTCGGTGTTTCGGGTACGGTCCCCGCCGCGCCCGCGTTTAGCAGCGCCATTACGGCTTTTGGAAGCTTTCCCCTGATGCCGTATGTATCTACAATCCGCAAGGCATCTACGTAACTAGTTCTATCCGGTACGGTGAGTCCCGATGCTATGCTCTGCAGGTCGTCTCCCACTACATCCGAAAGGATAAGACTTACCGATTCGGCGGGATAAATGCGATCGGCCAACCGCCCGCCCTTGATTCCGCTTAGGTGTTTCCGGATGCAGTTCATCTCCTCGATTGGAGCACCGCAGGCGAGAAGCTCCCGGGTAGCCGCCTGTAAATCCTCGAGAGATATACCTTCATGGGGGAGGGTTAGCAGCGCCGATCCGCCGCCTGAAATGATGTTGATAACCAGGTCCGATTCACCGGCCCGGCCGGCTAGTGCGGCAATTTCTCGGGCAGCTGCTACGCTTCCTTCGTTCGGGACCGGGTGTCCCCCTTCGATTTGCCGGACTGCCGCAAGTTCCGCGGTATGCCCGGGCTTCACCGCTATCACCCCGGCGGAGATGCGGCTTCCGAGGATCTCTTCCAATGCTTTCGCCATGGGCGCTGTCGCTTTGCCCGCTCCGATTATATAGATGTTGTCGTACGACGAGAGATGCAGGGAAAGCGGTCCCGAGCCGCCCGCCTTAACGGTAAGCGTGTGTCCGTGCAGTTGTACCCGCTTCCGTATCATATCGTAGGGTGATACGCTCTGTATCGCGGCCCCGGCTATTTTCATGATGTGCTGCTGTGTGTTCATATACCGCTCTTTTAGAATACTATACGCGATTACCGATCGGAGAGCAACCGGGGATTTTCCAGTGCTGACCC
>CAZSGZ010000285.1:0-4701 GCA_964606455.1 uncultured Spirochaetales bacterium
CTCTAACAGCATACCGGGTCTTCGGAACATCCTCTCCGCGGCGGGGGACGGCGAAAACAGTCCGGAGCCCCTGCCCCGGTACAAAACGGTTTCCATCCGCCCCGCCGCCCCCTTCTTCGGCATCGGAGTAGTATTTTTGGCCGTCGTACTGCTCTTGTATCGGAGGCAGCAGCGGAAATACAGCTCTTCGGTCAAAGCTATACAAGAAGTGTCCTGGACAGGGGACGACTGGGTTACCCCGAAAATACAGGTGGGTAATTACGCTGTTCCGGGAAAGATCGGAAAAACGCTGCACCCGGTGGAAGTGAGTCTGTTCTTGGAGCTGCCGTTAGATGAAATTGCCTCTCTGTTAGTCGAAAGCATGCGGGAGAAAGGTGTGCTGACCATTACGACGGAGGACCCGCTTACCGTACACATCATCAATCCGGACAATACCGATGATTCTTACGAGCAGCAGCTCCTGGGCTGTTTCCGGGATGACGGAAGCATCGATCATGAACAGCTTTCGAAGTTCTATGAAAACGCCTTAGCGGCGGTACAGCAGAAAACCTGGGACTGCGACATGGAAGCGACGACGGCATTCTACACCGAAAAACTCTCCTCGAAGGAGCTTCTCCCGGAGATTCCCGTTTACGAAACCTACAGTACCGTATGGACAAAACTTTTTCTTATCCGGAACCTCCACCATTACCGCTTCGGCATCGGCGAACAGTTCAGGGGGAATTATTCCCGTTTCATGAACTCCTCCGCCTGCTTTGAAGGCTGCTTTACCCCGGCGGGGGCCCAAAACGCCTGCTATTCCGCCTGCCACAATGCCTGTCATTCCGCGTGCCACAGCGCCTGCCATTCCGCGTGCCACAGTGCATGCCACTCCGCCTGTGTCTCCGGAGGAGCGCATTGATGGAAGACCGTTTGTCGTGGATAAATACACTGTATTCCGCCGTTCACAGCCGCCTTTTTTTCCGGACCGCCGATAACGTTCTCATCCTTCCGCCGAACCGGGTCTACCGCCTTAACGCGGGAGGGGTCCGAATGCTTTCCCATTTGGCCGCCGGAAAGCCTATTCAAACTTTTCCCGGATTGACGGGAGAGAAGCGGCTGCGGCAAACGGAAAACTTTTTCAAAGGAATCGAGGGACTGTTTCTCGACTCCTCAAACGGAAGGTATGCCGGCGACAATCCCGCCTTTGAACCCGTAGCATATGATTTTTCATACACAAAGCTTCCGATTCTCGCGGAAATTGCCGTTACCTACCGCTGCAATAACCGCTGCGCCTTCTGCTACGTGCCGGAAGAAAGCGGCAGACGGAAGCGGCGGGAATTGCCGGCGAAAAAACTCAAAGCTATTATCGATATTTTTACAACCGAGGCGCAGGTGCCCTTTTTCTCCTTCACCGGGGGAGAACCCTTAGTCCGGAACGATATCGAAACACTGACGGAGTACGCCGCGGCAAAGGGCCTGACGGTCAATCTCGTTTCCAACGGCACTTTATGCACAAAAGAACGTGCACGGGCCCTGAAAAAGGCGGGACTCGCATCGGCACAGATCAGCATCGAAGCACCCGGCGCCGGGCTGCACGATATGCTCGTCGGCAGGCAGGGAGCTTTTGCCGAAACCCTCGAGGGGATACAACAGCTTCAGCAGGCGGACATCCCCGTCCAGACAAACACGACGTTGAATAGGGAAAACAAAGAGGCAATACTGCTGATGCCTACGTTTCTCCAATCCATTGGAATACGGCGCTTCGCGGTCAACCTGTTTATTCCCGCCGGCGCCGGCAAGGGGCACCCCGAACTGTTTCTCTCCTACTCCGACGCCGCCCCGTATATCGGCCGGCTGGAACGGGAAGCGCGGCGGTTGGGAATGACCTTTTTCTGGTATTCCCCCACCCCGTACTGTATCTTCAACCCCCTTGCCGAAGGGCTCGGGAACAAATCCTGTGCAGCCGCGGACGGGCTGCTGTCGGTTTCCCCTTCCGGAGATCTCCTCCCCTGCTCCTCCTACGCGGAACCAATCGGGAACCTGCTTCGGGACGATTTTGAAACCATCTGGTTTTCGGGGCGTGCCGAATATTTCAAGCACAAACACTTTGCTCCGCCGCAGTGCGGCGGATGCGCTTCTTTTTACGCCTGCCAGGGCGCCTGCCCTCTGTACTGGGAGTTTGCCGGAACGGGAGAGCTTGCCGGCGGGAAAAACACGCGGAAAGAAACAGGAGGGGCCAATGCCAGAGCAGCAGTCTAAAACGCTGGAATACCGGTTTTTTCCCCTCTCCCCCCGGGTACGGTTTGCGGTTTACGCGTTTTGCATGCTCGCGGGGCTGTTTCTGCAGTTTATTGTCTATTTCCCCGGCCACTCCGCCGCGGGCCTGATACTTATCGGTACAGGCGGGCTGCTGATGATCGGCTCGACCTATTCCAAAGTACCAAAGGACCTCGGCTTCGAGGAATGGAAACCGGTAACCGAAAAGGAATTTACCCGGGTCTTGCGGAATTATGCCTTGGTCAAGCAGGCCAAAATTCCTCTTATCCTGAAAAAAAAAGAGGGGATGGCGGTATTTATCGGAATTGCCCTCGTTTCTTTCATATTTCTCGGTTTTTTCTCTATCGTATCGGCAAACGCCGCTTTCCTTGTCCTGGCTCTGGACATCTCCCTGTTTCTGTATCCCCTGTACTTGAGCGGACATGTGCTGGCCCACGCGCCGAAAGAACTTGAACTGAAAATGGACCGGTTTGCCGCGGTAATGGGCTTACAAGAAAAATTGCGGGAAAAACAAATTCGGATAACACCCTATCTCCGTTTCGATAAGGATTCCGAAGGCAATCATATTCCCGAAGACGTACGCCTGATGCTCGAGCCGAAGGGAAGACCGGATGATTTGGTGGGAATTCAGCTGCAGATGACCATAAACAACGGGCCAAACGGCGCGGTCCCCTACATGTACGCCGTTGTCATCTGCCGGGGCCGCGGGCAGAGCTATCAAGTCCTCCGCAATGTCTCCTGGCGGATACCGGAACGGCCCCTTACCATGGAAGAGGGAGAGGAAGGGGATTTCACGTTTCTGGTCATCCGGCAGACAACGGACAACGGCGGCTATCACACAACCGCCGGAAACTGCACGGCCCTGGCGGAAGAAATAGCCGGGCATGTACGAGGGCTTCGATAACAATGAAAGACCTTGTCTCAATAGAGTTACAAATACTTACCCTCGCACGGCAGGGACACTCCAGGGTCGAGTTCAAACGGCAGGCGGCGGAAATCCTGTGCGGCTGGTTTTCCTGCTCCGGATTAGACATCTACATCCATGAAGGCGACATCGACTACACCTGGCAGACCCGGCCGCGGCCCGGCGGCGGTTTTACCTTTCTGAAGGCCGACGATAACTCCGATATAACCAATGCATACCGCGGAATCCTTACATCACGGACCGCGCCGGAGGGCGGTTTGCACCCCTCGGAACTGACAGTCCCCATGTTAATCGACAATGAAAAAGCAGGGGTGGTAACCTATTTTCGGGAAAGCGGCAATCCGTTCACGGAGGAAGAACAGCGAAAATGCAGAAATGTATCCGGGATTTTCGCCGCCGCGATATCCTTCCGCAACACCCAGGCGGCCCTGCGGGAACGGATAAAAGAGCTGTCGTGCCTCTATGAAATAACGAAAATTATGCAGAAATCTCCGGGGAGCATCGAGAAGACACTGCACGAAGCAATAAAAAATATCCCCTGCGCCTTTCAGTATGAAGACATTGCAACTTCCCGGATTATTCTCGACGGCCGGGAATATATTTGCGGAAAAAACGACGCAAGTAAATACTCATTGAAAAGCGATATTGTTATTTCGGATGTTCCCCGCGGGCACATCGAAGTAATGTACAAAGACGGGGGCGGCGATCTGGAGGAAAAACCCTTTTTATTGGAGGAACAGAACCTTCTAGACGGGATTGCGAAGCAGCTGTCGCTGTTAATTGAGGAACAGGAAGCGGCGGAAGAAAAAAAACGGCTGGAAAGTCAATTACGTCATGCCGACCGCCTCGCGACCATCGGACAGTTAGCGGCGGGTGTTGCCCACGAAATTAACGAACCTCTTGCAAATATCTTGGGGTTTTCCGAATTGATAAAAAAAGACGCAGGCCTTTCGGAGCAGACCGTCAAGGACCTGGACAAGATTATCCGGGCCTCCATGTTCGCACGGGAAACGGTAAAAAAACTGCTGGTTTTTGCCAGCCAAATTCAGCCCGGTGAATCGGAAACAGATATCAACGCCGTCATTTCGGAAGGAATCCAGTTTTTCGAAATACGGTGTGAAAAGGAGGGTATAGAAGTTACCACTGATCTCGACCCTTCCATTCCGATGCTGTCCGCCGACCCGGGGCAGTTAAACCAGGTATTTGTCAATCTTTTTGTCAACGCAATGCAGGCGATGCCGAAGGGGGGGCAAATTCACATCAGCACCGGAATAAAAAACGGCATGCTGTGTTTTTCCGTCCGGGATTCGGGAAGCGGCATACCCGATGACATTCGGGACAAGATCTTTCTGCCGTTTTTTACAACAAAGGAAACCGGAAAAGGGACCGGTTTGGGCCTGGCGGTTGTGCACGGCATTGTACACGCGTACAAGGGGAAGATAGAAATAAACAGTGCGGCGGGAAAGGGCAGCACTATTTCCGTCTGCCTCCCTATGGAAAAAAACGATGGAAGAAAC
>CAZSGZ010000286.1:0-3121 GCA_964606455.1 uncultured Spirochaetales bacterium
GGACCTAGCGGCGTACCGCTATGTAATAGAGAACACCCGCTACGAGGCCGATTACGATTACGCGAAGAAACGGATTCAGCAGATCGGCGACCAGGGTGCGCTGCTGTGCTATACTCCCCGGAGTCCTTTTATGCATATGCTTGCCATTGATGCGGGGATCAACAATATCATGACGATCTATATGGAAGACCCGGAAGGATTTGCCGAAACCATCGAACTGATGAAGGGTAAGTTTACCGAGGCCTCGGGGAAGTATTCCTGTATTCACATGGACGGCTGGTCCGATTACACTTCGAAGAGCAGCACTATTATGTGGGGCAGTATCCCCGGTTTGTATTTTACCGAAAAAGTGACCGATGCGGAGTTCGACCGTTTTATTACAGGCGAGGTGCTTCCGGTAATGAGGTCGAAACCGCAGTATGTGTTAGGCGTGGCCGACCAGGTGCCTCCCGACGGCCTTGAACGGCGTGTCGCACGGGTCCGGGAGCTGGTGGACGAGCACGGGAAGTATTAATCGTGCGGTACAATGAGCACCGGGCATTCGGCGTGGCGGGCGACGTGTTCGGTTACTTTGCCGAAAAAGAGGGTGGCAATCCCTGCCCGGCTTCCCCTGCCCATTACCAGTAAGTCGGCTTTTTCTTTTTTTACCACCTCGAAGATTTGCTGGTCCGCCTTCCCGATTGCGGAGCGTACCGTGCACGAAATGCCTTCGGGAATTTTCGAGAGATAGGCCCTCCGTATCTTTTCATCGATGTCGGCCTTCGCCTTTTTATCGACATCATCCACTTCATAGATGTATGATTTCCAGAACTGGGCGTCCGGTTCCGGGACAACGTGCAGAATGACGAGCTCCGATTCGGGGTTCCCTTCGGCAATGTTCAGAGCGTAATAAAACGCGGCGTCCGCGTTTTCGGAAAAATCGGTGCAGAAGAGAATTTTTTTAAAAATATTTCGGTGCGGCATGCTTGCCTCCTTTATCAGCCTCCGGCCAGGTTCGGCAGCAGCAGGCTGATCCGGGGAAATGCGATCAGGATAATCGCCGCCAGTATAAGCATGAACAGAAAGGGAATAGCTCCTTTGAATATCGACTGCAGGGGGATGTCCCGTTCTATTCCGCTTACAACATAGACATTGACACCAACGGGAGGCGTAATGACTCCCATTTGCGTTATCACAACAACCATCACCCCGAACCAGATCGGGTTAAATCCCAAATCGAGGATGACCGGATAAAATATCGGAATTGTCAGCAGCACCAGGGCCAAGGCGTCGATGAAGCAGCCGGCAATCAGGAAGAAAATGATAATCAAAAACATGGTAAGGAACCCGGGCAGCGGCAGTCCGGTAAACCAGCCGGCTATCCGGAAAGGGATCTGAGAGACCGCTAAGAACCGCCCGAAGATGACCGCTCCGGTCACGATAAAAAAGACCATTGCCGACGTGCGGACTGTTTCTAAGAGAATCTGCTTGAGGGTTGCCCAGGAGAGAGACCGCTTTACCAGGGCGATGACGAGGCTTCCTCCCGCGCCGACGGCCGCGGCTTCGATAGGGGTGAAAAGGCCTAAAAACATGCCGCCCATTACAAGAATAAAGAGCAGAACGGTTTCGATAACGCCGGTCAGTTCGCGGAACCTGGTTTTCCAGGAACTCTTCGGTCCCGGGGGGCCTAAGGTTTTGTTTACCCTGCAGCGGATTCCGATTAGCACGCAGAAAAGTGCGACTATCAGCAGTCCGGGTAAAATACCCGCTAAAAAGAGGGACCCGATGGATTGTTCCGTCATAATTGCATAGACGATAAACACCACGCTCGGCGGAATAAGCATGCCTAAGCTCCCGCCCGCGGCAATGGTACCGCTCGCGAGTTCGTCGGAATAGTTATACCGCCGCATTTCCGGGAGAGCGACCGATGTCATGGTCGCAGCCGTGGCCGGTCCGGAGCCGCAGATGGCGCCGAATCCCGCGCAGGCGCCGACGGTTGCCATGGCGAGGCCGCCGGGCAAATGGCCGATCCAGGCGTACGCCGACCGGAACAGCCGTTTACTGATACCCGCGTGAAAGGCGACCTGTCCCATGAATACGAACAGAGGAATGACCGTCAAATTATACGAGGTGAAGGTACTGAATATGTCGGAGACGACCATACTGAAGGCGGCATGGGGAGTAACGATAAGGGAAAAGCCGATAACTCCCGTGGTAATCATGGCAAATGCCACGGGCATGCTGGTGCAGAGAAGGAGTAATAACGCTCCGACGCCGAGGAGTCCTATCTGAAGGGGATTCACGGTTTAATCATCTCCTTTCCCGGATGGATCAGGTGGTAAAAAATAATAATCATCATGAGAAGTGAATTGAAGCTGATGACGAAGGGGATCCAGAAAATGGGGACCTTCAAAGTCATCATCATTTGCCCGCTCTCCCATAAAGAGATGCCGTGTTTTATGCCGTACACGACGAGGAACCCGAAGAGACCGATGGATATCAGTCTAAACAGCGAGTCGAGGATAATGCGGCCTACTTTAGAGAGATGCTGATACAGAAATTCGATAGCGATATGCCCTTTTACCGCGGTCAAATAGGGAAGAGCGCAGGAGATGGAGATTACTCCCGCTATACGGACGATATCATACGCCCCTTGTATTCCCGTTTTAAAGATCCGTAAAATGATGTCGGTAAGGGTCACTCCTATCATAAGGAGAATCGCGGCCCCGGCGGTAATTGCCAGGCCGCGTACCAGAACTCCCGTCCAGGCAAAGAGGAAGAACGTCTTCCGCTGTGTATTCTCTTCCATTCCGGGTACGATTATTGAATGAATTCCTGAAGGTCCGCGAGAAAATCTTTCGCGGGAAGTCCCTTCGCGCCGGCGGTTTTCACGTAATCGGTAAGGATCGGCTGTACCGCTTGTACCAGCTCTTCTTCCTGTTCGGCGCTGAGATCGACGAAGGTTTTGCCCAATTCTTCGACATAGGCTTGTCCCTCTTCGTCGGCCTTATCCCAGGCTTTCCCCTGTTTGTCGATCCATTCGGCGCTTACTTCATCGAAGATCGTTTTAATATCATCGGGCAGGGAGTTCCACTTCGCTTTGTTCATGACCACGAACATCGAGGTGGTGTATCCGATGGCC
>CAZSGZ010000286.1:3131-4697 GCA_964606455.1 uncultured Spirochaetales bacterium
AGAATGTGGCTTCCACTACTCCTTTCTGCAGGGCTTCGTAGGTTTCTCCCTGGCTCATGGCGATGGGAACGGCGCCCAAAGCCTCCACGATTTTTGCCGAAAGTCCGGTTGCCCTGATCTTCATCGATGAAATGTCGGATACGGATGATACTTCTTTCTTCGAAGCAAGGATTCCGGGACCGTGAGCGTGGAGATAGAGCACTTTTACATCGCTTAGTTCATCAGGTTCGTATTTGTTTACCAGTTCGTTTGCCGCCCGTGTCGCGGTAAGCCCGTCGGGGTAGCCTACCGGCAGATCGAGTCCTTCTAACAGGGGGAATTTCCCCCGGGTGTAGGCAAACACGCTCATTCCAATATCGGAGATACCGTTGACAACCCCTTCGTAGCACTCCGGTGCCGGTGTCAGGGTCCCGCCGGCAAACATCGTAATTTTTACCCGTCCGTCGGTCCGCTTCTCGATCTCTTGTGCCCAGGCTTCCGCCGTCTGGGCCTGCAGATGGGTTGCCGGAAAGAAAATGCTGTAATTCAGCTCGATGGGTTTTTCCGCCGATTTTGATTCTTTCTCTATCAGCTGTGTTGACCCGGAATCCGCGGTGCCTTCTTCTTTACTGCATCCGAAAAACAGAAGCGCGCCGGCGGCGATGATCGCAAGAATAACCAATATCCGTTTCATGTTATCTCCTTTTTGTGTGGTAACAATAAATCGCTGTAATAGAAAAAACAATACCCGATTTTTTTTACCAATACAAGGGGAAATTAGGTTTCGGTCACATAAGGATTTTTTACGGTTATTCCATCGATAACCTGCCCGTGCTGCAGGTCTTCAGTATACAGTAACGTACATCCGCCGCAAAATGCCGCTTCGACGATGAGGGCGTCCCAATAGGAGATGGAAAATACTTTTGTCCGTGTGATAGCGCGAACGGTCATGGCATAGGTTATTTCAACTACCGGCAATCGGCCGAGCTGATGGATGATCTGCACGATTTCGGAGTAGGGAAGCTGTAATTTATTATTCGCAGTAACGAAATATTCTGAAATCACCTGGGAGGAAATGCAAACGGTGCCCGCACGCAGTCCGGTATACAGCAGGTCTTTTGAAATATTCTGTTTTTCCGGTGACTGTTGATCGTGAATGTACACGAGGATATTCGTGTCGAGAAAATAGTTAGCGTTCATGCAGTTCGTCCCGGCTCCAGGTGATTTTCCCAAGGGACACTTGCGTTTTTGCAAACAGTTTTTCAAGCGCATCTACCGTACTGTCAGCGGGACTTTCATATTTTGACACCTCACGTTCTAGGAAATCACGAATCATGGCATTTACGGTGGTATCGTTTTTTAGGGCTATTATTCTCGCCCGCTTGAGAAGGGATTTTTCTATGGAAAGGGTTACATTTGACATACCAACCTCCTGTGTAACACAACTTAAGTGTAACACATAGGTGAAGCAAGCGAAAGAGGATGAGCAACGCGTGTTGTTTGACCAACAAATCCATATTAGGTATACTTAGTCATATTGGAGGAGCGAAATGATTTTTAATATTTCCGAAGCAAAAGCCAACTTAT
>CAZSGZ010000287.1:0-4669 GCA_964606455.1 uncultured Spirochaetales bacterium
GCCCCGACGGGGGATATGTTTTTTCCACGGCCAACAATATAGGCAACGACATTCCCGTGGAAAACGTATTCACCCTCTATGAAGAAGCCGCGCACCGGGGGAAATATCCGATTCAGACATAACATTTCTTCGCTTCATCGAATAGGGCAACCAGATTTTCAGCAGGCATGTTGCCCTGAATACTGTGGTCGGGACCGCAGATGTATCCGCCGTTTTTGCCTAAGACCCTGACCCGGTCCCGGACCTCCGCGCGAACATCCTCCGGTGTCCCGAAGGAGAGGGTCTGCTGACAGTTGATGGCGCCGAAAAACGTGATATGCCGGCCGAACTCCCGCTTCAATTCGGCGGGGTCGTTGCCTTCCAGATGGGCCTGCACGGTCTCCCATACATCCATGCCAGTATCAACCAAGTCGGGAAGCACCGGCCGGAAGGTGCCGCAGCTGTGAAACCAGACTTTTAAGCCAAAAGATTTGATTATATCGAACATCTTTTTATAAACGGGAAGCAGGAACTTTCTCCACATGGCCGGAGAAATCATCATCCCCCGCTGTGTCGAAAAATCATCACCGCACCAGTAGAAATCAACTTCATGCGCGCAATGCTCCATGGCCCGTTTCATGGATTCAACCTGAAATTGTTCTATCCGGAAGAGCGCCGCCTCTATTAGTTCCGGCCGGGTATGCATATGGAGCATCGCCTGTTCCATACCGAACAAATCAAACAGTGTGTCCAGTACGGGGATAAAACCTAAAGAAAGTATTTTCGGATACCGGCCGTCCATGGCTGCGACCCGCCGTGCCAATTCAAAATAATCGACAATATCGGCATTCGGCCAACCGTGAGACTCAACCTCCCGGACCGTGGATGCATGTTCCAACACGAAACCGCCCCGGTCGGAGCTGTACCCCGAATCCCATAAGTCGGCGGTACCCCAGATTGTTTTTCCTTCTTGTACGTTAAAGATCCCGTTGTACTTTACTTTTCGAAGATCGAGCCCGAAAAACTCCCGCACGCCTTCTTCGTCCGCGACTCCGTAGTTGTTTGTCCAGTGTTCCAATTCATCGATACGTGCTAAGAAAACCGGCACCCTGTCAGGAGTCCGGTGGTCAAGCGCCGCACGGACCCTTGCCGCGCTGTTTGCAGCGGATTCCGCGGATTTGCCCCCGGTTTTCATCTATCAGTATTTACCGTATTCCTTCGCGGTCTCTACCATTGCAATGAAATTGTCAGGCTTCACCTCGGAGTGAATACTGTTGCTGGAAGAAAGAATATACCCTCCGCCGGGCATCCCGATTTCCAAGCATCGTTTCGTTTCCGCGATGGTGTCTTCAACACTGCCGAAGGTAAGAGTCTGGGCGCAGTCGACGTTTCCTTTAATGGCAATTTTGTCCCCGTAGGTTTTCTTGACATACGCAAGATCCATCCCGGCGACCGGGTCAATGGGATCGAGACAGTCGATACCGGAATCGATAATCAGATCGATTAAGGGCATGATATCACCGTCGGTGTGCTTTAATACCAAGAGACCTAAATCCTTGTATCCCTGCATTACCCGCTTGAGGCCGGGATAGAAAATTTCTTTGAACTGGGACGGAGCCACCATGGGGCCGCTGTTGTAGGCATAATCGTCGCCGGTGTATACGAATTTTATGCCCCGCTTCACAGCCTCCTTAGCCATAGCCAGGTTGGTGTCGACGCTGATATCAACCAAAGCCCTGACCGTTTCGGGCTCGTCTAAAAGCAGCATCATGAAATGTTCAAAAGGCATCAGCCTGGAGGGAATGGAAAACACGTCATTCAAGTGGAGAATAACCGCTTTCTTACCGGCATGTTCGGCAACGGCCTTTTCAATTGTACGGTACCGTTCCGGCTTGGCCGGGTCCGGAGGCTTATAATTCTCCAGGTCTTTATAGGTACGGATAGGGCCGTCAACGGGATATGTATGGGCCTGCCCCGTATCTTTATTGATAATTCCCCACTCGTTTTTAATGAGACCGCCGTCCATCTTTGTTTTTTCATAATCACAGTCGATACAGAGCGCATCTAAGCCCATGGCATACACGAATTCATGCTCGCTTAAGCCCGGCTTGATTGCGTTAATCACCTTTTTATCGATGAGCCATTCAAATATCGGCACCCTGTCTACGTCCCGGCGCTGCATGGCGCGTGTCATTCTTTCTACCGAAGTAAGCTCTGTCATCATTATTCCTCGCTCAATATTTCTTTCGTTATTAACTTTGAAATTTATCGAATATCTCCCGTGACAATTCTTTCAGGGAAGGATAAATTTTCCGGTAGATCGGGAAATATCCGTCATACAGGGCCTTCATTTCCCCATCGGGAGTATAGCTTTTTCCGGGTTTATACGTCCGGTCGAACCCGTCCTGCTCATCCGCATACAGTCCCGCGCCGATTCCGGCAAGAACGGCCGCGCCTAAAGGAGTGGCCTCCTCTATATCCGGCACCTCTATCTCCTTGCCCGAAACATCGGCCTTGTTCTGCATCCAGAACTCATTCCTGGTAGTGCCGCCGACAACGCGTATTTTGTCAATGGAACCGCCCATTGCGGCCTCGAAAGCTTCCAGCATGTCCCGGAACTGGTAGTCCAGGCCTTCAATTACCGCTCTGGCGCAGGCGGCCCTGTCGGCATTTTCACGCAATCCGATAAATGTGCCTGACGATTTTGGGTCCACATGTGGAGTTACCCCGCCGTTAAAATGGGGAAGAAAAAACACCCCTCTGGCACCCGGGGGAACAGCCGCCGCTTTCGCCATCAGTTCCGTCCAGACGGAAGTGCCCGCGCGTTCCGCGTCAATACGCTCCTGGACCGCGAATTCATCCTTATACCATTCCAGCATTCCCGCCGAGAGCGCATAGGCAACGTAATTATAGGTGTCCTTGGCGACGTGGCATTCGCAGAGAAGGCCGGAATTAAAAACCGAACTGTTCAGATTAGGAGTATCCACGGCACTGAAAATAGATTCCCAGGTCCCGGTGATGTCCATCACCACTCCCGGCTTGAACGCGCCGACTGCAAGGGCGCCGCAGTGGTAATCGTGCCCCCCCTGCACCACCGGTGTACCCGCCCGGAGTCCTGTTGCGCGCGCCGCGGCTTCCGTTACGGCTCCGATCTTCGTACCGCTGTCCCGTACCTCGGGAAAAATATGACGGGGTATTCCTGCTTCGCCAATAAGCTCATCCGACCATTTCCGCTCTTTCTGATCGAAGAGGGCCGAACATGACGCCATGGAGTAGTCTGTCCCCTTGGCGCCGCACAGCATAAAATTGATGTAATCTTCAATGGGAAGCCAAACATCGGCTTTATCGAGTATCCCGGGTTTGTTTTCCTCAAGCCACATCATCCGGTACGCGGTATGGATTGTCATGGTCTGCGTCCCGCTGATGGAAAACAGCCGCTCCAGTCCGATTTTTTCGGCAAAAGCCTGCCGCTGCGGATCGGTCCGCACGCAGTGCCAGGATATAAAAGGATACAGCGGTTCACCGTCTTTATCCAGCGGAAGTCCGTCCATGCCCCAGCCGGTAACCGCGATACCGGCAATGCTGCCGACTCCGTCCGCCTGCTCCAGTGCTCCGCGAACGGCGGTACAAACACTGTCCCAAATGATATCCGGGTCCCAGAATACCCAGTCGGGATGTTCCGGGTCGAGGCGGGAAGCTTTCGTATCGACACTCCCGGATGATACAAGAGTCCCGTCGGTTTTATAGATTACCGCCTTGATACTCGTTGAACCGAGATCGATCCCCATTAAATATTCCATAATTCACCTCCCAAATCTGACTGTTTTAAGAAAACCGCGTTCTTCTCTTTATACACCATTAGCCTGATTTAATAAAACAGGAGTTAAATGGCGGCCTATTTCAGTCAGTAACTCGGGATTCCTTGAAACAACTCCGACTGGCAGAAAATCGGCCGCGTTAAAAAGCGAAGTGAACTCTTTACGCTTTCATCTGAGCGAACATATCGCCGCTGTCGTACAGTTCCCAACCTTCGGCAATTTTCCCACCCTCGATTCTAAAAGTGCTAATTGCCGGAATACGTATCGCATTTCCCTTGGCAGGAATATCGCCGAAATCACCCGTGTGCTTGCCTGTAAGAGCGAAGTGACAATCGACTTTATTTCCATCAGCCAGCATGAAATCAATCTCGATCTTTATATTACTAAATACACTGCCCAATACGTTTTCATTCCACTGCTTTACACCCTCAGGTCCCTTGGGCAAGTCGGGCAGAAAGTGATGATCGAAGTAATCCGCGGTAACGATATCCGCCATATCCGCACAACCACTCGTGGAGGATTCATAGAACCGACGAACCAATTCTTTGTTTGCTTCTGACATTTTATTTCTCCTTAAAAAATTATTTCTTTTTCCTCTCGTTGCCGAGAGCATCTGCTGCAATCATCGCATCGACTAATTTTTCCGCGGTAACCTCGAAGGGATGGTTGTTGCAAAGTGTGCTATCAATACAAATATCGGCTATGGCTTTCAGTTTGTCCCGGCCGGCGCCTTCCAGACCAACTTCGGCAAGCGTTACAGGCAGACCGACTGCGATTTCCCAATCTACGATGCGTTTCCGTTCGGTATCATCGAAATTCGGATCGAGGCACAGCTGCGTAATTACACCGAAACCGACTTCTTCCCCGTGCAT
>CAZSGZ010000288.1:0-4652 GCA_964606455.1 uncultured Spirochaetales bacterium
TGCTGATAAAGACCTTCCTGCCGAACCTCTTTCCCACCTTCGGCTTCTTCATCCCCCTGGGATTTGCCCTCGGCCCCGGACAGTCCTTTGCAATCGGGTCAAAGTGGGAGGCCGCCGCCTACGGTTTCGAAGGCGCGGGTTCCGTGGGCCTTACCTTCGCGGCCATCGGCTTTTTCTGGGCAATTTTCGGCGGCGTTTTTTTGGTAAACGTTGCGCTTCGAAAAGGGTGGATAAAGCGGTTTCGTGACGTCGACATGGACGTTATGGAGAACAAAACCGGACTCTTGAAGACCCACGGACCCTTCCCGGTGGGTGCTCACCTTACCACCCACAGTGAAGCGATAGAAACCTTCTCCTTCAATTTAGCGGTCATTCTCATTGTATATCTGTTCAGTTTTCTTTTCTTAAAGCTCCTTACCTTCCTTTTGGGCTTTGTCGGACCGTTAGGCATGAGCCTCGCGGAAAGTTTCTGGGGTATTTCCTTTATTTTTGCCACCCTTTTCGGAATTATTGCCCGCAAATTCCTGCAGCTGGCAAAGGCCGGGCACGTGCTGGAAAGCGGTGTTCTTACCCGGATGGCGGGGTTTTCCGTGGATTTTATGGTTGCCGCGTCTATCGGGGCGATATCGGTAAGCATCGTTGCCAAATACTGGGTCCCCATCATCATTTTGGGAGTTGCCGGCGGGGTCGTTACCATGTTTGTCCTGCTCTGGATCGGTTCGAGGCTGCTCATGAATTACAAGTTCGAACGGATTATTCTGATATACGGCGCCCTGACGGGAACGCTGCCTTCGGGCTTGACCCTGCTGCGGGTGGTTGACCCCGAATTCGACACTCCGGCGGCGGCGGATTACATTCCCGCCGCGGGGATTATGTTTATTATGGCCATCCCCTACATTCTGATGGTGGATTTTCCCGCCTACGCTTTCAGGGACAACAACCCGTTCTATTACTGGCTTACGGGAATTATTTTTTCGGTGTACGTTATCTTTGTTCTTGTTTCCTATCTGCTGCTGATGCGGGGCCGGAGGAACAGACAGCCCGGTAAACTCTGGCGGTCCTAAGAGGCCTTCGGAGCTTACAACAGCCGGTCCTCCAGCTGCTCTTCCGCCACCGGGTTCCGCAGCACGCCGATTTTTTCAATTTCGATTTCCACCGTATCTCCATGCCGGATTCTTCCCACCCCCGCGGGAGTACCGGTGGAAATAATGTCACCCGCTTCTAAGGTAATCTGCCGCGAAATGAAGGCAATAATTTCGGGTATCGGAAAAATCATGTGCCGTGTATTGGAATCCTGCCGCGTTTCGCCGTTCAGTCGGGCCTGAATACGCAGGTCCTGCGGGTCCCCGATATCCTCGTGCAGTACTATTACCGGTCCGGCCGGCGCGAAGGTGTCCAGGGATTTTCCTCTGAACCAGCCCGATTTGTCGGATGTCTGCAGGTTCCGCTGGCTGACATCGTTGAAGCAGGTATATCCGAGAATATAGCCGTACGCCTCATCCTCCGGCACGTTCCGGCATGTTTTCCCGATAATACAGGCCAGTTCCGCCTCGTAATCGGTCCGGAGATCATCAAAACCGTATTTTTGAAGAAAAGCGGGAATGCGGATAGTTTCTTCGGGACCGATGAGCGTATTCGGAGTTTTCGGAAACAGCACCGGCTCCGAAGGCGTTTCTTTCGTAAACCCCTGTACATTTACACTGTGGCTTTCCTCGATATGGTCCCGGTAATTGAGACCTAACGCGATTATTTTCGACGGGGAAAGTTCAACCCATTCATTCCTCCCGGCAATTTGCAGTTTTACCATACATCTTCCTTACTTTATTGAGATTGTCGTCCGATATTGAAAGTATACGCCTCTGTATTACTAACTGCAAGGATGGAACATGGCTGTGTCCGCGGAACATAAATACATTCTCATATCGGAAGATGTTCGGCACTGCATTCAGGTGGAGGAATTGCAGGAAGGGACGTTTGTCCTTCAGGATGCAATGGCTAAATGCATCAGCCTGATAAAAGAGCATAAAGACGGTACACTGTTTTTTCTTTTTTTTATTTCCCCCGGGGACATGCAGAAAATCCATTCCTATTTTACCCGCTTAGAAACAAGCTCGGTGCTCTACAAAGGGATTATCGTAAGCTGCGGCAAAAGCGTAATGAAAGATTTTTCCGAATATGAGGATGTTTTTACCCTTCGGACCACCGACATTATGGAACAGGAATATCTGTTTTTAGCGGCAAAGGCTTTCGAGGCTTTGGAAGGGGAAGTTCACAAGAAAAAAGCCAATGAAGAGCACAACCTAAAGCTTATCGACGCCTGGAACGATCAGGAATCGCTTATCAATATCGGAAAGGCCCTTTCCATAGAGAAGGACCCGGACAATCTGCTGCGAACAATCCTTTATTTTAGTAAGAAAATAACCGGCGCCGACGCGGGAAGCATCTTTATCGTGGAAGAGGCGGACGAACAGAAAATTCTCCGCTTCAAGTATTCTCATACCTTTTCGAAAAACCTGTCCTACGAAGAATTCACCATGCCGATGAATACGAAATCGATTGCCGGATATGTCGCGGTTACCGGACAGGTGCTGAATATTGACGATGTGTACAAACTGGATGAAGACGCGCCGGTTTCGTTCAATCCCTCCTTTGATATGGAGCACGGCTATAGGACGAAATCGATGCTTGTCCTCCCGATGCGGAACCATATCGATGAAATTATCGGGGTAATTCAGCTTATCAACAGCAAGGAAGTAGGCGATATCCATACGGGCAACGAGGCCTTTGAAATCCGCCTGGAAACGGATGAAGATTTCAGTACAAAGGTGTCTCCCTTCGATGAGCGTTACGAAAGCCTGATGGAAGCGGTGGCGGGACAGGCGGCAATCGCGCTGGAAAACAACAGGATGCTTATTCAAATTGAGAACCAGTTCGAAGAGTTTGTAAAGGCAAGCGTAACCGCGATTGAATCTCGCGACCCTGCTACCAGCGGTCATTCATTCAGAGTGGCGGATATGTGCGTGCGGACGGTCAAGGCAATAAACGAAGCAGATACGGGCCCGTTTAAGGATGTATCCTATAATGATGTACAGCTGAAGGAAATAGAATTTGCCGCCCTGCTGCATGATTTCGGAAAGGTATACATCGATCCGTCAATATTTTTAAAAGAGAAGAAACTGTTTACCCGGGATTATGAATATTGCATGATGCGGCTCAATTTCCTGTACCGTTCTCTGGAACTGAAATACACCCGTGAAGGGGTCTCTCCGGAGAAAATACAGCAGCAGCTGTCCCGCATTACTTCGATTATGGAACAGGTCCGGGAATTGAATGAACCGAAGCCGACCGACACCGATCCGGAAGAAGTTATCCAAAAAATCAGCTCGTTTCAACAGCTGCTGTCGGCGGAAGATCTTCGCGGCGATATGATTCCGGTCCTCGAGGAGAGTGAAATAACCAATTTGCGCATCCGCCGGGGCAGTTTAAATCCGGAGGAGCGGAAAATTATCGAAAGCCACGTGGAGCATACCTACAACTTTGTAAGTAAAATTCCCTGGCCCGATGAATATAAGCAGATACCCGACATTGCGCGGAAACACCACGAAAAACTGGACGGCAGCGGTTATCCCTTAGGGATTAAAGACAAGGACCAGCTGCCTATTGCCTCCCGCGTTATGGCTATCGCGGATATTTTCGATGCCCTGAATGCCACGGACCGGCCGTATAAAAAGGCCATGCCGATGGAACAGATATTTTCCATCCTCCGGGAAGAGGGGGCTTCTGGAAAATTGGACCCGGACCTGATAGAATTATTTATTGCTTCAAAAGCTTGGGACAGCAACAAAGAATAAATAATTTTCCAGCGGGGTGAAGAGTATGGGGTTGAAGAAATCAAAGACACAGTGTATTGGAATTCTCACAAGCGGCGGAGACTGCCAGGGGCTTAATGCTGCCATCCGCGGGGTCACAAAGGCCGCCATCCGCGAATACGGGATAAAGGTAATCGGTTTTCTTGACGGATTCAGGGGCCTTGTGCAGAACCGCACCATGGAACTCGACGACAAGGCCGTCAGCGGTATCCTTACCGAAGGCGGGACCATTTTAGGGACAAGCAGGGACAAGCCCCATAAAATGCCCATCGGCGGGAAGAAGGTAGACATGACCGAGGCCGCCGTCGAGAATGTCCGGAGGCAGCAGATAGACTGTCTCGTTTGCCTCGGCGGCGGAGGGACGCAGAAGAACGCCTACCATCTGCACAAGGAGGGGGGCATTAACGTTCTTACGCTTCCGAAAACCATCGATAACGATGTGGCCGAAACGAATATTACCTTCGGCTTCGATACGGCCATGCAGATAGCTTCGGAGGCCATCGATAAACTTCACACCACCGCCACAAGTCACCACCGTATTATTATCTGCGAAATTATGGGACACAACGCCGGCTGGCTGACACTCGGCGCGGGGCTGGCCGGGGGCGCCGATGTTATCCTTATTCCAGAACTTCCCTACAACCTGAAGACCGTATCCGAGCACCTGCAGGAGCGCCGCCGCAGCGGTAAGCGGTTTTCCATCGTTGCCGTTGCCGAGGGGGCCTTGTCGGATGAAGAGGCCGAGCAGCTGAAAAATGGTGACGGCAAGAAAGAAAAGGACAA
>CAZSGZ010000289.1:0-4594 GCA_964606455.1 uncultured Spirochaetales bacterium
GGGAAATATCGGCGGCAATAATGATTTCCCCGTTCTTCTGGCGCTGTATCTTTACCTCGTTGTTCATTTCGTGTTCGTCGTAAATGTCGCCGATAATTTCCTCGATAATGTCCTCGACGGTAACGACGCCCGCTAGGCCGCCGTATTCATCGAGGACAATTGCCATATTCAGTTTTTCCCTGCTGAACTGACTGAACATCTCATTTACCATCTTCGACTGGGGAACGACAATCGGTTTTATCATGATGTCCTTCAGCTGGGCGGTTTTCTCCTCACGGGCAACCTCTTTCATAATGTCCCGTACAAGGACAATTCCGGCTATTGTTTCCGGCTCGGTATCGTATACGGGGATACGGGAATATCCGGCCTCGATGATTTTTTCAATTACATCGGTAATCTTTTCATTCATTTCCAAACTGAATACTTCGGTCCTGTGGGTCATGACCGCCTGGACGGTAATGTCGTTGATACGAAACACGCTTCGCACCATTTTCGTTTCATACCGTTCCACAATGCCTAGGTGTTCCCCTAGATTGATCATATGGAGGATCCCCTGGAGGGTTATTTTTATCCGTTTTTCCGCCCGGAACAGGCGGGCTATGCTGTTGCTGATTAGGCCGATGAGCCAGATGATGGGGCGGAGGAGCCATGACAGAAACAGGATAAAGCGGGCGGCATAGAGGCTCACGGCGTCGTTGTAGACAATTGCAATCCGCTTCGGCGTAACCTCGGCAAAAATCAGGATAATAAAGGTCAGGACCCCGGTCATGATACCCACCGCCTGGTTGCCGAAGGTCTGAATGGTTATCTGGGTGGCCAGGGCGGAAGCGCCGATATTCACCAGATTGTTCCCGATTAAAATAGTGGTAAGGAGGATGTCCGGGCGGGAGGCAAGTTTCTTTACCAATTTCCCCCGCTTGCCCCGTTTCGTTTCCAGCTCCTGCAGTTGAACAATGGAGAGGGAGGTAAATGCCGTTTCGGTGGAGGAAAAAACACCGGAAGCGAGTATGAGTAAAAACAGAAACAATAATTTCAGGATCATGAGGTCAGCGGTTTCAATTGTAGAGGAACGTCATCTTTCATTATGAACAGCAGTAGCTTAGCGGAAAAAGCGGAATCAATCAAGTCCTTTCTTCTATGATTCCGTTTTTCCGTTTAAAATCGACGAGAAGGGCTTTTTTATACAGTTTCCGGAGAACAAACCAGGCGCCGATTAAGAGAGGAATAACGAAGACAGCCACAAAGGTCTGGGTAAACAAGAGAAAATCGTAGAGGCCGTGCAGAAGGACGGCACAGAATATGCCGAAGAAAATGTTTCGTTTTCCCGTAACTTTGGCCATCCCCAGATAGTAGCCCATAATCCCCGCCGCCAGCGCGTGGAGCGGTACCGCCGTAATACCCCTAAAAATGAGGAGCAGCGTAGAGCCGAAGGAGTACAGCAGATTTTCAAGGAGAGCGAACCCCAAACCTGCCGAAATTGTATACACAATTCCGTCGGTAACTTCACTGAAATCGGCTTTATTCCAGATGTACAGACGCACTACCATAAACTTCGCGCTTTCCTCGACCAAAGCGGTAATAATGAAGGCTTCAGCCAATATGGCAAGAATGCCCGCCCGGTCTTTGATAAAGTACCCTCCGGCAAGCTCGATTGCCAGGGCCGGAACCACGGCGGCCAGCCCAAAGCCGAAGGTCTTCCAAATCAGTTTCGGGGGTCCTCTCCTGCCTCTGTTCCGCCGGTAGAAATAGAGCAGGAGGAGAAGAGACGGTACGGCGGCTATAACAAGATTCAGTAATATAAACCACATAGGATTCCAAATATTGTCATATCCGCGGCAACATGGGCAAGATAGGGAGCGAGAATTGCTCCGGAACGTCTTCGCAGCATGGCCAAAAAGATACCCCACACAACCACCATCCCCATACCGATAAAACCTCCGGGGAAGCCCCGGAAATGGAGAAGACCGAACAAGAATGCCGTGAAAAGAAATTGAACGGTTTTGTTTCCTTCGAGGCCGTGCCATATATAGCCGCGGAACAACATTTCTTCGACAAACGCGTTGGTAAGTGCGAACCCCAGGCCCGCAAGCAGGATAATTACCGGTCCGCCCTCGGGCATTTGCGCTAAAAAATCGGAAAGATCCGGCCGGATCAGGCGGACCCAGAGATATAGGGCCGCTCCGCTTACAACCGCCACAGCCGCTATTAACCCGATCGTTGTGATAGTGAATCTGCCGGCCCGGAACCATCGTCCGTGCGGTTTCCATTGAGGCCGAATTTTTATCATGATGAGAAGAAACACGGTTACCGGCAGGTAGGTAACCCCCATGAAGCTGAACGGAAGAATTCGCGACAGTACCGCTGCAACCGGATAGTAGAGGTGGATGATGAAAAGCCAAACGAAGGCCGGCCGTACCGGATCGGAAGAAACCGGCCGCAGCCGCTTTAGAAATACGATGATACCAATAAAAACGCCGCCTCCCGCGTAGATAAGCGCTTGAATCACGATTGAGAGTTCGAAAGAAAATACGGGAAAGAGCAGGGCGATACATGCCGATATGATGAACAATGCCGTCCGGATCCGCTGGTTCAGCATTCCTCAGGCTACCGTAAAGGCATGACCGCGGTCAAGCTGTATTTTTTTACAAATAAAACCCTTTGCAGGAAATCCGCCGATAGTTTATATTTTACTCTAGAACATAAAACAAAAAGGAGCGAAATTATGGCACGACCGGTAACATTATTTACGGGACAGTGGGCGGACCTGTCCTTCGAAGAGATTTGTAAAAAGGCGAAGGGCTTCGGGTACGAAGGTCTGGAAATTGCGTGCTGGGGGGACCATATGGAACCCTCGAAGGGCGCCGAAGACACCGGCTACATCGACAAGAAAAAGGAAACGCTGAAAAAACACGGCCTCGGCTGCTGGGCGTTAGGCGCCCATTTGGCGGGACAGTGTGTGGCCGATAAATGGGACGAGCGGCTGGACGCCTTTGCCCCGGACGAGTTCGCGGGGCAGCCGAAAAAAATCAGCGCCTGGGGTGTCGAGGAAATGAAAAAAGCGGCCAAGGCGGCCGCGAATATGGGCTGCTACGTTGTAACCGGTTTTATGGGCTCGCCAATTTGGAAATACTGGTATTCATTCCCGCCGACAACGGAAGAGATGATCGAAAAGGGCTTTCAGAAGGTAAAAAAGCTGTGGGACCCCATTTTGGATGAATTCAAGGCAAACGGCGTTAAATTCGCTTTGGAAGTGCACCCCACGGAAATTGCCTTCGACTTGTATACCGCGGAACGGCTTTTAAAGACCTTCAACTACCGGGAAGAACTCGGCTTCAATTTCGACCCCAGCCACCTCATTTGGCAGGGTGTGGAGCCGCACCTGTTTATTCGGGAGTTCGCCGACCGTATTTACCACGTTCATATGAAAGACGCCGAAGTGACCCTGGACGGCAAAGCGGGGATTTTAGGTTCCCATCTGCCCTTCGGCGACCAGCGGCGGGGATGGAATTTCCGTTCCATCGGCCACGGCGGGGTGAATTTTGAAGAGATTATCCGGGAGCTCAATGCCGCTAAGTATACCGGACCGCTGTCGGTAGAATGGGAAGACAACGGCATGGAACGGGAGTTCGGTGCCACCGAATCGGCGGAATTCGTAAAAGATATCAATTTTTCACCGTCGGACATTGCCTTCGACGGAGACATGAAGGAATAGTTCTTGATGCCGCCGGGCTTTCGCGCCGGCGGCTGTTTTATTTTTCCACCGTGAAGTGTTTTCCCTTGTGGGACATCAGTTTCTTTTTTAAAACGGTGAATAGTTTCCCGTTGCTTTCTTCGACGTTTTCCCGCAGTTCGACATAGTTTTTTACCGAATCGCAGAACGCCGCGGGAAATTCCATGGTGCCGAAGTGGTTCATTGCTTTTCGGGGACCGTTATGCCGGAATACTTCGTTATTCTGATTGACGCATATACCTATGTCTTCGAACCAAACTTCGAGAATGGTGCTGCCCTGGCCGTTCCGTGTTGAATAAACGACGCCTTTCATACCTAAGCTCCTGTACTCCATCATATGTAGTAGAGAATAATTGTCAAGAATATTTACATTATTTTTCGTACATACCTTTTGCAGTATGGAGGTTTGTTCGCCAGTTTTTCAATTCGCCGCCGGTGTGCTACAGTGTTTGTATGGAAAATACAATTGATATCATTTCCCATGGGGGAGAAGGATACCGGCCGCTCGTCGATTTCGAGGCGTGGCGGGTCGCTTTTTTGCGGTATGCCGAGGCCGTGGACAGGAAACAGCTCCGCCGGGTGGAACGCCACATGGAAACCGACGAGGTGTTTGTGCTGCTGTCCGGCAGGGCCTTTCTCATTGTCGAGGCGGCCGCGGGCTATAGTCCGATCGATATGGAACCGGAAACGGTGTACAATGTACGGAAAGCGGTCTGGCACCATATTGTCGTAAGCCGCGATGCCTGCGTCCTTATCGTGGAAAACAGCGATACCGATTACGGTAATTCCGAGTACAGAGAACTCCCTCAGGAGACTGTAAATACACTCCTCAGTTTAATTCCGAAGCTGTAAACGGGACGGCCT
>CAZSGZ010000290.1:0-4567 GCA_964606455.1 uncultured Spirochaetales bacterium
CGGCAGATTAATTACGGCCTGGATCTGCCGGAAGAGGTGCTGGCTTCGGCGGCGCTTTGCTGTGAATGCGGAGTGTGCGAGGTGTTCGCGTGTCCCATGGGGCTTTCCCCCTCCTTTATCAACGGGATTATCAAGCAGCGGTTTGTCGACGGGGGATACAAGCCGGAGTTTTCCGAGAGGGAGCCGGAGCCGCATGAGATGCGGGAATACCGCAAGGTGCCGACACAGCGGATAATCGGCCGTTTGCGGCTCGATCAATACGATCAGCCGATGTCTGACCGAGGCGGCGCCGTTACACCGGGGCGAGTTGAGCTGCCGCTGCGGCAGCACATCGGCGCGCCGGCGGTACCGGTGGTTTCTCCCGGAGCGGAGGTGAAACGGGGGGACCTTATCGGGGAAATTCCCGAAGGCAGTTTAGGGGCGCGGGTGCATGCCTCTATTTCGGGGACCGTCACGCTGGTGGACGAAAGCCGGATACTTATTACGGCATCAGGGGCATAACATATGGATTACAGCGTCATTGGAGTATTGGAATTCTCGGCAACGGCGGCGGGGATTTTCGCCCTGGACAGCATGGTGAAGGCTGCGCCGGTGAAAATCATCGACGCGAAAACGATTTGTCCGGGTAAGTTCTATATTATCGTTACCGGAGACGTTGCTTCGGTGGATGCCGCATTAACGGCGGGCAAAAAAGCGGGCGATGGATACGTAATCGACGAGCTTTTTATTACCAACCTGCAGGAGCAGGTAATTCCGGCAATTTTGGGAACGGTGGAAACGACGAAGTGGGAATCATTAGGCGTTCTGGAATCGTTTTCCATTGTGTCGAGCATCGTTGCGGGGGATTTGGCGGCGAAAGCGGCGGAAGTGGAGCTTCCTGAAATCAGGCTTGCGACCGGAATGGCGGGCAAATCCTATGTAAAGATGATCGGGACCGTGCATGAGGTGGAGGTCTCCATGAAGGCGGCGAAAGAGTATGTGGGAAAGCAGGGCCTGTTATGTAAGGACGTTATTATTCCCCACGCGCACCCGGAAATTAAGCCGTTTATTTTATAGGCACGACGGAGGTAGGATACAGATATGCAGATTGATGAAAAAACGATACGGACGGTTGTCGAAGAGGTGTTACAAGAGGTGCGCGCGGCATCGGTGTCGACTGCCTCACAGTCCCGGACCCCTTCCCCGGCAGTCTCCTCTACGTATCAGGGTTCATTCAGTACCATGGACGCCGCCGTGCGTGCGGCGCATCAGGCGCATCTGGATTTAATGAACACGACGCTGGAAGTACGGAGAAAAATGATCGATGCCATGCGGGAAACCGTGTGGTCGAACCTGGTCGCTCTTTCTCAAAAAGCGGTGGAGGAAACGGGATTCGGCCGCATCGACGACAAGGTTAAGAAAAACCTCCTTGCCGCGAAAATGACCCCCGGCGTGGAGGATTTAACGCCGACGTCCTATACGGATGATCACGGTCTTACCCTGACCGAACTCGCTCCCTACGGCGTTATCGGGGCCATTGCTCCGAGTACGAACCCCACGGAGACGATTATCAGCAATGCCATCGGGATGATAGCAGGAGGGAATACGGTTGTCTTCGGCCCCCACCCCGGGGCGAAGGAAGTTTCGAAATACACTATCTGCATGCTGAATACGGCCATCCGGAAGGCCGGGGGGCCTGAGAACGTCATTACTACGGTGGACGAACCGACCATCGAGGCCGCCCAGACGATGATGGACCATCCTCTCGTGTCGCTGTTAGTCGTTACCGGCGGTCCGGGAGTCGTCCGGGAGGCAATGAAGCGGCCGAAAAAGGTCATTGCCGCCGGACCGGGCAACCCGCCGGTGGTGGTGGATGAAACCGCGGACATCGTGAAGGCCGGAAAAGATATTGTCGCGGGCGCCGGTCTGGACAACAACATCATTTGTATTGACGAGAAAGAGGTCCTGGTGGTGGAAACGGCGGCCGATCAGCTGAAAAGCGAGATGAAGAAAAACGGCGCCTTCGAGCTGGACCGGCAGCAGGCGGAAGCACTGACGAAAATTGTTATTTCCGATCCCGGACGGCCGGGACATGAAGGAATGGCGAATAAAAAATACGTGGGGAAAAACGCATCCGTGTTGGCGGAGCTGATTGGTCTGAAGGTCCCCGAGGATACACGAATCCTCATTGCCGAGGTGGACCGTGACCATCCGATGGTGTGGACGGAACAGCTGATGCCGTTTATTCCGCTGGTGAGAATGAAAAACGCCGACGAAGCCATTGATTTTGCCGTGCAGTGCGAGCACGGGTTTCGGCACACGGCAAGCATGCATTCGAAAAACATCGAACGGCTTTCGCGGATGGCGAAGGTCATGAACTGTTCTCTCTTCGTGAAAAACGGGTCGAATTTCAACGGCATGGCCTTCGGCGGCGCGGGATACACTTCTTTTACCATTGCCAGTCCCACCGGGGACGGCTTTACCCGGGCGAGGACCTTTACCCGGGAACGCCGGTGTTCGCTGATTGATTATTTTCGGATTGTGTAGGTTAAGGAAGCTAGGAATATGAAATTAGGGAAAGTAATCGGGACGGTGGTCAGCACGCAAAAGGTGGAGTCCTTCGAAGGGGTAAAACTCCTGCTGATACAGCCCTTGGACGAGAATTACAACGAAACCGGCGAGCCCCTGGCGGCATGCGATAATGTGCAGGCCGGCCCCGGCGACATCGTTCTCTATGAAGGCGGCCGGGAAGCTGCGTTGACAATGGAGAACTGGTACAATCCGTCGGACGCGGCGGTGATGGCTATTGTAGACAGTACTAACCTGGAGGCAACCTAATGCTTGTTGGAAAGGTTATCGGGACCGTTGTCTCCACGCAAAAGCATCCCATTCTACAAGGGTACAATCTTTTAATCGTACAGCCTATAGGTCCCGGCGGTGAGAAGGCAGGCGGAATCGAGATTGCTCTGGACACCGTACAGGCGGGAATCGGCGAAACAGTGCTGCTTTTGACGGAGGGCAATTCTTCGAGGATGAT
The DNA here is from genome assembly GCA_964606455.1 of uncultured Spirochaetales bacterium. Classification (GTDB taxonomy): domain Bacteria; phylum Spirochaetota; class Spirochaetia; order SPDA01; family CAZSGZ01; genus CAZSGZ01. The sequence continues at coordinate 3,017 of CAZSGZ010000290.1, forward strand.
CCTCGGCGACGACATGGCCCCGGTCCGGGCGGTAGTTGTAGGGATTGTAGATGACGTGCAGTATAACGAAGCCTAAGAAGGAGTAGCGGATGGCCGGAGAAAATATTGTACAAAATATCGTTTCAACCCTTCACACGGCCGCGGACTTTCCAAGGCCGGCTGAAAACACCGCGAATCAGGAAGACAAGGTGCTTCGGGTTGCCGTAGGGGCGGACCACGGGGGTTTCGAGATAAAGGAGGCCCTGCGGGAATATCTGAAGTCTCTCGGATACCGGATAAGCGACGTGGGGACCGACAGCACCGAAAGCGTCGACTACCCCGATTTCGCGGTAAAGGTGGCGAAAAAAGTGGCCTCCGGGGAATGTGAGCGGGGAATTATGATAGACGGCGCGGGAATCGGGTCGACGATGGTCTGCAACAAGGTCCGGGGAATCCGGGCGGCACTGTGCTACGATATAAAAACGATTACCAACAGTCGGGTGCATAACAACGCGAACGTGCTGTGTTTAGGCGGCCCGCTGCACGGCAAAGAGGAAATTTTTGAAATGGCAAAGCTGTGGCTTTCAACCCGTTTCGAAGGCGGCAGGCATTGGGCGAGAATAAATAAAATGATGGCAGTTGAACGAGGATAAGAGGAAAGGTATGGACCAGAAAGATTTAGTAGATAAATTGACAAAAGAGGTTATCGCGCGGCTGCAGCAGGAAGGGGCCGGCGTTACATCCGGCGGGACCGCCGGCGGCAGCACTGCCGGAAGCAGAAGTGTGGGCGGTAACATGGGCAGCGGCCTTACGGGAGGGGGACCCGCCGCGGGCGGCGAAGCGGCAGCCGGTGGGAAGACGCTGCGCCCGTCCGACCTCAACAAATATATCGACCACACCCTGCTGAAACCTGAGGCGACGCAGGAACAGATGGATAAACTGTGCGCGGAAGCGAAAGAGTATGCTTTTTATTCCGTGTGCGTCAACTCGAGCTGGGTGGAATACTGCGCGAAAAAACTCCGGGGAAGCGGAGTGAAAATCAGCGCGGTGGTGGGATTTCCTTTAGGTGCCATGGAAGGCCGGGCGAAAGGGTATGAGACCCGGCACGTGGTCGAGGCAGGCGCCGACGAGATCGACATGGTAATGAACGTGGGCGCGCTGAAATCGGGTAACGCAAAACTCGTGGAAGAGGATATCCGCTGGGTCCGCAGATCCACCCGGCAGAAAACCGTTTTAAAGGTGATAATCGAAGCCGCCCTGCTGACCGACGATGAGAAAATCCTGGCCTGCCAGATTGCGAAAAACGCGGGGGCCGATTTCGTAAAAACCTCCACCGGTTTCGCGAAAGGCGGCGCCACCGTACAGGATGTCGCTCTCATGCGGCGCACCGTGGGTCCTAAGCTCGGGGTAAAAGCAGCCGGAGGAATCCGCTCCTTCGAGGATGCCGTAAAGATGATCGAAGCCGGGGCAAACCGTTTGGGAACGAGCTCCAGCGTAGAGATCGTCACGGGCCGGGAGAGTACCTCGGCGTACTAGGGGTTATTGACAACCGGTATTCAAAGCGCTATCGTT
>CAZSGZ010000291.1:0-4502 GCA_964606455.1 uncultured Spirochaetales bacterium
GTAGCGGTAACTACGACCCTCGCGGCGGCCACCGGAGCAATGAGTGCAATGGCAACCTCCTGGATTTGGTTCGGGAAACCGGACCCCAGTATGGCCTTAAACGGCGCCCTCGCGGGGCTGGTGGGCATTACCGCGGGCTGTTGGGTCGTCAGTCCGGCAGAGGCTGTCATTATTGGTTCTATCGCCGGCATTCTGGTTATTCTGTCGGTTGAATTTTTCGACAAGGTGCTGCATATCGACGACCCGGTGGGTGCCGTCTCGGTCCACGGTATATGCGGGGTCTGGGGTACCCTTGCCGTAGGTATTTTCGGAGACCTGGGAAAGATCGATTCGGGCCTTTCCCGGTGGGGCCAAATCGGGACCCAGGCGTTGGGAGTTATATCGGTGTTCGGCTGGGTTGTCGCGGGGGCATTGCTTATTTTTGGATTTTTGAAACTGATAAAAGGACTGCGGGTGAGTGAGAAAGAGGAGCTGATCGGCCTCGACATCAGCGAACACGCGGCGGAATCCTACAGCGGTTTTCAGATATTCAGCAACATGTAGAAAACAGAACGAACTAAGGAGAAAAACAATGAAGTTACTAATTGCATATATTCAACCCCACAAGCTGAACGAAGTAAAGCAGGAGCTGTACAAAGCGGAAGTATACAAGATGTCGATAACGAATGCCTTAGGATGCGGACAGCAGAAGGGATATCATGAATCATACCGGGGGGTCGATATCGAAGTGAATCTGTTAAAGAAGACCCGGATCGAAATTGCCGTGAACGAAGAATTCGTTGACCGCACCGTTGCCGCCCTCATTACCGGGGCGCGCACGGGAGAAATCGGGGACGGAAAGATATTTATTCTCGATTTAGCCGAGTGTATCCGGATACGGAGCGGGGAAACGGGAAGCGACGCCATCGGATAAACGCGCTATCGGCAGCGGCCTATTTACATACTAAAGATAGTTCATTATTCTTAAAGTATGCAGCAGGGGGGAATACGATGAAAATAGCAGTGATCGGGGCCGGAGCAATGGGCTCCCTGTACGGCGGGAGGCTTGCCGCGGCTGGAAGCGACGTTGTTTTGTACGACATTAACAAAGAGCATGTAGATGCCGTAAACCGCGGCGGGCTTAGTATTGAAGATATCGGGACCGGCAAAAACGAGATAACCCGTCCGAAGGCGTCATACGATCCGGCGGCGGTGTCCGGTTCGGACGTTATTATCATCTTTGTCAAATCCACCGCAACGGAAGCGGTTGCCCGCCAGTTTGCCGATACCGCCGGAGAGGAAACGATCGTCATGACGCTGCAGAACGGCGTTGGAAATGAAGAAATCCTTCGGCGGTATTTCGGCGGCGGACGGACCGCGGCGGGGGTCACCTCCGAAGGGGCAACCTTTCTAGGGCCCGGAAAAATTCGCCATGCCGGCAGGGGGCCGACACATCTCTGCATGTCCGACAAGAACAACGGGCGGCTAAAACCGCTGGTCGCCGAGCTGAAAAAGGCCGGCTTCGAAGCAGATGTGGAGGAAAATATCGAAAATCTCATCTGGAGTAAACTGATTATCAACATCGGTATCAATGCCCTTACGGCCCTGACCGGCCTGCACAACGGCAAACTCCTCGACTACCCCGAAACGAAAACCCTTATCGAAGAACTGGTGAAAGAAGCAGTCCGGGTCGTCGAGGCAAAGGGGCTGCGGCTTACTTATAACGACCCGGTGGAAATGGTTTACACGGTGTGCGAAAAAACCGGCGGGAACCGTTCCTCCATGCTGCAGGATTTTGACCGGGGCAGCAGATCGGAAATCGATTTTATCAACTACGCCGTTGTCCGGGAGGGGGAAAAACTGCGGATTCCCATGCCGGTCAATAAAACGGTCAGCCTTTTAGTTAAAACATTGGACGGCATTCACGCACGGCAGCGGTAGTCCGGCAAGAGGAGAAAACCATGCTTTCGGAAGAAGAAAAAACGTTATTGAAATACGTCGATAAGGAAGAGCTTATAAATTTGACACAGCGCCTGGTAGGGATAGACAGTGTTATCCGTCCCGAAACGGGCAATACCGAAAAGGAAGCGGTCGCTTTTATCGCCGACTGGATAGAGCGGGAATTGAATGTTACTCCTTTCGTAGAGGAAGTGGAACCGGGTCGGGAAAACATCATTGTAACCATCGAATCCGGGAAACCGGGGAACTGCCTGATGCTTGAAGGGCATACCGATGTTGTCTCCGAAGGTGACCCGAAACTGTGGAACCATCCCCCTTTCAGCGGAGAAATAGAAAACGGTAAACTCTACGGCCGCGGCAGCTGCGATATGAAAGCGGGGCTTGCCGTCAACCTGCTGACCGTCAAGGCGCTGCTGCGGTCCGGTCTACCCTGGAACGGGAAAATTCGTCTCGGAATCGTATGCGACGAAGAAGGGATGATGATCGGAATAAAAGATTTTATAAAAAAGGGGCATGCCGACGATGTGGACGCGGCCCTGGTTTCCGAACCCGAAGAAAACCAGCTTTGTCTCAGCATGAAGGGCGCAATCCGGGGCGTTGTCCGGGTGAACGGCAGGATGGCCCACGGCGCGATGCCCCTTACGGGTATCAATCCGAACACCCGGCTTGCCCGGATTATCCTTGCCTTTGAAACCTACGAGGAGCAGGAAAAAGAGCGGTGCGGAAATGATGATTATTTAGGATATCCGTCGATAACCTTTACCGTGGTTCAGTCGCCTCCGGCGGGAGAACCGGCACAGCTCAATGTAATGCCCGGCAGCGCGATAGGATATATCGATATCCGGACAACGCCGAAACAAGACCATGAAACGGTCAGAAAGACGCTCCGGGAAATTATCGACGAACTGGCTGCGGCGGACCCCGATTTTTCAGCTGAAATCGAGTTTATCGAGGACCGTCCCGTCGTTACCATGGAGAAAGAAGAACCTATCGCCATAGCCGCCGCCGCGGCATATACCGATGTTACCGGAAAAAAACCGGTCTATAACGGCGTGCCCGGGGCAACCGACGGTACATTTCTGCGCGCCTGGAAAAACATCCCGTCCCTTGTCAACGGACCGGGACCGAGACATATGCCCCATCAAACGGACGAATATGTGGAGGTCGAGGAACTGTACGAGGCCGCACAGGTATACGCGGTTACCGCGCTGCGCTACCTTAACGGATAAAATGGAGAAGATTTTATTCGCCGGAGGAATAGGAAGGCAGATACACCGTAAAGGTCGCCCCGTTACCCGGGGAACTCCGCACGTCGATATGTCCTTTGTACTGTTTTACGATGCCGTATACGGTCGAAAGTCCGAGGCCCGTTCCCTTTCCCACATCCCTCGTAGTAAAAAACGGATCGAACATATGCTTCCTAATCTCTCTGCTTATACCTTCTCCCGTGTCGCTAATCCGGATAAAGGCATACGGTCCCGGAGCAAGTGACCGGTTATCCGCGAAACTTCCCTCCTGCAGAACTACGGCACCGGCGGCAATGTGAATATCCCCTCCCTCCGGCATGGCATCATCGGCATTTTTTACCAAGTTCAATATCAGCTGCTCAATTTGGTGCCTGTTAGCCAGAACAAGCCCCGGGGGCGCTTCCTCCCGGAAAACAATGACGGTTTCCTTTTTTACCATCTCCTGCAGAAATTCCGTCAGGCCGGAAAGGACTTCAGACAGGGGAAGCAGGTCTTTTTCAACGACATGCTTCCGGCTGAATGTTAACAGCTGCTTCGTCAGCTCCTGCCCCCTGCGGACGGCGGAATGTATTTCCTGTACGTTTTCCTTGTCCGTATATTTAGAATAGTTGTAAACAATGGTCAAAATATTGTTAAATTCATGGGCAATACCGTCGGAAAGACGTCCGAGGGCTTCAATTTTTTGTGATTGAAACAGAAGCTCTTCGGTCTTCTTTAGGGCCAAGTCGGCTTTTTTCTTTTCGGTAATATCAAAAATAAGATGCAGTTTACCCGCCGTATCGCCTTTCGAATTGGTTATAGGGGCCGTATCGATTTCAAAATATCGTTCCTTTTCTCCCCCGCTTTCCCCGGATGAGTCTATTTGCAGCTCCTTCCAGACAGCATCCAACGGCTTTCCCACCGCGTCGGAGGCCTGTATACCGAAAACCTCCGTAATAAACCCGTTGATTTCGAGCACATGGTCCCGGGAATCCGAGACAATTATTCCGGCCCGGATGTTCTCCACTACCATGTCCTTTGCCGCCGGCATGATATCCAGGAGATGATATCGGAATACCGCCCACCACAAGGCTATCCCCGTTACGGCAAAGGAAAGAGGGCTTACATCGAACTTGGCCCGGGGGAAAATATTGACACTGAAAAAAACATTGAGAAGCCATGGGAAAAGCGCCGCAATGAGAAAAGCAATCGACTGGCTCCGGTGGAGTCCTTTCGATTTTACGGCATGCCGTATAAAGAGTACCGAACCGATAATAAAGGTGCTGTAGGTATAGAATAAATGCACCCAGTTCCAGTACCCGAAGGTATTCGCCAGGT
>CAZSGZ010000292.1:0-4459 GCA_964606455.1 uncultured Spirochaetales bacterium
CGAACAGAATGGGAAAATACAATCTCGCGGTTTCACTCCAGGGCTTTGGAAAAGCGCGCCCGATTGGTGGAAAAGGTGTACGAGCTATGATGTCCTTAGATCGAATTAAGGAGTTTTATCCTCCCTCCATGCGGGAGAATACCGTTTTTTTAAAGCATATATTGAAAGAGTATGTTCAACTGCTCATTCTGGAATTCCTTTCGTCTACTCATTACGTTCGTTCCGTCGCGTTAATCGGCGGTACAAATATGAGGCTGGTGAGAGGGATCGACAGGTTTTCAGAAGATCTGGATTTTGACTGTAAAGATTTTTCCGAAGAAGATTTTAAAAAAATGACGGAAGATGTTCTGCGCTTCCTGAAGCGAAACGGATTCAGAGTCGAACTCAAATTAAAAAATAACAGGAAACTGTCCGCGTTTCGGAGTAATCTGGTTTTTCCTGAATTCCTGTTCGATCAGGGTCTTACCGGACACAGAGAAGAGCGGTTCCTCCTGAAGCTCGAAGCGGAGGACCAACAATATTTCTATAAACCGAACCTTGAATTGATAAAAGGGTGCGGGTTTTTCTTCTCTTTTCCCGTACCCCCGAATGCTGTGTTATGCTCGATGAAGATTTCGGCACTCCTTGACAGGGGCAAGGGCAGGGATTTTTATGATGTAATGGTCCTTCTGTCGCAGACAATGCCGGATTATTCTTTTCTAGGGCGGCGTTACGGCATTCATGATCTGACTGAATTAAAAAAAGCTTTCGAGGAAAAACTAAAAGAGGTTGAATTAAGCCGGAAACAAAAAGATTTCGAACATCTTTTGTTTAGCCGTGAAAACAGCAGGCGTATCCTTCATTTCGAACAATTTGTTCGATCCTTGTGATATTACGAAGCTAATTCCGGCGGGGATACAGGGAAAGGTCGGAATGGATGAAGACGGGTAGGTTGAAGCAGATCGATTCGCACCGCGTCAGGATAATAACGTGTTGCGCCTGCCGATTTCCCCGTTCCTCTTCGGCCGAATAAATAGTAACTGTATAAGGGAGAGGCCCCTCTACTGCTCGGATACTGTTGCCTTACCGTTTCCGATACGCCGGTTTTAGATTCTGCAGCATCGGGTAATGCCTTGTGTTCAGGGTTGCGAGTTCAAAGCCGGTTTCCATTACCGCCCCGGCGATGAGCGCGTCCGCGAGGCTAATGCCGTGGGAGGGGCCGTATTCCCGTCTCAGTATTCCTCCTTGAACGGCTGTCTCTCTTGTAATCTCGGCGACGGGAAACGCGGAGATAAACTTCCTTACTTCCTCTTCTTCGCTTTTCAATACTCCCGAGTAGATTTCAGCAATGACGATGGCCGGCAAATAAAGCCGGTGTCTGTTTTCTTTTATGAAGGCAACGGCAGGTTTGTTGTTTCTAAAGAAATCGATGAGAACATCCGTGTCTACTAAAAGCCCTCTCATCGGTTACTCCTTCCGGTCCCAGTTTTTACGTACTTGTTCATAGTCGATAACAGTAGTTCTGTTCTTCCAAATGCCGGCAATTTTGTCGATAATTTCCAGCTGTTTGTCGGCTTGACGGTCGGCAACGTATTCATCCACCGCTTCGCGTATCAACTCACTCTGTTTTTTTCCTGTTTCTTTAGCGATTTTTCTTAAGTCTTCCCGTTCTTCTTCAGTGAGATAGATTTGCGTTCTGACCATGTCCGGCTCCTTTTAAACAATGTATACATTAGCCTAATACATCATTTACTCATCGTCAAGAGATCGACCAAACGGTCCCGGAAGAAGAAAAAAACTGAATAGTTCGACCGTATATTTCTATCAGCCGCTTTTTTCATCTCATGACGGGGGATGAAATATATATTACAATATGCCTACCTTATTAATTAACGGTGGAAAACTATGCCTGATAAAAACTACATCCTAGCCCTCGACGCGGGGACGACATCATCACGGGCAATACTTTTCGATAAAGGCGGACAGGTCCTCGGTTCGGCCCAGCAGGAATTCCCTCAGATCTATCCGAAGCCGGGGTGGGTGGAGCACGATCCGGCAGACCTGTGGAAGAGCCAGATCGGGGTCGCCCGTGATGTGATTCGGGACTACTGTGTTTCGCCGGCAGAAATCGCCGCCGTGGGCATTACCAATCAGCGGGAAACTACCCTGGTCTGGGACCGGAACACGGGTCTTCCCGTCTGCAACGCCATTGTCTGGCAGGACAGACGGACCGCGCCGATCTGCGAAGAGCTCAAGAAGCAGACCATCGGCGGTGAAGCTGCCGCTGAATATATCCGTACAGCGACGGGTCTCGTGATCGACGCCTATTTTTCCGGAACGAAAATCGCCTGGATTCTGCAAAACGTGAAGGATAAGTCCGGGGCCCCGCTTCAGCGGGCGGCTGAAAAGGGAGACCTCCTGTTCGGTACGGTCGACTCCTGGCTTCTCTGGCAGCTGACGGGCGGGAAGGTCCATGCTACGGATGTGACGAACGCGTCGAGAACAATGCTGTACAATATCAACACTCTGGAGTGGGACGAGAGACTTTTGACGGCCCTCGATATCCCCGCGTCCATGCTGCCCGAGGTCCATCCCTCGTCCCACATCTTCGGGGAAATCGACGAAGAGATATTCGGTTGTTCCGGTATCCCGCTTGCGGGAATTGCCGGGGACCAGCAGGCGGCCCTCTTCGGACAGGCCTGTTTCGAACCGGGAATGGTGAAGAGCACCTACGGCACCGGGAATTTTATTTTAATGAATACCGGGTCCCGGCCGGTACGGTCGAATTCAGGGCTGCTTTCGACGATTGCCTGGGAGCTTGACGGGAAGGCGGAGTATGCTCTGGAAGGAAGCGTTTTCGTTACCGGCGCTGCGATACAATGGCTTAGGGACGAGCTGGGCCTGATACGAACGGCGGCGGAAAGCGAAGAATGCGCCGCCGCGGTCGATAACACCGGCGGAGTGTATATGGTTCCCGCCTTTACCGGCCTAGGCGCCCCCTACTGGGACATGTACGCCCGGGGGACGATCATCGGCATTACCCGCGGAACGAATAAAAATCACATTGTCCGGGCCGTTCTGGAGTCTCTGGCATATCAGACCCGGGACGTCATAGAATGTATGGCCGGAGATTCGGATATCCGCATAAAGGAGCTGAAAGTCGACGGAGGTGCGAGTGCTAATAATTTTCTCATGCAGTTTCAGGCGGATATCGTAGGTGTCGATGTTGTCCGGCCGAAGATCATCGAATCGACGGCACGGGGCGCCGCATTTTTAGCGGGCCTTGCCGTCGGCTTCTGGAATAAAAAGGAGGAGCTCATCGAAATCAACAAGCGGGACCGGGTGTTTCATCCGGGGATCGATGAAACCCGCAGGGACCTTCTGTACTCCGGCTGGAAACGGGCGGTGGAGCGTTCCCGGGACTGGGAAGAAGTATGAATAACAGATACGACGTTGCGATTATCGGTGCCGGAGTCAGCGGAGCGTCGATAGCCCGGACGCTGTCGCAGTATCAGCTGAGCGTGGCCCTTCTGGAAAAAGAGGCTGACGTCGCCTTCCAGACGTCGAAGGCGAACAGCGGAATCATCCACGCCGGGTTTCATCATAACAAAAAATATCTGAAAGCCGAATTGGAATTGCGGGGGAATATGATGTTCGACCGGCTGCACCGGGAGCTGAAGTTTCCCTTTTACCGCTGCGGTATCCTCGTCGTGGCCATGCGGCAGGAGGAATTGAAATACATCTGGCACCTCTACGAGCAGGGGCAGGAAAACGGCGTTTTCGGCATGGAGATGTGCTCGAGGGACAGAATGCTGGCCTTGGAACCCGGGCTGAATGCCGATGTTGTCGGCGGGCTCTATGCCCCGAGCGGCGGCATCGTGGAACCTTATCTGTACGGGTTTACCATGGTGGAGTCGGCCCAGAAAAACGGGGTCGAACTTCTTACTGAGTTTACTGTCGTCGGCGCGGGGTTTGCCGGGAACGAGTATATGGTGAACGCGGCTGACGGACGGGCGCTTAAGGCGCGGTATGTCATCAATGCCGCCGGTCTCTACGCGGACGACGTGTCGAAAATGTTCGGCGCCGAAGAGTTTACCATCAAACCGCGGAAAGGGGAGTATTACGTCATGGACAAGACGACGAAGGCCCGGCCGAAGCATGTTCTTTTCCCCGTACCCACGCCGGTGTCGAAGGGAATCCTGATCATTCCCACGGTGGAAGGGACCGTCCTCGTCGGACCGACCGCGGAGATGATCGAGGATAAAGACGATCTGTCCACATCGACGGAAAAGCTCGAACACATTTTCGATGCCTCGCGGAAGATGATGCGGGAGGTGTCCGGGGAGGATGCCATTACCACTTTTGCAGGCAGCAGACCAAGTCTGCAGACGGGGGATTTTTATATCGCCATTTCGGAGAAGGCCCCTCATTTTATTCAAGTTGCCGGTATCCAGTCTCCGGGGCTCACGGCGTCGCCGGC
>CAZSGZ010000293.1:0-4450 GCA_964606455.1 uncultured Spirochaetales bacterium
CGGGTCCGGGTAACCCCGGAGGAGCTGCGGTTAAAGGCGGACAGGCTTATCCCCATCGGGCTTGTCTGCAATGAAGTTGCTCTTAATGCGGTAAAGCACGGTTTTTCCGGCTCGGACAAGGCGGTCTTTACCGCCGAACTTGCACAAGAGGAGGAAAAAAACGAATACGTGCTAATACTGTCGAACACGGGCAGACCCTTTCCGGAATCGGTCAGCATCGACAAGCCCGTGTCGATGGGTCTTAAACTGATTACGTCGCTGGTGCGGCAGCTGGAGGGTACGATTGAGCTGCGGCGGTCCCCCCGGACGGAGTACACGGTAAGGTTTCCGGTAAGGTGAGGTCCGGGAGGTAGATCGGGGTGGTGTCAAAAAAGAATGATGCTCTTCTGTGGTCGTTAACGGCATTACTCTTTGTAGTGCTTATTATCATCGGCAGGAGCATGTATCTTCTCTTCCATTCAATTGCCGAGCTGGTCGCCATTACCGTGGCATGGGCGGTCTTTCTTCTGGGCTGGAACACCCGCCGGCACACGGAAACAACCGCGTATCTCGTTGTAGGTATCGGCTACCTTTTTGTCGGTGCCTTGGACCTTCTTCATACCCTGGCCTACGGGGGGATGAATGTCATCCCCGGCGGCGGTCCGGGGATGGCCACGCAGCTGTGGATTGCCGCCCGGTTTATGGAAACGGCCGCGCTTATCGCGTTTCCGCTTTGTATCGGACACAGGGTCCGGACAGCACCGGTTTTTCTGGTATTCGGAATTGGTTTTGTCCTTGCGATTGTAACGGTAACGGTATGGCCGGTATTTCCCGTATGCTTTGTCCCCGAAGCGGGCCTTACCCCCTTTAAAAAGATAAGCGAATACGTCATTATGGCGCTTCTCGCGGGGGCCGGGACACATATTCTGCTGCAGCGCCGAGGGTTGGACGCGGCGTTGGCCCGCTTTTTAATTACTTCCATTGCGCTTACCATTTTTTCCGAGGCCGCGTTTACCCTCTACACCCATCCATATGGTACGGCGAACATGATCGGCCATCTGTTAAAAATCCTTTCTTTCCTTTTTATCTACAAAGCCCTCCTCGTGGAAGGATTGAACCGGCCTTTGGAATCACTTTTCCATACTATCCGCGGGAAGGAGAGTGCCTTGAAAAATCGGGACGCTATTCTCACCGCCCTTGCCGGGATAGCGCGAAAGTTCATGGAAAAAGAAAGCGACAAAAGTATAGAAGAAGCTTTGGGGGAAATCGGCGGAACAGCCGGGGTGGACCGGGTATATATATTTGAAAACCACGAAGGTCTCGGAGGGCGGCTGCTCGCGAGCCAGCGCTACGAATGGTCGGCCCCGGGGACTGTTTCGGAGAAGCATAATCCGGACCTCCAAAACGCCCCCTACGAAGATTTAATTTTTACCAGATGGAAAGAACTGTTTTTAAAACGGGAACCGGTTTTCGGCAACATTAAAACATTTCCGGAGGGAGAACGGGAGTTTCTACACAAACAGAAGATTGTATCCATCGCGGTAACGCCGATTTTCGTAGAAGAGACCCTTTGGGGGTTTATCGGCTTTGACGACTGCGGCAAAGAAAGAACGTGGAGTAATGCCGAGCTCGGGGCCTTGAAAGCCGCGGGGGAACTCTTTACCGCGGTCATCTTGAAAAACCGTTATGAAGAAAATTTGAAAAGAAAAGAACACCAGTACCGGGCCCTTTTCGAGTTGTCCCTGGATGCAATTTTTATTTCCAATGCAGGGGGAGAATTCCTCGATGTAAACGACCGGGCATGTAAATTGCTGGGATATACCAGGAAGGAGTTACTTGGGATGACGGCGGCGGACTGCCATCCCAAGGACACCATGCAGGATGCTTTCGATACGTATGAAATGGTCCGGCGAATGGGGAGTTTCCGAATCGTGACCGTACTGCTCACGAAGGAAAGACGGCGGATCGACGTAGAGCTGGTAGGCGGGATGCTCGATCCTGTTCGGGGAATTTATCAGGGTATTGCCCGGGACATTACGGAACAAAAAAAGCTTGAACGGAAATTACTGCAATTGTCGGAACATGAACGTGAAAAATTGGGCAGGGAATTGCATGACAGCCTATGTCAGGAATTAAAGAGCCTGGAAATACAGGCATCCCTGTTTCAGGACCGGCTGCCGGAAGCGAGAGACCTGGCAAAAGGAATAAACGGCGCGCTTCGAACTGCCTATTCCGCGGCGAAAGGTTTTCTCCCGCACGGGTTCGGAACGGAAGGTCTAATTGGTGCGATAGACGGGTTGTTGGAAGAAATAGGGGAAAAGACAGGCATCGGTATGACCCTTGACCGTGACGAATCGGCCGTGCCGGCGGAGGACAAGGACAAATATCAGCTCTATCGTATTTGTCAGGAAGCGGTATTGAACGCCGCCTATCATTCTAAAGCCGACACAATCCGCGTGTTTCTGGGATGGAGAAACGGAAATGCCTGTTTCAACGTTACAGACAATGGTACCGGCATCGAACATCCGTACGGCGGGAATGACGGGCTGGGAATTCCTATTATGAAGGCCCGTGCCGATGTGCTGGGAGCGGTTTTTACCGTTCACAAGCTTCCGCGGGGGGGGACGGATGTCCGGTGTATTTCGCGGTACGGAGCCTTCGGGAGAAGGGACGATGACGGCTAAAGGCGGGGCCCGTATCTTAATTGTAGACGACCATCCGGCGATGCGGCACGCGGTTGCCATGCTCATTTCAAAAGAACCCGATTTGGAAGTATTCGCGGAGGCCGGGAGCCGGGAGGAGGCCATCGACGCGCTTATCGGCGCAAAGCCGGATATGGCTGTTGTAGATGTTTCTCTTCAGGAAGGAAAAGCCTCCGGTATCGATCTCATTCGGGACATCCTGAGCATTGCCGGCCACATTCCGGTACTTGTTGTTTCCATGTATGATCAGAAAATATATATAGATCGGGCCTTCGAGGCCGGCGCCGCGGGGTATCTTACGAAGCAGGCCCCGGTTGAAAAAATTATTACGGCAATTAGGACCGTACTGAAAGGGAAAAACTATTTTCCGGACAATTATGTTCCGGCTGAGAAAATATCCGCCGCCGAAATACCGGAAACGCTTACCCCCCGGGAGTTCGAAGTGTTCCGCCTCCTCGGCCAGGGCATGCCCGCGCGGGAAATCGCGGAGGCACTCCATCTTACTGTGAAAACCGTGGAAACCCATAAGCTGAACATAAAGAAGAAACTGGACTATTCGTCGATGAGCGAGATGGTGCGGTTCGCGGTCACTTGGCTGCGGGAACATGCCTAGGTAAATTTACTGAACTTTGCGGTTTCCACTTTCATCTTCTCCTTTTGGAGCTTATACTTCTAATATGTCAAAGAATTACAGTTTGTCCATATAACGGGGCCGAAGTGACAATGGCAGGGGAACGCAGAAAGAAAAATATCCTCTTAGTGGAAGACGAAGCTATTATTGCCATGGGAGAAAAGGCCCGGCTGGAGCAGTACGGGTATTCCGTGGAAACCGTTACTTCGGGAGAGAAGGCGGTCGAACGGGCGGCCGAGAGAGGCGCCGATGAAAAAAATATCGATCTCGTCCTCATGGACATCGATTTGGGTAAGGGCAGAATGGACGGCACCGAGGCGGCAAGGAGGATTCTCGGAGAACGGGATATTCCCGTCGTGTTTCTCTCCTCCCACACGGACCCCGAGACGGTGGAGAAAACGGAAAGGATAACCTCCTACGGTTACGTAGTAAAAAACTCCGGAATTACCGTTCTAGACGCGTCCATTAAAATGGCTTTCAGGCTCTTCGAAGCCCGGGAAAAAGAGAAAGCCTATAAGGTCGACTTGGAAGCGGCGAAACAATTTTACAGAGACCTGTTCATGAACGCGCAGGTCGGGCTCTTTCGAACAGACTTGGCAACCGGAAAGGTAATCGAAACAAACGACGCACTGGCCCGTTTCGCCGGATACAACACCCGGGATGAGCTCCTGCAAGATAATTACTGCATTGCCGACCACTATGCCGAGCCCGGTCACCGAAAAGAGATGCTTTCCCTCCTGCAGCAGAACGGTGAGGTTAGAAATTATGAAGCGCTTTTTACTCGGCTGGACGGTTCGGTAGTGTGTATCCGATTTTCCGCCTGTATGTCAGAAACCGGAAAATACATCGAAGGCGTCTCCGAAGATGTGACCGACCTTAGATTGACGAAAGCGCGGGAAAAAAACCTGAACAGGATGCTGCGGTCCGTTCGGAAAATAAACCAATTAATTGCCCGGGAAACGGACCGCGTTCGTCTGTTGGACGGGGCCTGCCGTCTGCTGACGGAGGGCCATGGTATGTTTACAGCGTGGATCGCGCTTCTGAAAGAGGGCCGGCCGGCGGGGCCCTTTTTCCATTCCGGATATAACGGCGGGTTTGCACCCATGGCAAAGCAGCTTGAAAACGGTGTCTTCCCGAA
>CAZSGZ010000294.1:0-4412 GCA_964606455.1 uncultured Spirochaetales bacterium
TTGAAGTACGCACTGTCGCCCAAGAACCTCGAACACGCCTTAGAGAAATCCCTGGTAATGTTCTGTTCCCGGAGGTGCCGGTGAAAGGCGGCATGAAGCTCCATCCGCCCCCAAATCGAACACGCCGGCCGTCCGCACCGTCCGGCGAGGGCCCTGACCTCTTTCCAGCCCGGTTCTTTTATATAACATTTTACAATATAGGCGGTATCGAAATAAACCAACTGTCAGCCTCTGCCCCTGTCTTCACTTATATATTCCGCTGAATCAATTGCTATTTCAGGAAGCGCGTCGAAAACCGGTGTGGTTTCCCGGCATTCGAAGGCGTTACTTTCGACTTCGTGTTGATACGGGGTAAGGGCCGCCACGGGATTGCCCCGGTCGGTTACGACGATCGTTTTTCCCTTTGCCGCTTTCCTGATAAACTCGCCGGTTTTCATATGCAGCATCCGGATATTGATGGTTTCCATGTGCACAGTGTAACACATTTCCGCTGTAGAGACAAGGCTTTTCGTTTTATAAAAGCGCTTTCCGCCGCCTTGCCCTCAGTACCGTCAGGCCCAGCACGCCCATGTACCCAGCCAGTCCGATAATGTGCACTGCCCGGTAGCCCGCGGTCATGGAAACCGCCATGGAAAGGACGGCGCCTGCGAGGGTAACGATGCTGTTCGCCCCCATCACCCAGGGGTACAGTGCTTTTTTCTGTTCCGCCCCGGAAATGGTCTGCAGGAAGAAGGGAAAGGGCATCCCCATAAAGAAAAAGAGGGGAAAGAGTGAGCCGGCTGTTACAGCGACTTTCACCGGAAACGGCTGCGTCTCCGTGGCCGGCAGAACAGTCCCGAGAACAAAGGGCACCGCGGCCGCAAGAACAATGACCGCCGCAAGGAGGGCGAAAAATGTTTTCTGCCGCTTTATTCGGGTGCAGACGAGACTACCCGTGCCGCTTGCCGTCAGTACTATTGAAAGGACCAGCGAAAGAGCCAAGGTCTGATGCTGCCAGTAGAGAATAAACTGCTGGATAATCCGAATTTCGACAAGGATAAATCCCGCGCCTAACAGGGAGAAGACGGCGAAGAAATATGCCTTTGTTTTCGGTACAGGAAAATCGCTGCCGCCGGCAAAGCGGAACAGGAGAGCGAGGGCGGCGGTAAGCAGGAGTACTACAGCAAGGACAATTACCACCTCCGGAGGGAGAAAGCGCTGCATCTGGTAGAAAAACGGTGAATTGTCCGAAACGTAGGAAATATTTTCATTTCCCCGCCGGACAAATTCGTCGAGGCTTATCTTTCCCCGCGACATGTCGTATATGTCCGGGTGAAACTCAGGAATGTGCTCCTCCCGTTCCTTCTCACGGTTGATCTCGATTTTATACTGTTGTTCCATACCGGGGATGAAGTTCGTGCTTCCCCGCTGGTTGTAGCGTTCGAGCATTTTATAGAAAGCTGCCGTCTCTTTATCGGTGAATGCCTCGTTTTTCACGATGACGGCGGGGTTCGTGTCCCTTCCGATTAATACGATCCTTTTCAGCGCCTCTTCCGGAAGTATGCCGTCGGTTTCAAATGATTTCAGCACATTGGCCAGCAGGCGGAGGACTTCGTTCGGGTAGTGGGTAACCACCAGGAGGCTGCCGCCGGGCTTCAGGGCGGCCCGGTACTCGCTTATTGCGTTGTAGGTAAAGAGGTAGTTTTCCGTCAGTGCGTGGTTGCCGTAATTCCTCGAGCTCTTGATGATGGGGAGAGACATATGGATTAGATTGTAGCTTTCCGGGGTGTTCCGGATGTAGGACCGCCCTTCCGTATGGATGATATCGATCTCCGGATGGTCATCGTAAATTCCGCCGCTGTACCGGCTGTGTTCCCGGACGAGGTCGATAAAATCCCGGTTTATCTCGACTGCCGTAATGTCCCGGTAGCCGAACAGCAGCAGAGTAACCAGGTCGATGCCGCCGCCGCTTCCAAGGACCAGGGCGTTCCCGGGACGCACACCTTCTTTGTAAAAGGCAAAGAGGGGAAGCCCGCCGATATAGTTGTACAGGAGGTTGTCTTCCAGGTCTCCGTTCAGTACACCGTTTTCCATTCGAAGCATCTTCGTTCCGGCGGCGCCGTCAATAAACAGGGTCTTGAACAGGACATTGTCGCTTTCCACCACGTCGACCCGGCCGAAGGCGCTCCACCGTGTTTCCGCTATCCGGGGACTGTATTCCTCGTCCTCGAGCATAAGGGTCATTTCTTTTTCCAATTTCGGATTTGGAAGCAGTTCCGTCTCGTTCTCTGTAAACCAGCTGAGGTAGAGCAGAACGGCAGTCAGGGGGATGAACAGAAGTGAAACCGCCCGAAGGCCGCGGATGGCACGAAGCAGGAGGAGATAGGAGAAGGCGGAAATCAGCCCGATAATGAAAACCGCTTTCCACGCACCCACAGCCTGCAGCAGAAAGTAGCTCCCGATCGAGCCCGCCGCTGCGCCGATTAAATCCGCGGCATACAGAAATCCGGGGGAGGTCCGGGAGGCCTGAAAGAGCTTGACCATACCGCTTCCGATGGAGAAATAAAACAACAGTGTAAGAAATAGAGAAACCGGAAGCATAGGCCGGATATAGTTGATGCCAAGCAGCAGTGCCGCCGCGGCTGCCGGCAGAAATTGCAGCACTTTAAAATACCGGGCGGATTTTTCTTTCGGCAGAAAATACATAAATACCGCGCCCAGGCCGATTCCGGCTATTCCGATCGAGAGCAGCAGGTAGACGTAGCTTTGAACAAAGAGGTAGGAAAACAAACGTGTCAGTACAACTTCCATCAGGAGCGAACCGGCGCTTAAGAAAAAGAGGCTTGCAATTGAATTAATCTGCCGGTTTTCCAAGCGGGAGGTGTCCATACGTGACGCTAACTGTAGCACGGGAAATTTTGCGTTGTCAAGATAATAAAATTAAAAGGTACGACCAAATAACAATAATGCGGAGAAAAAACTTGACAGGGCGGTGGAACCGTGCAATAATGATAAAGGTAATACCAATAGACAAATAGAATGGTAATAAATTTTAAATGTACATAATGGAGGAGGATTTGTATGGGTATTTTAGGGACAATGGCAACGGATTGTGAAATACGGATCGACTACGACAAACTGCGGAAAGACAGGCTTAGAAAAACACAGGAGCAGCTGAAAAAAGACAATATCGGCGCTCTTTTGGCATTCGACCACGACGCCATTCGATATATTACAAGCACGAAGCTAAACGACTGGATGAACAACAAGCTGGCCCGGGCATGCCTCGTTTCGGCGGACAAGGACCCGATTCTTTACGAAGCTGGAAGCGCTATCGAGGCGAAGAAAAAACTCTGCCCGTGGATTGCAGACCGCATCTTTCCTTTTACCGGCGGTGCAATGCGCGGTTCCTTCCCGAAACCGGTTGTGTATGCGCACGCGAAAAATTTCGCGAAAGAAATAAAATCAATTCTTACCGAATGGGGCGTTGAAAAAGAGCCGCTGGGAATGGACATTACCGAAATTCCCTTCATGCTTGCTCTGCAGGAAGAGGGGCTCAATGTTGTTGACGGTCAGCAGACCATTTTGGACGCGCAAACAATCAAGACAAAGGAAGAGATCGATCTTATCGAGATGTCGATTGCCATCGACGAGGCCGCATTCTGGGACGTAATCCAGTATACGCGGCCGGGAATAAGTGAGAATGAAATTAACGGCCTTATTCGGAAAAAAATCTATGATTTAGGCGGCGAGGAAATACAGAACATCAACGTTATTTCCGGAAACCGTTCCTTTCCCCATCCGCACGATGCCTCCGACAGGATGCTGCGCATGGGCGATATGCTCTTTATCGATATCGTGAGCGTTTTCAACGGATACCATACCTGTTATTACCAGACCTTCGTCGTCGGCAAGCCCAGCCAAGAACAGCTGGACAACTACAAGATTGTCTACGATTGGCTCTACGCCGCTGCGGACATGCTCAGACCCGGCGTCAGCACAGCGGACATCGCGAAACAGTGGCCGGAAGCCCATACCTTGGGGCTTGAATCTGAAGCGGCGGCCTTTGCCCTCGAGCTCGGCCACGGTATCGGCATTACCCATTGGGCGAAACCGGTCATCAGCAGGTGGTTCTCCTTGGACCATCCGGAGATTCTGCAGGAAGGGATGGTATTCGCGCTGGAAACCTACAACGGTACGGGGAACGACGCGGCACGGATAGAAGAAATGTTCGTGATAGAGAAGGACGGTTACCGGCAGCTGAGTAAATTCCCCTCGAAAAACCTCATCTCCTGTCCGAATGTGGGAAATATATTGCCATAAACAAGCGAGGTGTAATATGTCGGTTATTCCGGCTGTTATGATGTGGATTATGACACCGCCGTATCACAGCAGCGTTTAGCAGTTTTCCGGCTTATTTTCCATCAAGCAGC
>CAZSGZ010000295.1:0-4408 GCA_964606455.1 uncultured Spirochaetales bacterium
CCGTTGGCACCACGGCCTCGCCACGGCGGAAGCTGACCTTGGGTCCCCAGTCATCAATGAACGCCACCATGGCGTCCTGAGACACCCTGCCCAGCTTCTCGAGGGCCTTGACCGCCTTGACGATCGGTGCCGGCTCGCCGATGAAGGTTGCGCTGTTGGTCTTCCACAGCGGCTGCTCGTCGTTGCCGTAGTCGAGGACCGCGGTCACCTTCTGCGCCTCGGTGTCGATGAACAGCGCCGCGGTATCAGGCTTCGCATAGGTCGCGACATAGGTCGCGAACGAGTCGATATGGTTGGTCACGTACTCGCCACGGTGCCGGTTCGGGATCTCATGGAACCGCTCCAGCGACTGCAGCTTGGTCCCTTCCGGAACGACGGCCGCCAGATCGTTAGGGTTGATCGGCCCGGTCTGTAGGTGTTTCGCTAGCTCATCGATATCCATCACTGCGTCACCTCGCCGGTCTCGGCATCGAATGTGAACGCACCTTGCGCTTCCGGCATCGGGGTCAGTGCCCCGCGCCGATTGATGTACATCGGCTGCTCGTCTTCAACCTCCTCAGAGCGCTTGCCGCGGCCGGTCGGGAACTGGCCGGTCAGCTTGTGGGTGATGTTGATCATGCCTTCGCCTTTGCTCGGGCTGAACTCGAGCGCGAGGGTCAGCTTGCCTTTCTTCTTCGTGTCGCCGAACTCGGCGGTCGCCATCGCCACATCGGCCATCATCCGGGTCAGCAGGCCCTGCAGCACGCCACCCTGCAGGTTGGTCAGGGTCTCGATCGCATCAGGCTCGGTCGGTTTGTAGTTGATCTTCTGTTCCACGGGTTTTCCTCTTTGCTTCTAGGCTGCCTACGCAGCAGTGGACGGTCTGTTTAGTGATTAGCGAGGCAATCACGTCTTCTAATCTGCCTGTGCGGCAGTGAACCAGCGATCTGCAGGCGCTCGAGGCCCTGCTGTTTTCTAAGCTGCCTATACGGCAGTGAACTAGAGCAAAAATGACGCAAACAATCGTCACGCTTACCATTTGCAGCCGTTTTGCTCACCAGACCCTTTTTTTAGCTCATGCGTCGAGCCCGTAGCACACCCGCTGCCAGCGGACCCAAAACAACGCCTCCAGCGCCTGCAGATCGCTGATATCGACGTGCATGAAGGGGTGCTGGCCCTCTAGGTGGCGCAGCATCGACTGGCACTCGGCCAGCTGGTCGAAGACTTCGACGGGATCTCTCATGCCGACCACCGTGTGGCGTACTGGCACCAGTCGGCGACCGTGCGCCAATTGGCCCCGGTCAGTTCGGCGATGCGCGTGTACGTCATGCCCTGCTCGCGCAGTCGGCGGGCGCGGGCGACGGTGGCATCGGAGTGCCGCGCGTGCTGGTGATCGGCGCCGACCCGGAAGCCGCGGTGGTTGCGTCTGATCTCACTCATCGTCCACCTCCAAACAGCTGATGTTGTTGCTCGCGAGCACGCGCGCAGTCGATGCAGCACCCGTAGTCGCGACGTAGCCCGTCGATGGGCTCGTCGCAATACAGGCAGTTCTCGCGTGGCTGCAGGGTTCTCGCTGCCCTGGCCAGCGCATTGGCCGCGATCCGCTCCTCCTCGCGCTCGCGTTCGATCTGTGCCCTATCGGCCTCGTCCATCACCGTCGCTCATGTTGCAAATTTCGCGCTAGTTTAGCGATGTGCGACATTGTTGGCTAGTGTGAATATGCGCATCGCTGCAGGGACTCATACGCTCGCCGCTGCCGTCTGTTCAGTGGTGCCGATTGCTCAGGGATCGCGACGTCTCCCGTCTTTGCCGCCGGCTTGGTGCGCCTTGCTTTACGGATGCCTTCTCGGCTTCGGCCTTGGGCTTTCATGTGATCCTCCTAAAAAGGGATATCATCCGAGAAATCATCAGACTGAGGCTCCGGCGCTCCTTGTGGAGCCTGACTGGCTGGCCTCGCCGCCGGTGCCGCGCCGTCCTTCTTGCTATCCAGCATCTGCATCTTGCAGTCAAAGCCGTTCAGCACGATCTCGGTCGTATAGCGATCCTGGCCGCTTTGGTCGGTCCATTTTCGCGTCTGAATTTTCCCCTCCAAGTACACCTGAGAACCCTTCGCCAGATACTGCCCGGCGATCTCAGCCAGCTTGCCGAAGATCGACACCCTGTGCCACTCGGTCTTTTCCTGCGGTTCACCCGTCGTTTTGTCCTTCCATGTCTCACTCGTCGCCACGGTCATGTTGGCAATCGCAACGCCCGCTTGGGTGTAGCGGACCGTAGGGTTATCACCAAGATTCCCAATAAGAATTACCTTGTTAACTCCGCGACTAGCCATTGGCAATAGCCTCCTGGTTGGATGTTGGGCCAGCGCCATAAAAGCCCTTTGCCCCAGGGCGGAGGTTTAAGAGAGATTTGGCGTTCAATCGATTCTTGCGAGAAGCATCGCGCAGGTTGTCTTTCTGGGTGCCGACGAATAAGTGGTCAGGATTAACGCAGGATGGGTTGTCACACTTATGACAAACCGCGCCTTTTGGCATTTCCCCTGTTGAGAAAAACACTGCCAATCTATGCGCCTTCCATGGAGATTTTCGACGGCCTTTTGCCAAAAGGCCGTAACCGCGAGACTTCGCACCCATCCAATTCCAGCACCCCGACTCATCATCCACGGAAACTTTCCCGTGCCAGCGTTCATATATCCGCCGAACCTCAGGGTCTTTTCCCAGTCGCCCGATGATGATCGCCTTGTTCACTCCGCTCATGCTGTCTGCTCCAAATAGCTCGTTGGTATCAGCCACGTCAGGCCGTTGATGTCCGCCCACTCTGCCAGCTGTGACGGTTCCACATGCGTCATGCTGGTCTCATTGAACATGCCGGACAGCGCCGCCCAGGCCCATGCCTGCACATGCTGTTCGGCTTGCTTGCTCAGGTAGTCCTTACCGCCCACCGCCGACTCGCCCTGTTGATGCTGCAGTCGATGGCAGGCTTGGCACAGCGGGACCGCGCTGTAGACCGGCTTGATGCCGGTTCCAGCACCCTCACTGATCCGCCTGACGTGCGCAGCCTCAGTGATGCCATCGTGGTACTCCGAGCGCCCGCAGCACGGCTGTAGGCGCAGCCAGGCCAGATAGGCACCGTCTCCACCCAGTTGCTCGCGCACGCCCGGTGCGTTGTGAAAGCCCGATCGGTACAGGATTGCCGACGCACTGCCGTAAGGGCCTTTCTCGGGCTTGCTGTTGGTCTCCAGGGTCTCGGCGCCGTCCAGATCGACCACGCACGCCTTGGCCGCGAGCACCATGCCCTTGGTCTCGGCCTCCATGAACCAATCCCAGGTCTCGCGCTGCAGCTCGAACGACACCCGGAACACCGGACCGTCCTTGGTCTTGCTGCTGGTCGGGTTGGGGTTGGCTAGCTCGAGGTCGAAGATCGTGCTTGGGGTGTGGAGCGGGTTCACGCAGCACCCTGCTTGCGTGCCGCCAGTTCCGCCTCAAGCGCCGCTGTGCGCTCTTCCAGGGTCATGTCGTGCCGACGTGCATGGTTGGCCTTGGCTTGAGCCTCACGCGCCTCCTGTGCGGCCTTTCGCTCGGCTGCGGTCTGCTTGGCCGCGGTGCTGATCGCTTGCTTCACATCCGCGAGCCGGTTGCGAGCCTGCTCGTTGTCGCTGGCGGGATGACGGACCACGTTACCCGCCAACAGGCCCGCAACCGCGCGGCCCTCGTCGGTGATCGCAGGTGCCGGCAGGTATTGCGCGATCGTTTGGCGAGGCAACAGACCGCGCTGCAATGCCTGCTCGGCCGCCTCAGCCCGCCTCACGGGGTCGTGCCCAGCTGAGAATTGCCACCGAGGCATGGCTGGCCCTTGCTGCACGGCTCGCTCGTAAGCGCCCTTGAAGGCCATCCTGGCGCCGATCTTGTCGCCAGCTTCCATCACCGGGCGGGCTGCCGAGCGTGCCTCCAAGATCTGGTCTGTGATCGCCAATGACCCCGTCTCGTCGAACGACTCCAGACAGATCGCCCAGGCTTCATCCGCGCCGGGATGCCCGCCTGCTGACTGACAGGCTGCGATCAGGTCTGCCGGCAGTGGGAAGAACCGACCGCGCTGTGGATCGGCCATGTGCGCATCCACCGCGCCCGCCAAGGTCTCGATGTCCATCCGCGACGACAGCACGCGCCAGTAGGCTTTGAGCTTGCCGCCGACCTCTTGACCGTAGGCATTGCCCAGCTCTTCGATCAGGTCACGAAATGCTTGCTTGTCGGATTCGTTCATGACTGCACCCTCCGGAATTGGCCTTGGATGACACGGTCGCCGTTGACGAACTCATCACCGGCGGCTCGGTTGGCTTCAGCGACACGGCTGGCTTTGGATGGCTGGTGGTGCTTGCTGGACTTCTCGGGGAACAGCCCGGCCCAGCGGCTTTGGATGCTGCGGTCGATGCAGG
>CAZSGZ010000296.1:0-4378 GCA_964606455.1 uncultured Spirochaetales bacterium
GGAGACTGTAAATACACTCCTCAGTTTAATTCCGAAGCTGTAAACGGGACGGCCTGCTCGAATATGCGGGAAGTAAAGTAATGAAAAAGGCCGTACTGAGTGTCGGGAATCTGATCAATGCTGTGATATCTTGACTTTGTATTCCAGGGCATCTTTCCGGGAAAGAGGACGGCTCAGGTAATAGCCCTGGATGATGTTACAGCCTTCGGTGCGGCAAATCTCGTTCTGTTCTTCCGTTTCGATCCCTTCGGCAACGGTTTGTTTCCCAAGATTTCCGGCCATGCTGACGATAGAGCGCACGATGGAAAGGCTCGCATTGTCGCCGGGGAGGGGAGAAATAAAAGACCGGTCTACCTTGATGACATCGAAGGGCAGTACTTTCAAATATTTCAGGGAAGAATATCCGGTACCGAAGTCGTCGATGGAAATGGTGAACCCGCGGGTCCGCAACCTTTCAAGGATGGCTATGGTCTTTTCAATGTTCTCGGCAGCTACGTTTTCCGTAATCTCAAGGTCGATATGCTCCGGAGATACCGTTTCATCTGCAATAATTTGCTCGAGATCGGTTAAAAATGTGGTGGAAGCAAATTGGATGGTTGAAATATTGATGCCCACTCTGATTGTCGGCCCCCGCCGAGTGTTTAATTCCCGGATAAATCGGCATACTTCCCGCATAATCCAGTGCCCCGCTTCCACTATCATTCCGGTCTCTTCGAGCATAGGGATGAAGGCGCCCGGGGAAACCTGGCCGAATCCCGGTCGGTTCCATCTGAGCAGGGCCTCGAAGCCGGTCAGGATGCCGGTTTGCAGGTCCGCTTTTGGCTGATACATCAGCTCGAACTCTTCCCGGTCAATGGCCTGCCTGAGGGCGACTTCCAGGTCGAACCGTTCCATCAATTGATTGTCGATGGAATCATCGTAAAAGCTGTAAGAGCCTGGTTTTGCCCTTTTTGACCGCAGCATAGCCGTATTTGCTTTCTGTAAGAGGATATCGGCGGTATCGCCGTCCCCCGGAGAAAAGCTGATGCCGATATTCAGCATGGGTTTGAGCTGCTTGCCGGAAAGTTCGACCGCCGCGCTTGCCAGCTCCTGAAGGCGGAGAATGACATCTAGACTTTGCTCCTTCCGATGCAGTCTCGGGAGGATGATCGCAAAATCGTCGGACCCGAGCCTGGCAAGGGTATCTTCATTACGGATGGCCGCGTTCAGCCGGTCGGCAACAATTATCAGATACTCATCCCCGGTGTTTTTTCCAAGAAAGTCGTTAACTTTTGAAAAACCGTAAATATCCACTACGACGACGGCGCAAAATTCCCCGGTCCGCTGAACGGAGGAGACGGCCTGCCGCAGACGGTCATAGAAAAGGTTCCGGTTCGGCAGTTTTGTTAAAATATCATGTGAATTTAAGTATTGCAGTTCTTCCTCTTTTTTCTGCAGGTCCGATATATCATGGAAAATTGCCATGTATTTCTGTTTCGCCGTCGTGTTGTCCCGAAAGGAGCTGATTGACAGCCATTCAGGAAAGGCTTCTCCAGATTTTCTTCGGTTCCAGATTTCGCCGGCCCAATACCCTTTTTCCCGCAGGTTTTCCCACATTTCCCGGTAAAAACTTTCCGTATGCCGGTCCGATTTCAGTAGGCTCGTTTTTCTCCCGATCACCTCCTCCCTGCTGTAGCCGGTAATACGAGTAAAACTCTTGTTCACCCGTTCGATAGCGGCATTTTCATCGGTGATGGTGATCCCCTCGATAGAGTTTTCGAACACGCTTTGCCAGACTGACTGCAGGGTTTCGAATTTTTGCTCCACGGTCAGATCGTAAAAATGGAGATACACTTCGGCGGTATCGGCTAGAGGGGTAATGAAAATTTTATATATTCGGCCCGCGATAGTTTTTTCTACCGACGATCCCGCCGGTTTTTCCTCTAGGATCTTTTCAAGCAGGACCGCTTCGAGTTTCTTTGTTGCGTTGTCGAAGATTGGCGGGAGATTGTTTTTCGCGTAATCATTAATAAACGTGCATCGCCCGGATTCATCGATCCGAAGCACCGGCAATTGAATGTCGTTTGGAAACACCGCAAGTTTTTTGTTCTCTTCGTTGGCTTCAAGCACCTTTTTTTTCTCATCTTTTAACTGGGAAATATAGAGATTGAAGACCTGTTCGGCGATTTGCGCTTCATCCTTTGTGGAGAAATCTTCTCTCGAACTGGTCCGTGCATGAGATTCTTGCAGGAGCCGTCCGGTGAGTTTCGCAAGCGGCGACGTAATTTTTTTACTTAAAACAATGAGGAGCATAATGAGAAGGATGAGAGTGCCGAGATTTGAAATACTGATTAAAAGAATGGTTTTCTGCAAGGGGGAATAAACTTCATCGAGAGAAAAGGTGGTCGCTACGATCCACCCAGTTTCATCCACCAGGGAATAAAAGACACGTTTTTCGCGCTGCCTTGCATCGGAAGGATCTTTCCAACTGTATTCGATCATGCCGGCGTTTTTGTCCGGTTCATTGATGGAATCGAGTACTTTAAGCAGTTCTTCTCCCTGACCTAAAGCTCGGACATTCGTCCCCTCAAAATAAGGATGGGCCAGCAGCAACCCCTCCTCGTTAACGATAAAGCTGTACCCGTCGTGGTAATACCGCGCTTCGGCAATTTTAGAGCGGATGTGGTCAATACTGATGATGTTTCGGAATTCGCTGCGATAGGCAGTGGCGGTGATGATCCAATCCCATGGTTCAAAATAAATCATGTACAGCGCTTTCTCCCGCGGTGCTTCCTCCCGGGGGTTCTGCCACTCGTATTCGAGGTATCCGATTTTTACTTCCGTTTGACGCCGTACAAAATCGTTTCCAAGCTGGTTTGTACCTTCCATTTCCTTATTGGGATGAATTTGTACTTCTCCGGTGCTGTTTATGACGTAAAAATAGCCGCTGGTTCCTATTACTCTGTTGAGAAGCCCAACTCGGGCGTTACTTTTCGCAGTTTCCTCTGAAATGGCGCCTCGTTCAGACGCGGCATATATGGATTGTATGCTGTATAAGCTGTCCTCGACCCTGCCCCGCAAATAATTCCGCAGCGATTCCCGAATGGAATTTTCAATCAGATCGTGTGTCAGCATTGTAGATTGGCGCAAATTATCGTCAAGGTTCTTTGAAATTGATTTGGAGAGACTTTGATGAATGGCTGCCTGGGAAATAATAAACAAGAAGAGGGTGCTGATAATCAGAGGTATCAACAATTTCCATCTAATGGGTAAAGCCCGATATTTAAATTTCATTTTATTTGCTATGTTGCTCATTATAACACATGGCCGGTAAACAACCCATTAACGATTATTCTATTTTAAACCGGCCGGGCAATTTCCCGCAGATAATCCTTCGTAAGGGGCCAGAGCTTGGTATAGCGCTGAAAAAGTTCCCGGTATATGGCGTGCTTTTTCATGTCCGGTTCGAATGTCGTATCGATCCGTACCATTTTCGAGACCGCCTGCTCGTGGCTTGCGAACACTCCGGTCCCCACGCCGGCCAAAATGGCAGCGCCTAAGGAGCCGGCTTCGGTAATTTCCGGCCGGGTAAAGGGCACGCCGAAGACGTCGGCCGCGATCTGTATCCATATGTCCGATTTGCTGCCGCCGCCGACGGGGATGAAGGACGATACGTTGATGTCGACCTCGGGCAGGTGCCGCACACCTTCCAATAACAGATAATTGACCCCTTCGATGATGCCCCGGAGAATTTCGCCCCGGTTTGTATCCAAATACAGTCCGGCGATAACGCCGCAGGCATCCTCGACAAAATCAGGAGGGCCTAAGGTGGTGAAAGCCGGGAAAACCATCAGCCTGCTCGGCTCGGCGGGTACTTCGGCGAACAAATCGGGATAGATGTCCCGCCCCCCGGCTTTAGCGGCGGCGTGTTCCGCTGCGGCGTAGGTGTCCCGGAACCACTTCACTAAAACGCCCGCCGGGTGGTAGATGAACAGAGAAAACAGCCCCGGCACCGAATGGTGCTCCGTATTGTAGCCGTATTTGATCATTGTCCCGGTGTCCCGCCGCTGTTCGAATACCGGTACGATGCAGGTAAAGCTGCCCATGCCGTACATCGCCTGCCCTTCCTCTACAACCCCGGCCCCTAAGGCGTTGGAGACCTGATCGTGGGCACCGGTGACGATTGCCGTGTCCGGAGAAAGCCCTAATTCCGATGCAATAGAGGCGGAAACCGTGCCGATCCGCTTTCCCGACGGTTCCGTTTTCGGCAGTTTGTCCCCGTCGAGCCCCGATTTTGAAAGAAGCTCTTCCGACCAGTCCGCCGAATCGAGATCGAACAATAACGACCGGTTTGCCAGGGAGTGGTCGATGACCGGGTCCGCGCCGAGCATATAGGTGA
>CAZSGZ010000297.1:0-4356 GCA_964606455.1 uncultured Spirochaetales bacterium
CGAGTTCACGAACATCAGTGAAGCAGTCCGCGACAAGTTTGTGGGCTATATCTTTCATCATTAGGCTTAAACTATGGAACAAACGGAAACCGGCATAGGATGGCTGCGGGGAAACGGCCTTCTGCGGAATAAACGGGTCCTCTGCCTTGTAGACGGCGAACATTATCCGTCGGTAACGGCCTGGGCGCTCGATTCTTTAAAAGAGGCGGGAGCGGAAATTGCAGGTCTTCTTTTTGTAGGCGGGACTGAGAAAATCGCCGGAAATGATGCCGCCGCTTTGTTCCCCGGCCGAGAAGAGGTATTTTCACTGACTCCGCCGGGAACGGCAGGTCCGGCAGGCTCGCAGGCTGATGCAGTCACAAGGGAACAAATACGCCGCCGGGTACGTGAAATAGCTGAATCGACACAGGCGGAGATTGCCGTCGACCTCTCCGACGATCCGGTACTCCGCTTTTCCGACCGGATGGAGCTGGCAGCTTGTTTTATTGCCGCCCGGCTTTCCTATATGGGCGCGGACTTTGTATTTCTTCCGCCGGGGGACCGGCTTTCCCTCCGAACACCGTCCATCCTGCTGTGGGGGACGAATAAACGGGTGGGAAAAACCGCCGTCAGCGTCTATACGGCGGACATGTTGAAAAAAAACGGCGTAAACCCTGTCATTGTTTCCATGGGCCGCGGCGGCCCTGAAAAACCCGAGGTCATTCTACCCGAGGAAACCGAACTGACTCCCGGGGCACTGCTTGCTAGAACGGAAAACGGGCTCCACGCGGCCTCCGACTGCTGGGAGGACGCTGTTCTGGCAGGGGTACCCGTTATCGGATGCAGAAGGTGCGGCGGCGGGCTTGGCGGCAGCCCCTTTATCTCTAACGTAGCCGAGGGCGCTAAGCTTGCGGATGATTTACACGGCGGCTGCATTCTCTTCGAGGGTTCCGGGCCGACAAGACCGCCGGTCTCGGCTGATGCCGGAGTTTTAATGATAAGCGCGCGGATAGCGCCGGAGGATTCCCTGCACGTTTTCGGCGCCCTCCGCGTTTGGGAAGCGGACCTGGTCCTTATTACCATGTGCCGGGAGGAAATTGACGGCGATACACAGGCGCTGGAACTGTACGGCGAAATAAAAAACATCCGCCCGGACGTTCCCGTCGCGCTTACCGGCTTTAGAATGCAGCCGATGGAAGCGGTGGCGGGGGAAAAGGCCGTCCTTGCCACAACTGCATCAAACGAGGCTGATATCCGCAGCGCCGCCGACCGGCTTGAAGTAGAACACGGCTGTACGGTTACCGGCATAACACCGCACCTTTCCCGCCGGGAGGAGCTCTCCCGGGACCTGCAGCGGATGCTTCCCGGTGCTGATATTTTCCTTACCGAACTGAAAGCCGCAGCCGTCGATGTCGGCGTAAAACTTGCCGGCGAATACGGGAAAAAAACGGTCTTTCTACATAACCGACCGGTCCTGTACGGAGGAGACATTGATTCCTTAGAAGAGGCAATTATAAGCCTGGCAGGACGCGATAAAGCCCGTAGGAGGTAAACCGATGATTCATGTGCAAAAGAAAAACGGCACCTTTCCCTTTTCCAAAGGAATACTTGCCCGTTCACTCGCCCCGACGGGTATCCCCATCGAGACCATCTACCGGTTTATCCGGGAAATCCTCGACGACCTGCACAGAGAAGGCATAGAAACAATTAACAGCAAGGCACTCCGGAAGCGGGTCTTCGAGAAACTCGAAAAGAACGGCTACGATAACTTAAAAAAATACTACCTCGCAAGCAGAAAAATTGCCAAACTCGACAAGCCGGTCATCATCCTCATCGGCGGTGCTTCGGGGGTGGGGAAATCGGTTATTTCCGCCGAGTTAGGCCACCGTTACGGCATTGAACGGTGTATCGGTACCGACCTGATACGGGAAATTATGCGGTACATGACACCGAAAGAAATAAACCCAATTCTTCATGAGTCCAGTTTCAACGCGGAGAGCAAAGTTATCAACCCCTCGGTGAAGGACGAACTTATCTACAGTTTCTGCGAACAGTCGAGGATCGTCTGCAAAGGCGTTAATGCCTACATTAACAGGATTATTAAAGAGGGGCTTACCTATATTATCAACGGCGTCCATTTGCTGCCCGGTTTCTTAAGCATTGCCGAAAACTCCGCGGGGGATTTCCATCTCTTTCACTATGTACTCCACATCGAAGACAAACAGGAACACATTCGGCGTTTTCACCATCGTTCAGAGCATACCCGTCGGCCGCCGGGCCGCTACACCGACAACATACAAAAAATCAGAAGAATTCAGGACCATTATCTGCAAACCGCGGAAAAAAAAGGAATAATGACGGTAGAAAACAGCGACATCGATACAACATTAGAAACGCTGATGGGCGATATTACCGGAAGCCTCGAGGAGGAATTCAATCATGGAAGAGAATAGCCGGGAACTGCTCCGGATAGACGCCCCTATCCGGAGGTATGTTACCAAGAAGGTCATCGGCATCGAAAAAAACAAGAGCATCCAGGAGAGCGTTGCCCGGATGGTGGAGTTTGACATCAGTTCAATAACCGTAACCGACAACGGGAAGGTGGTGGGATTCCTTACCGACTCGGACATTAAGAAACGCGTAGTCGCCGGAGGGATATCACCGGCCGGACCCATTGAAACCGTGATGACCCGCGAGCTGATAAGTGCCGACATTAATACCTCCGTCCGGGACGTTATGGCCCTGATGTCCGATCACGCCATTAAACACATGCTTATTACCGAAAAGGATGAAGTGGTGGGTCTCATTACCCTGCGGGACATCGAGGACCTCAGTATGCAGCGCTTCGAAACTTACATAGCACGGGAATAAGATGAAAATACTGCACATTTCCGATACCCATGTAGGGAACCGGAATTTTTTTGACGAACAGCATCTTCTCTCTGCAATTGAATTTATCAATAGCGGCAATTACGACCTGGTTGTTCACAGCGGGGACGTTACCCAAAGCGGACAAAAACAGGAATTCAGAGAAGCAAAACATTTTTTAAACGACATACGGAAACCCCTTATCGTTGTTCCCGGCAACCATGATACCCGTTCCGGGGGGCTGTACCTTTTTGAACAGTACATCGGAGAAACAAACGGGCACCGGGAAATCGGCAATGCCGGAATTATTTATGTAAACAGCGCGGTAGCCGATTCGGATGACGGGAGAATCGGCAGGGTCCAATTCGAAATGCTGCGGCGGAAGCTCCGGGACTACAAGCACAAGGAATTGAAAATTCTGGTTCTGCACCACCATCTCCTTCCCGTACCGATGTCCGGCAGGGAAAGAAACGTTTTGTCCAACGCAGGCGACATGCTTGAACTTATCCTGAAAAGCGATATTGACTTGGTCCTTCTCGGACATAAACATTACCCGAATATCTATAAGGTTGAAAATACGGTGTTTGTAAATGCCGGTACCCTCTCGGGGAAAAAGACCCGCTACGGCGACGTTAACTCCTACAATGAAATTACCCTGGAAACGGGGAAACAGGACATTTCCATCCGCAGGGTTGACGGAAACGTATTAACGAGAACATATTCCCCCCGAAAAAAGCATATTTTTTCCCGTTTCGGAAAACGTAGGCTAAGAATTGTCCATCTTTCGAACACGTTTATTACCGAAAACCGGGTATTTCTCGAAAAGCACTTTCAGAACGCCCTGACAACAATAAACAGCTTAGGACCGGACCTCCTTGTCCACTGCGGCGGAATTGTATTCGAAGGCATACAGCAGGACTACAGCTTAGCGGCAAAGTATCTTTCCGCCGTTCAGGCGCCTGTCCTCTATTCACCCGCGGGAAGGGACATTAACTATCTCGGGTATCATCTCTTTTCCCGGTATTTCGGAACAATGGACCAAAGCTTCTCCGACGGATATGTCCTCTGCACCGGAATATCTTCGGCACAGTACGACTCTAACGCCGGAACGATAGGAAATACCGCCCGGAAAAAATGTATCCACCGGCTGAAAAATTCGGAAGAACGGATGAAAATTGTTTTTCTCCATCACAACATCGTTCCCATACCACACAGCAGGAACAAGGGGCTCTTAGAAGACAGCGGAGAACTGCTCCGGGACCTCGTCGATGCCGGCACCGATATCGTCCTAACCGGTACATCCTCCCACCCTTTTGCCGTCCTGGTGGAAGACACTCTCGTTGTAAACGCAAACTCGCTAAGCAGCATCTATCAGCGGAGCATTAGGGGCAACTCCTTTAACATTATCGATATTTATGAAAAAACGACCGCCGTTTTCGAAGTCAACAGCCTGTGGGGCAAACGCCGCCTCTTAGGGCTATGGGACACCTGATTACAGTTTTGTGCTCC
>CAZSGZ010000298.1:0-4351 GCA_964606455.1 uncultured Spirochaetales bacterium
GGACATTTCTTTTTCCACGCGTCCACCTCCTCCCGGGTCCTGTAAACCTCGGGGTCCCCCGTCCAGTGGCCTTTCCAGCGGTAGGTCTTGAACTCGATCAGGCTCGGGCCCTTGCCCGCCTTCGCGTGCTCTAAGGCCTTTGCAAACGTTTCATCCACGGCGAACACGTCGTTCCCGTCGGCAATATGGCCCGGCATGCCGAAGCCTTCCGCCCGTACGGCAATGTCCTTTACGGAGGTGCTTTTCTTCGTGGAAACCGAAATGCCGAACTGGTTGTTTTCACAGACAAAAATGACCGGGAGCTTCCAAACCGATGCAAGGTTGAAGCTCTCCAGCGTGACCCCCTGGTTGGAGGCGCCGTCGCCGAAAAACGTAACGGCAACGCTGTCGTTTCCCCGCAGTTTCGCCGAAAGGGCCGCTCCCGACGCGATGGGAACCCCGGCGCCGACAATGGCGTTCGCGCCCAAGTTTCCCTTGGTAACATCGGCAATGTGCATGGACCCGCCGCGGCCTTTGCAATAGCCGGTTTCTCTGCCCATCAGTTCGGCTAAGGCGTACTTCACTTCCGCCCCCTTGGCAATACAGTGCCCGTGCCCCCGGTGGGTGCTGGTAATGTAATCAGAGTCCCGCAGGCGTGAACATACCGTTGCGGCAACAGCCTCCTGACCGATATACAGGTGGACGGAACCGCGCAGTTTGTTTTCTTCAAACAACGATACAGCTTTTTCCTCGAATTTCCGTATCTTCAGCATCGTTTCATATATCTGTAACTGACGCTCTTTTTCTATCATTATTTTTCTCCCGCCTTACAATAGTTTTTGTACGATTTCACAAATGTTCGTGGTACTCTCGGCAATATGCACACCGGCTTCCCGCAAGCACGTTTCCTTCACTTCGGCACTTCCCTCGCCGCCGGGGGAAACAATTGCGCCGGCATGGCCCATGCTCGTTTCCTTCGGAGCATTTTTTCCGGCAATTAAGGCGACTACCGGCTTTTTGATGTGCGTTTTTATGTATTCAGCTGCAAGCTCTTCTTCACTGCCGCCGATTTCTCCGATCAGAACGATGACCTTTGTTTGATCGTCTTCTTCGAAGAGGGGAAGCAGCTCGATAAAGTTGGAGCCGGGAATCATGTCTCCGCCGACTCCGACAACCGTCGACTGTCCGATACCGGCATTGGTAAGGGCGAACACCGTTTCGTAAGCGTTTGTCGCGCTCCGGGACATGATGCCCACGGGTCCTTCCGAGAAAATCCGGTGCGCCATAAATCCTGCCTTCGCCTTCCCCGGTGAAATAACGCCGAAGGAATTAGGCCCGAGGACCCGGAGCCCCGCTTTCTTTCCGTAGTGATACACCTTGAGCATATCGTGGACCGGCACCCCCTCCGCGATGGTAACCACTAAGGGCAGTTTCGCGTCCAGCGCTTCCACCGCCGCGCCGAACATAAACCTCGGCGGTACAAAAATGACCGTCGCGTTGGCATTGTGCTTTTCCGCGGCACGGCGTACGGTGTTGTACACCGGAACCCCTTCTACGGTTTGCCCGCCCTTGCCGGGGGTAACTCCCGCCACGATGTTCGTGTTGTATTCCAGCATCTGCCGGGCATGAAATGTTCCTTCCCGTCCGGTAATCCCCTGGACAATCAGGCGCGTATCTTTTCCTACCATAAAACTCATGACTGCATCCTCTCGTGTATTCTTGTAACTCCATGGACAAGACCGTCCACCAGTTCAACGTCGCCGGATAGGTCCTGAATAATTTCAACACCCGCCTCCCGGTTTGTTCCTTCCATGCGGACGACGACCGATTTGTCCGGGTTTTTCTCCAGGGCCATCTTTACGCCTTCCGCGATCTCGTTGCACCGGGTAATTCCGCCGAATATGTTTACAAACAGCAGCTCCACTTTCGTGTTGGAGAAAACGATCCGTATCGCCTCCTTCACCCGGTCGGCAGTCGCGCCGCCTCCTAAGTCGAGGGCGCAGGCAACGGTTTCACCGCTTTTCGATATCAAATCGATGGTGGACATAATCATCCCGGAACCGTTGCTGACCACACCGATGTTCCCCGTTTCGTCGATGGGAATGTACAGAAAATCCCATTCCCGTGCTTCCGCGACCCGGGGATTTTCCGTCAGCTCGTCCCGGATTGTTTTAATATCCTCGTGCCGCATCAGCGCGTTGTCGTCCACGTCAATTTTTCCGTCCAGGGCCCGAAGCCTGTCGTCTCCGTCGATAATAAGCGGATTTATTTCAACCAGCAGGCAGTCGTACTCGATAAAAAGCTGATACAGTTTGGTAATGATATCCAGCAGGTCCTTCCCGTACTGAATACCCAGTCCCGTCCGTTCGAGGATGTAGTTGGCTATATGGCTTCGCACTCCCTGCAGGGGGTCGATGTGGACCTTCACCACCTTGTCCGGATCTTTCTCCGCTATTTCGTTTATTTCCATCCCGCCTTCGGCGGAAAAAATGAGCACGGGAAGCTTGAACTTCCGGTCTAAGGTTATGCTCGTGTACAGTTCCTGCTTCACATCAACCTTGTTCGTTATAAAAAGCCTGCGGACGGGAAGCTTCTTGATTACGAGATCGAGAATCGCACCGCCCTTTTTAATTAATTCATCTTTGTTCTCCGCGATTTTCACGCCGCCGGCTTTTCCCCGGCCTCCGGTTTGGACCTGTGCCTTTGCAACTGCAGGAAAAGGAATTCCCGAAGCGGGGTCTTCCGCCTTTGCCTTCAATTCCTCCTTCGAGGTAACCACGACACCGGCAGCGGCGGGAATACCGTAGCGGTCAAACAGCTCGTGGGCCTGGTATTCCAGCAGTTTCATTTTTTCGCTCCCGGAAACAATTCTTCATCCGTCGGGACATACGCGTCGGGAAGCAGATGGGCCACCCGGGTAATATTGAGCATATGTTTGTAGGTAAAGTTTTCCGAAATACTGTTGTTGCCCCATGACCCGCAGCCTAAGGTGCTCGTCGGTGCCAGGCCGTTGGTAAAGCTTCCGCCGGCTGAGGTTGAAACAACGGCATTTTCAACGACCCTGCTGACGCTAATTCGGAGTCCGACTTTCTCCGTTTTTGCCGGATCCTTCGTATGGATTCCGACGGTATGGCCCTGTCCCATCACATTCAGATTTTCCTGCATGATATCCAGGCCTTCATCAAAACTATCGTACTGAAACAGGGCGATAACCGGAAACATTTTTTCTTTCCGCAGCGGCGTGGTTTTGTCCGAGTTTTCCACCGGCACGGCAATCATTACCGCGTTTGCGGCGGCAGCGATTCCGGCGGCCCCCGCAATGGTCTTTACCGGCTGCCCGACTAAGTCCTTGTTCGTTTTTCCTTCCGGGAACAGTGTGCTTACCAGCTTTTCCTGCTCCTCTTTATCGGTAACGATATAGGTCCCCTGTTTCGTCAGCTCCGCGGTAACGTCGGTATACATTTCCCGCGGCATGATAATGGTCTGCTCTCCGGAACAGATAATCCCGTTGTCGAAGGTCCTTCCGGTAATGATCATTTCAACGGCTTTAGGAATATCGATGCCGGTGTCTAAAATACACTGTACGTTGCCGGGACCGACCCCGTAGGACGGCTTTCCGCTGGAGTATGCGGCCTTGACCATGCCCGGACCGCCGGTTGCGACAATGACATCCACCGCTTCCATCAGCAGTTTGGTCTTTTCAACGGTGGAATTTTCCACGATAAGGATCAAATCCTCCGGGGCGCCGTGTTTTTTCAATACGGCACGCCACTCCTCTATGGCTAAGGTCGTACAGTTGACCGCACGCGGATGGGGAGCGGAAATCATCGCGTTCTTCCCCTTCAGCGCACCCATGATGTTGGCCATCGGCGTTACGATAGGGTTCGTGCAGGGCTGCACGGCCCCGATAACGCCCATCGGCTTTGCAATTTCAACGATTCCGGTTTTTTCATCCCGGGAAATAATTCCCATCGATTTTTTTCCCTTCAGACTGTGCCAGAGGATTTTCGACTTTCCAAGTTTTTTCTTTACCTTATAGTCATAGCCGCCCATGCCGGTCTCTTCAACCGCCATTTTGGCCCATTTTTCCGCACCTTCGTATACAACCCGGGCAATATCGTGAACAATCGCGTCCACCTGCTCCTGATTGAACTCCGCCTCGAACTGCTCCTGCGCTGTCCGCGCCTTTTGCACCAGTCCGTCAATGTATGCTTTGTCGTCCATATCAATCTCCTTTACCAATAGTTAGAAACAATATTTACAGGCCCCTTGCGGGGCCTCCTATCAACATATCATGATATCTAATTATGTGCAAGTGCTGCTTGATGGAAAATAAGCCGGAAAACTGCTAAACGCTGCTGTGATACGGCGG
>CAZSGZ010000299.1:0-2742 GCA_964606455.1 uncultured Spirochaetales bacterium
ACATTTTTAGAAATGCTGTAAGCACCTTGACACAGTTATCCGGATATCTTACCATTGGTATATGGATAATTCACTGGACACAATTACGCCGATCGCATCGAGCGATAAAATCGAACAGGTCTTAGCTGCCCTCCACCGGCTTATTATCGACGGGAACCTGAAACCGGGGACGGAGCTGCCGGCGGAACGGGAATTGGCGGCACAGCTTAAGGTAAGCCGGTTCAGCCTGCGGGAGGCCCTTCGCGCGGCACAGGCCCAGGGCCTGATCGATATAAAACGGGGAAAAAAACCGACCGTAACTGTGCCCTCCGCCGCCGCTGCCGCCGAAGTTATGCGCCTTACCCTGCGGCGGTCGAAAAAGCCCTTTACCGACTTGATAATCGCACGGCAGGGGCTGGAATATCAGATCGTTAAGCTTGCGGCGGTTAATGCCAAACAGGAACATATCGATGCAATGGAAGCGACAATTACCGCCATGGAAGAGCAGAAGGAGATCCTGGCCCTCTGCACCGAGAAGGACATCGAATTCCACTCGGTACTTCTCGAGGCAAGCGATAACGCGGTATTCGAAATTATGCTCGCTTCCGTTTCGGAGCTCCTGAAAAAGGCCAGGGCGGCAACCCTCGAATACCGGGGAATCGATATCGCCATCCGGTCGCACAAGGAGATCCTCGAGGCGGTTAAAAATCACGACCCCGACAAGGCCGCCCAAGCAATGGCCCGGCACCTGGAAACGACCGCGGAAACGGTAAAAGAACTGGAGCGGCTGCACATCGAAGCGGAAGGATAGCCATTAATTCAGCCTGGAGTTGTATTTTCGGCTGAAATCGCGGATAATTCTGAGTATCGTCTCGTCCAGCCTTTTCTTGACGAAGGAGGCAATTTTCATGGGAATGGTGATGTAGTAGGCCTCGGCAATTGCCCCGGCTATGCATGCCTGCGTGTCGGTGTCGCCGCCTAAAGAGACGGCGTTACGCAGAGTGTCTTCGTAACTGGTGGATTCCAAAAAAGCGATTATTGCCTCGGGAACGGACCCTTGGCAGGAAATATCGAAGCCGTAATCCCTCCGTATGTCGCTAAGGTTCCGGTGAAGATCGTAATCGAAACGGACCTCGATTTCCGTCCGTATATCAGCCTTTCCCGCGCCTCTCCGGGCCAGATAGACTGCTAAGGCCGCGGCCTGGGCGCCTTTAATTCCCTCCATATGGTTATGCGTACAGGCGGCGCTTTTTTCCGCTTCCGCCAATACTTTCGACATGGACTGGAAGGCCCATCCCACCGGCCCGACCCGCATGGCGGAACCGTTTCCGAAACTGCCGTAGGGAATAATTCCCGGCTGAGTAACCCAGTTTTGAAAATTAGCGCCGTATCCGCGTCCGGGATACGCCCTTCCGAACTGTTTGTACGCTTCACCGTAGGGTATGCCCTTTAAAATTGCGTATGCCGTGGCAACCGTTAAAACGGTATCGTCGGTAAAATCGGCATGCCTGTCGAAGAGTTGGAACTGTTTTGTTTTGATGCTTCTTCCTTCATATACGGAGCCGATAACGTCTCCGGCTATTGCACCTAACATATATAAAAAGGTATCATGTTTTGTATTTTTTCACAAATATAGGAAAAAATTTCTTTGCTTATTATTACAATAGTTATTATAATTTCGGAGAGAGGTACCTTTTGCCCGATAGTGTGCTCAATATATTGATTTGCGAAGATGACGCTCTCCAAAGCCGGCTTATGCAGAAACGGTTTCAAAAATTTGCCGGCCGATACAAGGTGCATACGGTAAAAACGCTTGCCGAAGCCGCGGAAATACTCTCGAAAGAGAAGATTGACGTAATTGTAAGCGATATTTTCCTGCCCGACGGCAAAGGCACCGAGATGATTTACAAATACCCCGACATCCCCGTCATTGCCATTACAGCCCGGGGAGACGAAAAGCTTGCGGTGCAGATCATGAAAGCCGGTGCCGTCGACTATATCTTAAAAGATTCCGAAGAATTCAACAACCTTCCCAAAATGGTAGATAATGCCCTCGCGGCATGGGACTCATCGGAGAAGGACCCGAACAGCAGCAGACTACAGTACAACATGCCGACGATCCTCGACGCTATGCCGGACGGAGTAGTTGTTGTCGATGTAAACGGTGAAATTGTCTATTCAAATGCCGGCGCGGAACGCATTTTGGATCTAAAACGGGACAGCATATTAGGCTCCTACTATTTTGAAGAAAAATGGCAAAATGTTGATGAACGGGGCAAACCGATCAGTGAAAAGGAACTTCCGTTGTATTTGGCCCTGAAAGAGCAAAAGAAAGTGGACCATTTTGAGCACGGCTTGGCTCGGCCGGCGGAAAACGGAACTAAATGGATCTCCGTTAACGCTACACCGATATACGACAACGGCAATTCCCTTATCGGCGCCCTCGCGACCTTCCGGGACATTACGGCGACGAAGGAACTGCAGCGGGAAATAAAGAAAGAACGCCGGTTTATAAGCGCGATAGAAAACGCCTCCGATACGCTTTTGGTATTGCTGGACTACGAGGGAAAAATTATCCGATTCAATTCTACCTGCGAGAAAACAACGGGATTTCTATACGACGACATTAAAGACAAACCATTCTGGGATTATTTAATCCTTGAAGAGGAAAAAAATGAGGTCCGGCGGATTTTTAACGAACTGCGGGAAAAGGCCCAATCCAATCAGTTCCAGAATTATTGGAAAACCCGGGACGGGAAAAAG
>CAZSGZ010000299.1:2752-4329 GCA_964606455.1 uncultured Spirochaetales bacterium
CGGTTTATCACCTGGACAAACACCACCGTCCGGGACGAAAACGGGAATTTTGAATATATCTTAGGCACGGGAATTGACATTACCGAAAGGAAACAGGAGGAGGAGCAGCGGCTGCAGGAACTGCAGCATGAAATTGCAGGACTTACCCAGTTCGCTTTTCGAAATACCACCTCCGTTACCGCCGGTACATACGGACAGAAGCCGCTTGCAGCGGCAAATCCGGACGCTTTCGAGAAAAGCGTGGAAACGTTCCTGCAAATATTGGACAATCAAATAGAAGAAATGACGTACAGGACCGGCCCCGATGAGATAGGGAATATCCGAATGCTCGGGGAAGAGCTCGGTCTGCTGAAGGCCAAGCCGAAGGACATTATCGATATCTACACCGCCGTTTTGTCACAAATAGCAAAAGAAAAGGACCCCGCGAGAACAAAAGTATACAAAGACGAAGGCAGGCTGCTTGTATTGGAATTGATGGGACATCTTGCATCGTTCTACCGAAAATATTATACAGGCACAATAGACGAGGAGCGCGTATAATGGAAAAAATAACGCTGAAACTCTACATAACGGGAAAAACGTCCCGTTCGGAAGTAGCGGTGGAAAATATAAAAAAAATCGCCCGAAAATTAGGTGACGCGGTTCAGCTCAACATTATCGATGTATTGGAAGACCCGGCGACGGCGGAGCAAGATAAAATTTTAGCAACTCCAACATTGATTCGGGAAGACACGATGAAATACCGGCGCGTTATCGGCGATATGTCCGATATACCCCGGCTGCTTATTTGGCTCGATTTGCCGGAACTGACGGAACAATTAACCACAGGAGGAGAGGATTAATGGCTATCGATAAAATTAAAACCGGGATACCGGGCTTTGACCTTATCTCGGAGGGCGGACTTCCCGCTCAGCGGACAACACTGGTAAGCGGGACCGCGGGCAGCGCGAAAACCATTATGGCGGCCCAATTTTTGGCCGAAGGCATCCGCAGCGACAAAATACCCGGCGTTTTCGTGACCTTCGAAGAAAACCCGGAGGACCTGCGGAAAAACCTTGTCTCCCTCGGCTGGGACATTTCCTCCTGGGAGGCAAAGGGCAAATGGCTCTTTATCGACGCCTCGCCGATGGTTGAGGAAGAGACAATCGAGATAGGTACGTACGATTTAGGCGGCCTCCTCTCCCGCTTAGAACATGCCGTTCATTCCATCAGCGCGCAGCGGGTAGTACTCGACTCCTTAGGCGCCGTGTTTAACTTGTTCGAGAATAAACAGATTATCAGGGGGGAATTGTTCCGTATCAGCAACGCCCTGAAACAGCTCGGCGTAACGACTATCATGACATCGGAACGGAGTGAAGAATACGGGGCAATTTCCCGCTACGGGGTTGAAGAATTTGTAACCGACAATGTCATTATTCTCCGCAACAACTTAGAAGAGGAAAAGCGGCGGCGAACCATAGAGATCCTTAAATTCCGGGGGACCCATCATCAGCGGGGCGAATTTCCCTTTACCATCCTGCCTTCAAAGGGGGTCGAAATTATACCCCTCTCGGCAATTGAACTGCGGCAGAGTTCCT
>CAZSGZ010000300.1:0-4322 GCA_964606455.1 uncultured Spirochaetales bacterium
GTCGCGTTTTTTACCGAGATGGGAGAAAAAGGGCCGCAGGCAAGCACGGTACGGATTGCGGCAAAGCCCGGTTCACGACCGGGCTGAGATTGCCGACCCGGCCGCGGCCGGCTTACAGAGCCTCTGCACTCTTTCCACCTCCGTTATCAGAAGCTCCGTACTTGCTCCAGGCTTCGGCAAAGGAGGTCAGCCGCTCGTCAATCCGGCGGTTTATCGTAGCCTCGGGATAGCTTCCGTCATCATCGGCTTCGCCGAAATCCACTCCGGTCAGGATCTCCATCCCTTCGGCTATTGTGGAAACGGAATACAGATGGAAGCGGCCGGCGGCGACGCTGTCCCGTACCTCCTTTTTCAGCATGAGGTTCTTCCTGTTTTTTTCAGGGATAATGACCCCTTGTCTGCCGCTTAAACCGACAGCACTGCACACGTCGTAAAACCCTTCAACTTTCTCGGTTACCCCTCCCACGGGCTGTATTTCGCCCCGCTGGTTTACTGAACCGGTAACCGCTATGGACTGGTCGACCGGTGCTTCCGCTAATGCGGACAGGAGAGCGTAGAGTTCGGCGGAAGAGGCGCTGTCGCCGTCGACACCCTGGTACTGCTGTTCAAACACCAGGCTCGCTGAAAGAGAAACAGGCTTCCTCCCTCCAAAATTTCCGTTTAAATACCCGCTTAAGATCATGACCCCCTTGTTGTGAATGGGGCCCGAGAGTTCCACCTCCCGGTCAATGTTTACAAGGCCCGACCTGCCCACATAGGTACGGGCGGTTATACGGGAGGGCCTGCCGAAACTGTAGTCGCCTAAGTCCATAACGGACAGGCCGTTAACCTGCCCGGTAACGGCATCCTCCGTATCGATAAAGATATCGCCGCGGGTAATCATGTCCCGGATAATTGTTTCAATTTTATTGGAACGCCGTTTCTTTGCGTCGACTGCCTGCTGAACATGCGCCCTGCCGATATGGCCGTTTCCGTCCTTCTTGGAAAGATAATCAGCCTCCCTGGCCAAATCGCAGATGTCGGAAAACCTGGTGGACAGTCTGGTCCGGTCGCCGGTCAGTTCCGCTCCGTATTCCACCATCCGGGCTATGCCGCCTTTATCAAAGTGGTTCCAGCCTTCCTCCTTTACATGGGTTGCAAGGAAGTTCGTGTAGGAGTAAATTTGTCCGTTCTCGTTGTCCATGAATGTATTAAAATCCGCCTTCACTTTGAATAATTCGGAAAATTCCTCGTCAAGGTTCTGCAGAATGTAATAAACATAGGGATTTCCGATAAGGATAACCTTTATATTCAGCGGAATGGGTTCCGGTTCGAGACTTTCCGTACTGACGGTTTGAAATATTTCCGAAGCATCGGTTATCCGGATTTCCCCCTCCTTCAGGGCGTGTTTCAATACAATATAGGAAAACGGATACTGAAACAGATGAGAGGCCTCTAAAATGAGGTAGCCGCCGTTTGCCACATGCAGGTCCCCGGGTTTTATCATCGTCAGGTCGGTCATGAGCATACCGAACCGGGCCTTCCGCTCCGTCTTTCCGATAAGCTTCTGAAACGTCGGCCTGCCCTCCATAACTACCGGCGCTCCTTCACAGTCGGAATTGTCCACAATAAGGTTTACCGTGTACTTATCGAAGAGCTCCTCTTTTTTGTCCGGCATAAACTGCTGCAGAGGGTTCTGCCCCTGTCCCTTGGACGGATTGGTAAATTCGGACGCGTTATTCGCCACGTCTTCTTTAATATTTTCGATAAAATCCACGACCTCGCTAAAATCCCGGTACTTCTCCTGTAAATCGTCGATGTAGTGCTTAATGGCAAACAGCACGGTATTTTTTTCCAGGTCCTGCACCTTCTCCTTTGTTTCGGCTTCGTCGCCGCGGATGTCACGCAGAACTTTCTGGATTTTTTTCCGTATTTCCTCGCCCTGGTTATGGATTTTCTCCCGCTCCTCTTCGGAAAGTTCGGTCATTTCTTCGGAGCCCATGGGCTCCCCCTCTTTCAGCGGAACGATAACGAAGCCCTGCGGTCCCCGCTGTATGGTAAACCCCGCTTCCTTTGCCTCCTTTTCCAGTTTTGAGAGTTCATCGGACTGCCGTTTCTGAAAATCACTCATAAGCTGACTTTTTTCCCTTTCAAAGTCTTCCTGTTCGAGGGCCTGCTTGATGTCCGTTTTCAAGTTCTCCGCAAGTTCGTCGATGTCTTTCCTGAATTCCTTTCCTCTTCCCGCCGGAAGGCGGATGGCCTTCGGTTTTCGGTTGTCGTCAAAATTACGGACATAACACCAGTCGTCGGGTACTTTCTTCCCCTTCGCGCTCTCCTCGACAAAACGCTGTACAATCGAGGTCCTCCCCGCGCCCGCCGGGCCCATGACAAAAATATTAAAACCCCGGCTGTCGATACCCATACCGAACTCGATAGCTTCAACCGCCCGGTCCTGACCGATTATCCTCATAGAATCCTCCAACTCTTCCGTCGATTCAACACCCAGACAGGATGCGTCACATTCCCAATAGAGGTCTTCTCCCGTTAATTCATATTGTTTTAGTTTTGTATTATCAATCTTTGCAGTATCCATACGGCCTCCCGCATATGTA
This sequence comes from uncultured Spirochaetales bacterium, assembly GCA_964606455.1. Classification (GTDB taxonomy): domain Bacteria; phylum Spirochaetota; class Spirochaetia; order SPDA01; family CAZSGZ01; genus CAZSGZ01. The sequence continues at coordinate 2,592 of CAZSGZ010000300.1, forward strand.
TAAGCAATTAGTATGCCATAAAATAATGGCACGGTTTTTGCAACATTCTATACAGCAGCAGTTAGAAACAAGGAGAAAATTGATGTTTAAAAGAAGATTTACCCTCTTTACAATAGCGGGATTTAAGGTACAGGCCGATTTGAGCTGGTTACTACTGGCAGCTCTTATTACATGGACACTTGCTACCGGCCTGTTTCCGGGAAAAGTGGGTAATTTATCTACAGTTTTATACTGGATAATGGGGTTAATCGGCGCCGTAGGTATATTCGGAAGCATTATATTTCACGAGCTCTGCCATTCTCTGGTCGCGCGCCGTTTCGGTATGCCTATCGAGGGAATAACCCTCTGGATATTCGGCGGTGTCGCCCACATGGAGGAAAATCCGCCCAGCCCGAAAGCGGAATTCTTTATGGCTATTGCGGGCCCCCTCTCGAGTTTTCTGCTGGCAGGTATTTTCTTAGGCCTTCACTTTCTAAGCGGCGAAGGCGGCGGCTCGGGCTCCCTCTTTGCCTCCGGTACCTCGAACATCGATTCACCCGTCCAGGGCGTTGTGTGGTATCTCGGAAGAATTAACCTCATTTTAGCGGTTTTCAATCTTCTTCCTGCATTTCCTCTTGACGGCGGAAGGGTACTCCGCGCCGCCATATGGCGGGGCATCGGGAACATTGTCCGGGCGACCCGTGTTGCATCGGTTATCGGATCGGGATTCGGATTCCTGCTTATCGGCGCCGGAATACTCTCCCTCTTTGTCGGCAGCTTCGTCGGCGGTATCTGGTGGGTCCTTATCGGACTGTTTATCCACAGCGCCTCCCAGAACAGCTACCGGCAGCTCCTCTTCGTTAAAGCCTTAAGCGGGGTGGCGGTGGAAAAATTCATGAAAAAAGACCCCATAACGGTTTCGGGACACTCCACGGTGGCCAAACTCGTTGAGGACTACGTGTACAATTATTATTACAAACTGTATCCGGTAGAGGAAAACGGAAACTTACAGGGCTGCGTTACGACCGAAGAGATAAAGTCCGTTCCTCGGGAGGAATGGGACACCACCGAAGTAAAAGAGATAGCACATCCCTGCAGCGACCGGAATGCCGTCGACCCGGGTACCGACTGCACCGAGGCCTTGCGCCTGATGCAGAAGTCCGGGAAAAGCCGGCTCCTCGTTACGAAAGACGATAAGCTCCTCGGGATTATAACCTTAAAAGATTTAATTGATTACCTTTCCCTGAAACTCGATCTGGAACCCGGCCGGATTTCAACGGATATTAAAAAACGTTAAATGGTCAGGGCTTCCCGAACCATCTGATGAACATATCCCCATTCATTATCATACCATGCCATGACCTTGAGCAGATTGCCGTCGACTATCTGGGTCATTCCCAGGTCGACGATGGAGCCGTGGGGATCTTTTATAATGTCGGAAGATACTATGGGGTCGGCGGTAACTGCAAGTACCTGCCGGTATGTATCACCGTCCGCCTCCTCTGCAAGCAGGGAGTTTACCTCTTCAGCGCTTGTTTCCCTGCTCGTTACGAACGTAATGTCGGCAAGTGATCCGCAGGGGACCGGTCCACGTACGGCAACACCGTCGAATTTTCCCTGATGCTGAGGCAGCGCCTTGGTAGTAGCCACGGCCGCCCCGGTGGAGGTGGGAATAAAATTGGCGGCGGAAGCCCTTCCGCGGCGCTTCTTTTTACTCGGACTGTCCACAATTCCCTGAGTGGATGTATACGC
>CAZSGZ010000301.1:0-4301 GCA_964606455.1 uncultured Spirochaetales bacterium
AAGCGGGGGTGTTTTATCGTTGTATTGATCCAACTTCTTCCCAAAAACCCCTTTTCAAGCAGGGAGATTTTCTTCTTTTTAAATCTGCCGGCAGCGTAAAAGATTTCCATAGGATTTCCTCCAGGTTGTTAACTCTCAAGAACTATGATAATTTAAACAGCATTACAACCGCCGGAGGAACCGATTATGAAATACTTTATCATTATATTTTTATTAGTCCCCTATTTTGCATTTACTCAAAACATGGAACGGTTTGAAAGCGAAGAACTCGGGTTTTCAATAGAATATCCCGCGGACTGGTATATGGAAGAAGGACCCGATGCTTTTCTTTTCTCCTCGGCAGGACCGGATAACAGCGACGGCGGCAATTTCGCTGTAGCTTTCACCCCGATCGGGGAAATCCCGGGAGAAACTCTCGAGGAGATGTTCGAGATGGTTAGGCAAGCAATGGTATCGGGGCCGGGGCCCGGCATTACCATTGGCGGGATCGAAGAAATAGAGATAGACGGAAACAGGGCCTTGCTGCAGACCGTGATAGATGAAAATGAAGATACATCCGTTGTAGCATCGATTATGGGCTTAGTCGCTGAGGATTATTTCTGTTTTCTTATGACAATGATAACGCCGATGGAACTCGAAGCACAAATTCAGCCTCTGCTTTCGAAGATGTTATCGAGTATCGAGTTCTTTCCTCGTGCATCGATGGATTAGGATGGCAACGTTCCCCGAAGCCAAATAATATATAGGATAATCACTGAACGGTGCGTACCAGCCGAAAGCTAATATATTCTACCCAGCCTATGGGCGAATTCCAATCACGGTTGATACAGCGTGCTTCAGCCGGGTAGTGGCCGCATCCTCCACCCCGCATAACCCGGCTGTCACCTGAAGACACGCCCGCCGGGTCCGTTACGGTTTTTGCAGGATACTCGCCGTACCAGTCCCAGCACCATTCCCAAGCATTTCCGGACATGTCGTAAATTCCCAGTTCATTCGGTGCTTTTTGCCCGACGGGCTGGAGCTCTTTTTCGGTATTGTTGTAATGCCAGGCAACTTTGTCGGGGTCGCTGCCGCCGGAAAATGCATACCCCTTTCCAAGCTGTCCGCCCCGGGCGGCGTATTCCCATTCGGCTTCAGTTGGAAGGCGGTATCCGGCAGCTGAAAAATTACAGGTTACGGTCCACTTGATATCATCGTATGGATCTTTATTATTAGGGTCCTTGCGCTGCTTATCAATTGCGTAACAGGGAGTAAGGCCTTCCGCGGTACTTCTTGCATTACAGTATTCTGCCGCATCGTACCAGGTTATGCCGTCTGCAGGTAAGTTTGCATTAGTGGAAGGGTACATGAAAACGGAAGGGTCCCTGTCCAGGAACTTTTTCCAATCCGCACGGCTAAGTTCATATTTTGCCATAAGAAAGTCGTTTGTAAGCACCACTGTGTGCTGTAGAACGTCGGCATCTTGTTCCGATTCCTCCGCGGCCTGCCCCATGATAAAGCTGCCGGCCTTTACCAAGACAAATCCCGACGGAACGGCATCGTCTGAAAAAACTACGCACGGCAACAGCAGCAGGAGAAAACACCCGGCGGCAATACTTTTTTTCATGAAAATTTTTCCTATTTGAAATTAATTAAAAATAGAGTCTTTGTATTCTTCCTTCAGTTCGCTGATTATCGCCCGAACATCATCGGCCAGTATCTCTTCTTCCTGCATATCGGCGATTGTCCAGAAACCATGAGAGACAACCTGCCCGTCCGGCACCTCTATACTGTACGAGCATGAGGACATTGTTAAGCCATCGAACAGCACCGTATCTTCTTCATAAAAATAGAGAGCGAATTCACCGAGAACGCGGGAATCAAAATAAAAGGGTATAATACTCGTTTCGTCCGCAATATACAGCTCTAATCCTTCGATTACTTCAACAGGTTCAATGTAGTAAGAATCAGGACCGACGCGATAATATAAGGTCGCGCTAAGGCTCTCATAATCCATTTCTACCACTTCAATTTGTGGAATTTCATATTCCGCAAGATCATACGGAGTATAAGCTTCATACTCATCGGTAAATACATAGAATAAATTAGCGAACAGGAAGTCCAGCTTCTCGGCAAACAATAAACTTCCAAGCGCTAACAGTATAAAAACAAACAAAACCTTTTTCATGAATCTCACCTCAGTAATAACATGTGCTGTTTATAAAAAATTAAAAACTAATCGAGAGATTTGTAATATATACGGTGCCTTCCACGGTTTCACCGGCGAGGGCTCTTTCATTAACGGCTTGTTTTACGGCTTCATACATCATCCCGTTAAGCAGGTTGTTTACAACGTAACTCCAATTGCCTCTGTTTCGACGCATCGCGGCCAGACCATCCTTCAAGTATTCCGATAAATATCCCGTTTCGGCGTCGCCGTCATCCATTGAAAAATCCATGCTTACTGAAAAAACATCTTCTCCGACCGGTTTTTCCGCTTCAACCTCGGCGGAGCTGACAATTAGGACATGCTTTCCATCGGGCGAATCCATCGAAACAGCCGTAACGCCTTGTAAGTCTGCGTTTGTATTCAGTTTAAATTCGGATATTCCGTTCTCCCTTGTGTAGGCAAATTTATTTCCCGACGCCTGTTTCGCAAGCATTTCCCGGGAATTTAACTGTGCCATATTTTGACTCATCTTTATATTCGCTAAATCCCCGTATCCATATCCGTAAATTGTCATCTTTTCAGTTTCCGTCGAGGTATTGCCGTCCCCGAAGACAATGCTGAAATCGGCCTCAACAGCAACAGATTGTGACCAGACGGATGCTGCGCCTGCAATTAAAGCAATAATAATGAGCAGATATTTTTTCATAGTTAATTCCTTTACTAGAATTATACACGGGATAGAGAATCTGTAAACATAAAATTTCTTTATTTACTAAAAAAACCACAATATAACGAAAATTTGTTGTGAATTCTTTAGTCCTGTAGTACTGTAAACAGCATTGCAATCGAAAAGGAGCCGAAGTAAAAAATGTTAAAAAAAATAGCAGGATTCCTTCTTGTATTTCACATAGCAGGCATATGCTCGGCGGCGGACGACACATTGATCTATCAGCGTGACCATACTCTTTTCCTTTCGTGCACCCAATATGGCAGCGATATTGTTGCCTGCGGGTTTTCCATGGAAGAAACGGGGCAGCCGGGAGAGTTTATTCAGCGTATGACAGTCCTCAGCATCGACAATCAAGGCGGACTGAATTGGGAACATGATCTTTCATCCTCCCGGTATGGGAACGCGGATTCCGTTATTAATAAGATACAAGTATCCGGTAATGCTCTTTATGCCGTGGGGTACGTAGAATCCGAAGCCAATGAACACATCCGGAATCTTTTTTTAGCAAAATTGGACGGCACGGGACAAGTAATCTGGCAGAAGGAAGTGAAAGGGCCGGACCTTTTCTCCACACCCTACGATTTCATTATTTCCGAATACGGCGATATCTATGTAGCCGGAAATACGGCGCCCGGCTACCCCGTCTGCGCGGACGCATTCGTTCAAAAATTCGATTCCGAGGGGAATACGCTGTGGAAAAAATCTTTTCGCCTGAATATCATGTTTGATGATACCGTTATGTCCTTAACGGAAACCGGACCGAATACATTTCTTATGGGCGGAGTATATGAAAGTCGAAACTACGGGCTGGAAGGGTTTTTTCGATATTTCAATGAAGACGGAGACCTGGAGAAGCAATTCGATACACAGGATAGCAATATGGATGTACTTCTGTCCGTTTTTCCCGCCGGCGATGGCAGTAACTTCATCTCCGTGGGTGCATACGAGGGCTGGGACGAAGACACGGGTTGGCCTGCTTCGTTTATCCGCGTAAGCCGGTATAATGCCGATAACACCACTACGTGGAAGAAAGAAGTAAAAACGGACATGAGAGACACAACGGCGGGCGTATACTCGGAAGGGATAATTTTTAGTGATTTACAGTATGGAGACGGAGTTACTATACTTCAATTCCACGGCATGGACCTTAACGGAAAAATACTCGCAAACGCCTCTATAACCTACAATAGCGGTAAATTTCTCCTTCTCGGTTCTGTCGCACAGTCTAAAGATGGACGGATATTGGTTTCGGGTAGTGTTAAATCAGATTACTGGGGGATGTCCTCCGGTGACAGTGGAGTCATAATGGCTTTTCCTTTCAGCCGGCAGATTGATTTGGAATAGAATCAATTACCATGTTCTACTGCCGTTTCAGCTTTGCTTTACAATGGAAACATTCCTTCGGTGATACGGCGTTTTTAT
>CAZSGZ010000302.1:0-4290 GCA_964606455.1 uncultured Spirochaetales bacterium
ATGGTAAATGATGCATCCGGGGTTCCATCGCTTGCTTCGGTTGTAGTAATGGATGACGTTGATACGGTAATTCCCGCACTGTCATTATCTATATTGGTGGCGGAGATAGATGACAGCGAAATAGCAGCATACTCCGCATCTGTAGAGACAACCGCACCGAAATTGATACTGTATGCTATATTTCCGTCTTCCACAGCATCGTCTACTCCGTTGATATTGACGGTTTGGGCCGTATTGTAGTTTGCCGGTGTAAAAGTAAGGGAACCTGTAGATAGTGAGCCTTCAGTGGCATCACTGCAGGTAAAGCTGATTGTAACATTGGCGCTGGGCTGGGAATTAAGCCAAAGCTGGAAGCTATCGTCAGGTGTTCCGTCACTGGCTTCCGTAGTGGAAAGAGTAGTTTCTGTGACAGTAATGCCCTTGGTGTCGTTATCTGTATTGACGACCGAAATGGATGGCAGTGTCATTTCTGAATAATTCGTATCCTCTGAATTTATTGGTCCGAATTCAATGCTATAGTCGATTGGGCCGTCTGCCGCAGCATCGTCTTCCCCTGTTACCGTAACGGTCTGCGGTGTATTGTAATTTGAAGGTGAAAAAATCAGACTGCTCGGGGAAACAGTCCCTTCGGATGTATTACTGGAGGAAATACCAATCGTCACATCAGCGGAAGGCTTTGATTTCAGCACAACTGTAAATGTGTCGGCGCCTCCGTCCTCGGTAGTAAAGAGCGAATTTTCTGAAACAGTTATTCCTGCACTGTCGTTATCGGTGTTTACGGCCGCAATTGGCTGTATGGAGAGAGCTGCATACTCCTGATCATTTGAAACAACCTGCCCGAATTGAATGCTGTAGTTGACATCGCCGTCGGCAGTGGAATCGTCAACACCGGTGACGGTGATAGTGATAGGTGTCGAATAATCTTCGGGTGTAAATGATACATTCGAAGGAGTAACAATTCCTTCAGCCTCGTTGTCGGATGCAATACTAATTTCTACAGTATCATCAGGCTTGGAGGCTAAAACAATCGTAAAAGTATCCGCTCCTCCGCCTTCGGTTGTCGTCAACGATGTTTCGGAGACGGTAATTCCCGCGGGGGGGTCTTCCACGCCGGGATCCGACGGTGCCAGATCTTCGTTTATCCGTTCCCGGATCGCCTCGATATAGGGCGATTCCAAATTACATGCGGTAAATATTCCGGCCGCGCCTATAAAAAGCAGCACAAGGCCTGCTGTTAAAATAATCTTCCGTGTCGTGTTGGTTCTCATTCCTCTTCCTCCCAAACAAAAGTATTCTGCATGCCGCTTGCCTCGGCTGCCCTGGTGGAGTCCTCTCCCTGCAGGTCCAGATAGGCGAACCTGCCCGCGAGGTCCGGGTCTAATTCTTTAATCTCTCCGAACGTTTTTCGCGATAAATAATAATTTTCCAATTCGTGGGCGCAGCGGGTTATCCCTAGAAGAGCGGAAGTGTTGCGGCTGTTCTGTTCCGCGGCCCGCTCGTAATAAGTCAGCGCCTCTTCATACTGTTCTTTAATAAATAAAATGTTTCCCAGGTTGGTAAGCGCCGGGGTGTATTCCCGCCGGGCAAGGACCGTCTGGAAGTTTTCCTCCGCGTCGTCGTACAGGCCGTAGCGGGCGTAGAGGACGGCAATTTTATTCACATATTTAATATTGTTCTGCTCCCGGGCCATTTGTTCCTGAAGCGCCGCCAGCTGCGGCTGGATCTCTTTCTCCACGTACCGTGTAATGGTAGTGCCGAACTGGTCGGTCACCGCCTGCTTGTTGGGGAGCTGTATTCCGCCGGCCCCTTCCCGGAAGCCTACCGCCTGGAAAAGGTTCCAGGCAACACGCACCGGATACAGTACCGCGAGGTCTTCCGGATTGTTTTCCCGCCATTCTTTCGCACCAACGGCCCAGGCTTTTTCGAAACTCTCCTGAAACATGGTAATTTCAACCGGGAGCCATACCTTTTCTTCGGTAAATATGAGGTCATCCTGTTTACTGAAGCCTTTTTTTACCTCCGCCGGCGCCGATTTCAGCGCGAAAGCCGCGTAGATGTGTCCCGGGACGGTAATGAATGCCGTCTCCACCCCGACCGCCTCTAAGAGCGACGTATACAGTGCGGTCAGATCGTCGCAGTCGCCGTTGGTGTACTGCAGGGTCTGCCGGGGAAACTGCAGAAAGTCGATCGCTTCGGCTTCTTCGGAAAACTCGGAAAAAGGGGTGGTCGGATCGATCTCGTAGTGGATGCCGTAGCTCTTGACGGCTTCGAACATGGCCATCCCTTTCTGCAGATTTTCGTCTATTGCCGGATTCTGCATCTCCTTCATCCATGTCATCACGTTCTTGGAAAAGTTCATAATTTCCGGGTCTTTTGCCGTAACGAAGGAGGCGATACGCCGGTCGTCGTTCCAGGAGAGGGCGTTTCTGTTGTAAAACTCGAGAATGCCGGTAAAATCTTCCGACAGGGTGTCCTTTTTCAGCGCCCGTTTTACGCTTATCTTCGCCGAAACCTTCGTCCCTTCGGTTACCTCCATTAAATCGTCCGTGAAAATCGCGTAAAGGTCGACGCTTTTTTCTTCTCCGGGCTGCAGCGTGAAGGGTTCGCAGACATTCATGGGATTATCCATGTACCGTTCCACGTAAAACTGAACGGCGACATTTTCCGCCGTTTTTCTGCCGGTATTTGTTATCCGTACCGACCCGATGGGGTTATCTCCATAGTAGGAGTAGAGTACCGGAAAGAGCGGCTGTAGTCTTATGTCCTTGAGTTCGAGGTCGAGTCCTTCTTTTTCGAGGCCCGGGAAGTCGAGGCGCACCGCGAGGCGGAAGCTGATGCCGTTGTAGAGTTTTGAATAGAAGTCGTAGGAAACGTCCGCGCCTAAGGTAAAGGGGCCGACAACACGAAAAAGCGCGCCGGCGTTCCCGCCGACCGTAAGACCGCCGCCGTTCGATTCCGCCGCGTCCCAGCCGCCGCCGGGGCCCCAGTAGTAGTACCCGATCCGGCCGCCTGCAAAAATGGAAAGGCGATCACCTAAAGGAAGCCGGAAGGCCGGGCCGCCGCTCCCCGACAGGGCCCAAACAGAGTTTCCCGATTCGGCCGCGGATTCGAGGGGCAGAGCAAGGAAGTTTCCGCCTGCGGTTACGCCGAAAAACTTTAAAAATCCGGGTATGAAGGTGACCGAAGCGTCCACGCCGCCCCCGAAATTAAATATGTCGCCGCTTGAACCGAGGGGCAGCGTCCCGTAGGGGACGGCGCTTACCGAAAGCTGGTGCTCCTGCTGGCTGAAAACCGTAGGACTCAGCAGTACCATCACAACCAAAACAACAACAAACCGCTTCATATTTTGCTCCTTATATAACAACTTCCCATTGTAAGTCTATTTCGCAATCAAACAATTTACACTGTACCAAAGTGCAATTTTGGGCACTTTTTTTCATTTTTTTACCAGAAGGGGAAACGAAACCGATTCCGCGTTCTGTTTGGGGAAAAGGTTGTTTGAATCGAGCACCCGGAAGAGCTCGATTTTGTTTCGCACCTGCAGTTTCGAGTAAATTCCTCCGTTGTGGTATTTTACCGTGCGAAGCGATATCCCGAGGGCCTCCGCTATCTCGCTCCCCTTTTTCCCTTCTACTAAAAGCTTCAGAACGTCCATCTCCTTCTCCGAAAGGGAGAAGAGGGCCCGGAACTTGATCTCGTCTTTTACCCGTTTTCCCACCAGGGAAATGCCCTGAACATCGTCGAAGGCGTCGCGAATCAGCGAAAATTTCACGTCGAGAACATTGTCCCCGTTTCCCGAAACCATCAGCCGGCAGGAAAAATCGCGGACCTCCCCGTCTAGAAGGCGTTTCAAATCCCCCGCGAGGGAAGGGGTATTGTTAATAATTTCCCGCATTTCGAGCCCCGCCGCTGCCGGCAAAGTTTCCTCTTCGTCGTTTTCATCAGCTTCGTTGTCTTCGCCTTTAGGGGCAGTCAGTTCTTCCGCCGCCTTGTTCATATAGACCGGAGAATAGCGGGTATCTAACAGGATGACCGGCTCGTCGATGCTGTTTAAAATATCGCTGCTGACGAGTTCCGGCGTCCAGGAAAGGAACCGGTACTTCAGGACCGCGTAGCCGACGCCGGATATCCACAGGATCCCGAAAAGCGGGGCCAGCCCCATCGACTGCCACCGGGTAATAAGGGGCAGAATAAACGGCTCCAGGTTAAAGAGGAAAATCGACGCCGCCATCGACAGGGTCAAAACGAGGGCCTGCTTTTTTTCCCGATTGCCGCGCGTCCGTTTCCTCC
>CAZSGZ010000303.1:0-4256 GCA_964606455.1 uncultured Spirochaetales bacterium
AACTGTGGTTACAAGAAACATGCTGACGAAAAAGAGGACAATCATCACGCCGACGACCAGGCCCCGGCGTTTGTACAGCCGGGAAATCAGTTTCGAGAAACCCTTCTTTATACGGTTGAGAAAATCCTTGTCCGGGTCCCGGCTCTTCCCGGGCCAATCCGCGAAGTGAGCGGGAAGAAACAATATCGCCTCGCCGGTGGACGCCAGCAGTGCGATAGAGACAACTAAAGGGATAACCCGTAAAAATTTTCCTATAACCCCCGGCAGAAGCATCAGGGGAAGAAAGGCGGCGACGGTGGTCAGGGTCGCGGCGATAACCGGGAATACCACCTCATTCGTTCCCCGGATTGCCGCATCGCGTCTGGACAGCCCCTCCTGCTGCAGGCGGTAGCTGTTTTCCGTTATGACAATCGCATGGTCAACGATCAGCCCGAGGACAAGGACCAGGCCGAAAAGCACGTTGCTGTTCAGTGTTTCACCTAACAGTTCGAGAATGAGAAAGGTAATGGCGAAGGTAAGGGGAATGCCTATGGCGGTCATGAGGGCATTGCGGAACCCGATGAATACAAACAGTATAATTACAAGCAGACCGAAACCCATAAGGGAATTGACGACGAGAACGTTAATGCTGTCCCGGATCTGCACGGTGCTGTCGTTGAAAAGCGAAATATTGATGCTCGAAGGCATCGTTTGCGCAAACGCTTCGAGCTCCTTTTTCGTATTGTCCACGACTCCGATGGAGTTCCCCTTCGGCACCTTTGCGATACGGAGAATAATTGCTTCATTGCCGTTAAAACGGCCGCGGACGCCGTCTTCGTCATAATCCTCTATTACCTGTGCCAGATCGCCGACGGTAACCGCTCCCTGTCTGTCCCCGGTGCTTCTCCGGACAATAATGTCGTTCAGCTCACCGGATGTTCCGAGCTCGCCTACCGTCCGCAGAATGTACTCCCGGGAGGTCGTTTCCAGTGTCCCTCCGGGTATGGTAACGTTCCGCTGCTGTACCGCTTGGACTATTTCGTTAATCGAAATTCCCAACGCTTCCATCTTCTGACGGTTTACTTCAATTCTGATCTGTCTGTCCCGGGAGCCGACCAGATCGACACTGGAAACGTCGTTTATCGTTTTGAGCTTGTCCTGCAGCCGCAGGGCCGTTTGGTTCAGCGTCGAATAATCCGTTTCTCCCCACAAAATGACTTCGATAACAGGTAAAAAATCGCTTGCTGAAAAATCGTCGATAAGGGGCTGGAGTGTCCCGTCGGGCAGGGATACTTTGTTAAACCTGGTTTGCGCTTCCTGGAAAAGACGTTCAAACTCATCATCGGAAATACCGTCGTCGAATTCTACCCGGACAACGCTCAAACCCTCTTTCGATTCCGAAACAATTTGCTTCAGTTTGTCGATATCGTCATATTCATCCTCGATCTTGATGGTGACCGTTTTCTCTACGTCCGCCGCCGATACTCCGGGATACGGCACGATAATGTTTACCCAGTAAAACGGCACTTCGGAAAACTGCTCCCGCGGCAGCCGGGCAATGCTGAATACCCCCAAAAAGAGGATCACTACCATTAAAATGTTAACAAGGACCGAATTGTTTACTGAAAATTTTCCAATGTTCATTGCCGGTTACCGCTCTCTCCGATTATTGACGGATTGACTTTGCTTCCCTCCCGAAGGGCGCTGATCCCGGAAATAATAATCGTTTCACCCTCTTCCAGTCCCGATTCGATTTCCAATCTGTTTCCAAGGACCCTCCCGCGGGTAACTTCCCGCGGTACCGCCTTTCCGTTTTGCGCGGTAAAGATGAACGTTTTCCCCTCCTGAGAAAAAACTGCCGAAGCCGGAACGATGACTTTCGGCGTCGTTTCGTTGGTCCTGATTTTTACCGAAGCCGTCATTCCGGCGCGGACGATATCGTAACAGTTGTTTTCCCAGGTAATAATAACCGGAAAACTTCCCGTTGCGGGATCGCTTCCCGCGGCAATGGCATCGATTCTGCCGGAATTTTTTATTCTGCTGCAGGTGGGGATAAAAATTTCAACCGCAGCGCCGTCGTTCAGCAGTCCGACCTCGCTTTCTCCCACGGAAATTTCAAGTTTTAAGGCGGAAATATCCACCAGCCGCGCGACACGGGTCCCGGCGTTGAGGTAATTCCCCAATGTTACGGCGGGGTCCCGTTCGGCGATAAACCCGCTGATCGGCGCTTGCAGAGTACAGTCGTTGTAAGCTTTCAGGGCCGTTTCATATCGGGCTTTCGCGCCGCTTAAAGCGCTGTTCGCCCGGTTCAGTTCCGACTGGGATGCTCTTCCCGCGTCGTACAGATTTTGTGCCGCGTTGAAATCGAGCCGGGCATTGTCGTATTCTATTTTTACCTGTTCAAGATTGATTTGCTGTATTTTATCGTCTACCTGCAGCAGGACCTGTCCCGCTTCGATCCGGTCGCCGAGGTCGAAGTTCACCGAACGGATAATACCCTGCGCTTCGGAAACCACGTATGCCTCGTTGGTCCCGGAGATGGTTCCGGAAGCTTCTACGTATTCGTTTAGAATTCCTCTGCTTACCGTCAGTGCCTCGACGGCTAGGGCCCGAGGTTCCTGCCCGCCCGCCGCTTCTTCCGCTCCCCCGCCGGGAAAGCAGGATGCAAGCAGCACCATGGTAACGATAACAACACCGGCAACATATTTCATCTCATTGCTCCTATTTGCCACTTTTACTGAAAAATAAGCAAATTCCTATATAGCGTACAGCATTTTTTGTTGCTTTTTACAAAATTTTTTGTACTTTTTAACGTGAAACAGTCTGTTAGGAGAAAAGGATGAAAAATTTTTCCGTTTTGCTGGTTGTTGCAACGGTTATTGCTATACTCGGCGCATGCTCGAAGGACGCTGCCGGTCCGGCAGATATCGTCGCGGTAAAGGAGCGGCTTCAGCCAGAGGCCGACAGTGTTTCCGCCGCTTCGAATACGGTCTATTTTGACGAAAATACCTTAACGGCGGAGGAGCTCTACGAAACGATCCACAACTTAAGCGGCGGGGCCCTTGCGGTGTCGACGGTCAATGCCGACGGCGCTCCGAACCTTGCCTACATCGGCCCGGATATGGTTGATGACGATGTGCTGATGTTCGGACTCTCCGACAATCAGACGCGAATAAACATTCTCGAACGGAAAATTGCCGTTGCGGGGGTCTACCTTTACGATCCGGCTTACGAAGGCGGCCTGTCCGACAGCAGAGGCGCCCGCCTCGTCCTCCGGTTAATAGAAGATGCCGGCCTAATCGAAGAGCTGAAGCAACGGGCCCCCGACGCCCCCGACGACGTGCTGTTCATGCGGATCGTGAAAGTACTGCCGGTGGGATAAGGTGCAGGAATGCGGGGAAATAAGGTGGAAGCGAAAGCAGGACCTGCCTGCCCTTATACAAGGCCCGCAGTCTCCCGGAAACGCTATAATTCCCCCTCCGTCGATTGATTTTGCTGGGTAAAAGGATTTACAATTCTCATGTCAGAGACTATCCGCCCATCCTCCCCGTAGAATTATCAGTTAATTATAGCATATTGACAAAATACACCCCAATTCTATACAATAAAGTGTCAAAATACGGGGGTGTTTTGTGTATCGCTTTGCGTTAGATGATCTGTCACAGTGGCTTGGGAAAGATAACAGGAAACCGCTTGTTCTACGTGGGGCACGGCAGGTTGGTAAATCCACGCTGGTAAGAATGTTTGCTGCAGAACAGAATTTATCCCTTTATGAGATAAACCTCGAGCGTTATTATTATCTGAACGATGTTTTTAAAACTCTGGATATGTCGAAAATCATGGCGGAGATCGAAGGGCTCACCGGCGAAATCCGCGATTACCCAAAAGCGCTGCTCTTTTTCGATGAGATTCAGGCAACTCCGTACGCAATTCAGGCTCTCCGATATTTTTATGAAGGTTATAGCAATTTGCCGGTAATTGCCGCCGGTTCACTTTTAGAGTTCACCCTTGCCGACCATAATTTTTCCATGCCCGTGGGCCGGATCGAATATCTTCACCTCGGACCGGTAACGTTTAAAGAATATCTTTTTGAACGGGATGAAAAGCTTTGTGAATATTTAAAAAATATTCAGTTAGCCCGTGACCTTCCCCACAGTTACCATCAGCGATTATTGAACTTTCAGCGGGAGTTTCTTTTCATCGGCGGAATGCCCGAGGCAATTGAAACGTTTATAACAGCCGGGTCGTATGAGGCGGCATTCGATATTCAGCAGGGA
>CAZSGZ010000304.1:0-4235 GCA_964606455.1 uncultured Spirochaetales bacterium
CACGGCGATCTTCCGAAAAGCATGGAGGGCTACTATCAGGAGACCGGCCGCGCCGGCCGAGACGGGCTGGATTCGGAGTGCGTCCTTTTTTTCAGTCCCGGGGACATCGCGAAGCAGCAGTATTTCATCAATCAAATCGGAGATCCGAAAGAACGGCATAAAAGCAAAGACAACCTGAACCGGATCGTCCGCTTCGCCACGGTCAACGTCTGCAGGCGGAAACAGATTTTGGAATACTTCAACGAAGAACATAACGGGGAATGCGGCAGCTGCGACGTCTGCAACGACGTGGCCGGAAAAGTCGAGGCCACCGTGGACGCCCAAAAGGTCCTCTCCGCCATGGCCCGGACCAGCGAAGGATTCGGTATAACCCACATCATCGACATTGTCCGCGGCGCGGATACCGAGAAGATACGAACGAAAGGCCATCAGAACCTCAAGACTTACGGCGCCGGAAAGGGAAAAAGTCAAACATGGTGGCGGGGAATCGTCAACGAACTGATTGGCCAGCAGCTGATTTACCGGGACGCCGATCATTACAACGTCCTCCGCTTCACCGAATCGGGCCGGAAGGTGCTCTTCGGGGAAGCGCCGTTTTTCATCAGCGAGACCAGCGCCATAGAGAGAAAGGACAGCCCGGAGAAAAAAACATCCCCCGGCCTCTTCGGTAAAACCGGGGCTCCCGACAAACCCCTCTTCAAGCAATTAAAAAAGCTCCGCACCGAGCTGGCCCGGGAGAAGGGGCTTCCGCCGTATATGGTGTTTTCGGATAAAACTTTATCGGAAATGGCTGCAGTCAAACCGGAAACAAACGAAGAGCTCCTCGCCGTGTCCGGCGTGGGGGAGAAGAAGCTTGAGGTCTACGGTACCCGGTTTTTGGAGGTGATTCGGGAGTATGCCGGGGGGGAGTAAGCGGTTTACTCTTCCTCAAACCCGTGTTCAACTTTTAACGTATTACAATTTTCCATCACGATTTTTCTGACATCCTCGGGGATTCCCTCTTCCACCGAAATATCGATATCCAATTTTAAGACAACCTCGGATCCGACTAAACCGGAAAGGTGCTGGATAATTTCTTCGCTAAGCTTTCCAATTTCTCGGTTAGGCATTAATGGATCGAGCTGTACTGTCCCCCAAAAGCGTTTATACGTTTTTTCTTTTCCCTTTTGTTTTGTGCTTCCCGTAGGTACGCCCGTCCCGTCATCACCCTCCGGGATTTCAGGTTTCGGCAGCTGTCCTTTCGGTTCCGTCTCTTCATCGATCTGTTTTTGGGCGATATCCGGCTTAACGATTACGGAATTGTCGTCCGCGGCAGGATAAATAACCTGGCCGGTTTTCAAACCAATATACCGCTGTTTTCCTTCGTCCCAGGCCTCGGCATAGGCAAAACTGTCGTGTATCCACGTTATCAATTGGATACCGTCCGCAATCGCATTGAGCAATACACCGGTGTTCTTTAATCTCGGCAGATATGTGTATTGAAAAAAATCTTCCTGAAGCTGCTTAACTAAAATATGATTTCCCCGCCAGAGGGGAACCTTATCTACTTCTATTCGCAAACTGGCGCCGCCGAAATGGGCCACCAATTGGCCGTCGTTTTTAAGCCGGGAAGCAGCTCGGACTGCGAGAGGATCATTCCCCTGCAATCGTACAGCAGCCCAGCTCATCTGACTTTTCGGTTCGGACTGATACGGATAAATCAGCCAGCAAAATGTTTCCACTAGCCGTATCGAGATTGAATCGTCTTCATGCTTCCGCTGCTCTTCACCCTGACGGATCTGCAATACACTTAAATTGAGGGTTTCTTTATCGTCGATTATCGACTGCCATGCAAGATATTTACGTACCGAAGAAATCAATTCTCTTAACCTAGTCTCATCGGCAGCTAAGAATACAATAGTATTTTTAAAATACCGGGCACCGGTTCCGCGATTTTCCAAAATTTCCTTTGCATGTACGAGGGCCTGCGAATTATTGTCGTTTTTCAAATGTGTTTTTTCAGGGTGCAGAACCACGAGTCTGGCGGAGGGTTCATCGGCAATATCGGCTCCGCTGCTAGGCATGCAGTGGACCTTTTCAAAATCTCCTTTACTGCTAATATTTTTGGAAACCCGGGTTTGGATTTCATCCCATACCTCATACATATCGATTTCACCCGCACGGTCTTCCGCCAGTTTCCGGACCGTCGGTTGTGTGGAATACCAGAATCTTTTATTATCGATATACAAGAACGTCGCATTGTCCGACAGCCGCCGTAAGGCATCGCCGAAAGTTGCCGGAAATTCGCCTGGTTGAACGCATCCCAGCTTAATCTCCTTTTCCTCTATTCCCTTCTGTCCGATCTGCTGCAGCGGCGCGGAACCCATATAAATCGTTCGTGCGACTCGCCGGGTTGCGGAATATTTACCCAGGTTTGTGTTTTCGTTGTCCAGTTTTCGCGGGAGGGAGTATTCGCCGTCCACATCTTTATCTATAACCGGTTTCCAGTTATCCGTTAAGTATCGAGTAAGTTCGCTTTTTACATCAGGATCATCTATTGGAATGGTTCCGGATAAAATCATCAGACTTCTGTCATCTTTAGACCACAGTGAATAGATAACCGAAGCCATCAATCGCAGCACGCCCCTGGTTCGCTGAAAGCGGTCTAGACTCGACCATGTACTGTACAGCTTTTCAAAGAGATCGGGATGGATGGGATACGCACGTTCAATTCTTCGGCGGTAATCCGCCTCTTTGCATTCTGCGGGGAACTCAGCAGATTGATTTTGGTATAAATCCGAGAAAGCACGAACAACCGCTTCCAGTGCTTTGTAATCTATTCCGGTATGCTGAAAAAGACGCTTACGAACGATCTCAAATCCTTCCTCGGCTGTTGCCGGCGCCCAGGAATGATGGACCCTTCCAATGGCGTTTTTTAATCTGTTCAGGGCTTCCTGCCCTCCCTCGCCTCCAATCTCATTGTCGGATGCGGGAATACTGACAACGAGAAGAGCTCCGGCCGCGTTTTTCACCGATTCGCTCAATGTCTGGGCAAAGGTAAACTGGGTGTCGAAAGTTCCCGCCGGAAGGTCGTCTACCGTATAAAAGCCCCGGGCATAGGCCACCCATTCATCAATCAGGATGAGACAGGGAGAGTTTTTTTCGAACAAAACCTTCAAAGCATCCCCGGGATTAGTTGAACTTTTGTCGGACTCGGCAATAAAATCATAAGCTTTTTTCCCGCCTAACTGATATGCAATCTCACCCCACAGCGTATTTACAACGGTCCCGTCCTTCTTAACGTCCGGTTTACCCGGCGGTATTTTGTTTCCAACAATGACGACACGTTTTACATTCTCGGGTACCGAATGCTTTTTTTCGGTTAACAGCGCATCGATACCCGAAAGCTTATTCGGTGAAACGCCTGAAAAAAGGTGATACAGGGCAAGCATGGAGTGGGTCTTCCCGCCGCCGAAATTCGTTTGAAGCTCTATGACCGGTTCTCCGCCTTTCCCCGAAAGCCTTTTCAGGGCATTTTCGATTAAATCGGTTAGTCCGTTCGTTAGAAAGGTTCGCTGATAGAAATCGACGGGATCAAGATATTCGCTGGAGCCGCGTCCAAGGAAAACTTCCCATAGATCGGCGGCAAATTCAGCCTGGTTGTAGCTTCCGTCGGCAACATCGGGATGAGGCGTTATCACCTCTCTCCATGGCTTCAACCCCGATGGGGTTTCGCTTTTTATCTTTACCGTTACCTTTTTTCGGGCCTCTTTCCGGGCCTGTTCGTTAAAACGGATTCTCAGGAGCTCCTGCTTTTCCTGTCCTATGCTGGAAGACTCGGGGGAACTTATTGCGGCAAGAAGAAGTTCAACGTTATCGAATACACGGTAGGTATCGTCGGTGGAGAAAGTCTGCTGGTGCGCCCAGTTGTTCCGCTGGTCTTTCAGTGCAAAAACTAAATTTTTTTCGCTCTTTCCGAGTACTTTCGAAAATACTTCAAACCATTTAACCTGCATAATCGTCAATAGTGTGTGGATGTCCCAGGTATTCGGATTATCCGTGAGAAATTTATCAGATTTCCCCCCTTCAAAGATCTCCTTAACCTCTGAATACCAATTATTTTTATACTCTGCTTTCATCTCCCGAACCACAAACGGTTCGAGTTCCGTTTTTAGAACCTCTAAAGCCCTTCCAACCCGCTCATAATTACTCAGCGCCATATCTCAATCTCCTTTACTTTTTTTAATACATTATTC
>CAZSGZ010000305.1:0-4235 GCA_964606455.1 uncultured Spirochaetales bacterium
AGTGCGGCAAATCCGCTCCGCCAGGCAATTGAATATGCAATAGCCGGAAATATTATCGATTTTGGCGCGAAAACAGGCTTGAATATCGACGATGAGATAACGCGTATTGTTGAAAAAGAGGAACAGACAATTTCCCGCGAAAAAGAAGAGCTGTTTCAATTTGACAGCTTTGTCAGGACCTTAGAAATTTCCAAAACAGTTCTGTATATCGGTGATAATGCGGGGGAGGTAGTTTTTGATAAGCTGCTTGTTGATGAAATTCACCGGCAGTTTCCCGATATTCATATATACTTTGCCGCCAGAGGATTCCCGATTATCAACGACATTACCACGGAAGACGCGTATTTCTGCGGAATAGATTCGAGCGCGGAAATCATTTCCTCCGGAGTTGCCTTGCCCGGCTGTGTCTTAGAAGAGTGCGACCCGGCTTTTCGCGTAATATTCGCGGAGAGCGATTGTGTTATTAGTAAAGGGCAAGGCAATTTTGAAGCCCTTTCCGATGTGGAACGACCGATTTTCTTTTTGTTTACCGCAAAGTGTTCGGTTATAGCCGATGTTGTCGGAGCTGAAGTGGGATCGGTACTTCTCTTGAATAAAAAGTAATTTCGTGTACAATCTGTGTGATGCTGAGAGGAGTTGCACATGAAAGATATATCGGGATTTGAAGGCCTGGAGCGGGTATTTTTTGCCGGCTGTATAAAAAATATGATAATGGCTGACCGGCAGTTTGACGAGTCGGAATTAAATGAACTGGATAAATTACTCGAAGACTGTAACTTTACCGATTATGAAGAATCGCTGGAGGAATTTGAAAGTACCGTCCACGATTCAGATACCTTTTGGGAAATGGCGGAAAATATAGAAAATCCCGACACCCAGGAAATAATACTCGAAATTTTATACGATCTCTCAATTCAGAAAGGAATGGAAGACCCTTCTGAAGAACATCTCGTTACACAGCTGAAGGAAATTTGGCAGCTCTAAACCGCCTTTTTTTGTTCGTCCTGAAGAAGGGAGCAAAAATTCGTGTGGAGTATTTCTTCTATTTCCGGGATGGATGAAGCCTCCAGGAGTGCTTCACGGAAATCAGCCTGCCGAACCAGCTTTACCAGCACGGAGAGGGCCCGCAGATAATCGTCCTGCAGCGACATAGGGCTTGCTATAAGAAACAGCAAATGTACCGGCTTATTATCCATTGCCTGGTATTCGATACCCTTTCGTGAAACGCCTAGAGCAATAATAACCGAATCCAGTCCGGCATACCGCGCATGGGCTACCGCAACTCCGTGACCGAATCCGGTGGTTTGCTTTTTTTCACGATCGAGAACCTCCCTGGTGAACCGTTGGGTATTATCTAGAATGTGCAGGACCGATGCTTTTTGTATCAGTTCCTCGATCGCTTCCCTTTTTGTTACGGAATGAATGCAGCATACACTGCCGTTTAAAAATGAACATTCGAGTTTGTCCAAAACAGAAAAAACCCTCCCGTACAAAGCAATACTGATACAAAACAAAAAAAAGGTAAAGTAGGCCGGATACGTTCTACGGATTGCAGAAGAACGGGGTTTTCTGCTACTATCCCGGAACATGCGGATAGAGGTTTTTTACAAAAAGCCGGAGGAAGACGGCAGAACCGCTCGGTTAAAAAATATGCTTGCCGCTTCGGGCCACATGGTCGATGCACTTACCGTTATCGATGTCTACATTCTCGAGAACGGTCCGGAAATGGACGCTTCTAAGGCCGTGCGGCTGTTCAGCGACAGAATTGCGCAATCTATTCAATACCCCGCCGGGGCGCAAAACGGCTTTGCGGCGGACCGCTTTGTGTGGGATGTGTGCATCGAGGTCGCCTATAAGCCCGGCGTTACCGATCCCCTCGGAATAAGCGCCCGGCAAACGGTTGAAATTGATTTCGGAATGCCGAAAGAATCGGGAATGACCGTCAGAACGGCACGCCAGTATTTACTATCGATACCGGGACCGGCGGACAGCTGGGAAGCCGCGGCCAAAGAGCTGTACAATCCCCTTATTCAGGATGCGTCCGTTATCGACCGAGATCGGTGGAACGGGGGGGCGCGGCCGCCGGAACATTACGAAACCGCCGTCCCTCCCGGCAGCGTGGAGGTGGAAACTTTTCAATTAGCCGGCCGCGGTGACGCGGAACTCGCGGCGCTGTCGAAAGAGCGGCTTTTAGCCCTTTCTTTGGAGGAGATGCAGGCTGTTCGGGATTATTACACAAGCGGCGAAGTACGGGAGGAACGGAGAAGACGGGGGCTGCCGCCGGATGAAGCGACAGACGTGGAGCTGGAAATGATTGCACAGACCTGGTCCGAGCATTGTAAACATAAAATATTCGCGGCGGATATCGAATACAAGGATACCGCATCGGCCGGAAAAGCTGAAAAAATATCGTCCCTGTTCAATACCTATATCAAAGGAGTAACGGAGAAAGTAGCGGAAAAGAAACGGTTTCTCCGTTCCGTATTTCACGATAACTCGGGGGTAGTACAGTTTCACGACGATTACTGCCTCTGTTTCAAAGTGGAAACTCACAATTCACCTTCGGCCCTCGATCCTTACGGCGGTGCGATAACGGGGATCGTCGGTGTAAACAGGGACATTCTCGGCACGGGAAAAGGGGCGAAACCCATTTTCAATACCAACGTGTTGTGTTTCGGCGAGCCCGATATGCCGAAGGACCGGCTGCCGGAAGGGCTGCTGCATCCGAGGAAAATAATGTACGGTGTGCATCAGGGAATTATCGACGGCGGTAATCAATCCGGGATCCCCGTTGCTGCCGGTGCATTTTTATTTGACGACAGTTATACCGGGAAACCCCTCGTGTTCTGCGGTACCGGGGGTATTTTACCGGCGGAGGTGTTAGGCGAAGCCTCATGGATAAAACATATCGACCCGGGGGATAAGGCGGTTATGGTGGGGGGACGGATTGGAAAAGACGGAATCCACGGTGCTACCTTTTCTTCCCAGGAATTAAATGAAGAATCGCCGACTTCAGCCGTCCAGATCGGCGATCCCATTATTCAGAAAAAGATGACCGATTTTCTCTTAGAGGCCAGGGACCTCGGCTTATATAAGGGAATTACCGATAACGGCGCCGGAGGACTCTCCTCCAGCTTTGGCGAAATGGCGGAATACTCCGGAGGTGTTCGGATTGAACTGGACAAGTGTCCTCTGAAATATCCGGGGCTTGCTCCCTGGGAAATTTTTGTTTCCGAATCGCAGGAACGGATGAGCCTTGCCGTATCGGAAGAAACAATTGACAGACTGCTTGCGTTAGCGGAAAAGCGGGACGTCGAGGCCGCGGTAATCGGCGAATTTACCGATACCGGTTATATCGATCTGATCTATCAAAACACAGTCGTGGGTTTTATCAGCCTCGATTTTCTTCACAACGGGCTTCCGGTAATGAAACTGCAGGCGGAATGGACCCCGCCTGCACGCGGCATATCCCTGCCGTCGGGGAAAACCACGGTCCTTTCCGGAAAGGAACTGTTTTTCTCCATTCTCGGGGAACCGAATGTTGCTTCAAAGGAGGGCCTCGTCCGGCAGTATGATCATGAAGTGCAGGCCGGTTCGATTGTAAAACCTTTCTGCGGTGTCCGGGGAGACGGTCCGAGCGACGGAGGCGTACTGAAACCGGGCTACGGCTGGAGTCAGGGTGTTACCGTTACCCACGGGATATGCCCCCGCTACGGTGATGTGGACACCTATCATATGGCGGTGTGCGCGGTGGACGAAGCCCTCCGGGCGCATGTAGCATTAGGCGGAGATCCCGAACGGGCCTGCGCCCTGGACAATTTCTGCTGGCCCGATCCGGTGGAATCGGAACAAACCCCCGACGGCCGTTATAAATGTGCTCAGCTTGTCCGTGCCTGCAGGGGCCTTTATGATGCCTGCAGCGCCTACGGGCTGCCGTTAATATCCGGGAAAGATTCAATGAAAAACGACGCACGGATCGGAAACACGAAGGTTTCCATCCGGCCTACCCTGCTTATTTCGCTTCTCGGTTTGGTCCCGGATATCAACGGGGTAATGACCACCGATTTTAAAAGAGAAGGTGATGTACTATTCGTTTTAGGAGAGACACGGGTCGAGCTCGGAGGTACAATTTTTGAAAAATGCACCGGCCTTCGACACCCGGAAGTACCGAAGGCGGACACGGCCTCCGCTTTCAGGCTCTACAAACAGCTTTATCAGGCTATTTCTCGGAAACT
>CAZSGZ010000306.1:0-4212 GCA_964606455.1 uncultured Spirochaetales bacterium
GTAAAACCGCCGAATATTCCCTGAAAACCCGCCGGAATGGATGCAAGCGCCTCTACAAGGAGTGGACTAAATGCAAAACGTGCAACGCCGCTGTCCGGACCTTCTTCCGCTGCGTCCATCTGACTGTACAGGCTGCTCAACGTTCCGACGACAGCCTCTTTTGCAAACAGACCGGTAAAAATACCCACCGTCGCGGGCCAATTGTCTTTTTCGATGCCCATCGGCGTAAAAATCGGGGTAATGGCCTGGCCGATACGGGAGAGGACGGAGTTGTCGTTGTCCTCGTTTCCGAAAGTACCGTTGATACCAAGGGAGTTGAGAAAGGCGAGGACCATAACGGCAATGACAATCACTTTCCCGGCCCGGAAGATAAACACTTTCAGGCGGTTCCATGTGTGCCGCATGATGTGCCGGACGCGCGGACCGTGGTACGGCGGAAGTTCCATAACGAAGTGTGACTCTTCTCCCCGGAAAACGGTCCGTTTCAGCAGCAGCCCCGTTACAACGGCGAGAATAATTCCTACGAAGTAGAGGCTGAACACGATGATCCCGCCGGACCGCGGAAAAAAGGCCGCGGCAAAAAGAGCATAGACGGGAAGCCGAGCACCACACGACATCAGCGGGGTCATAAATACCGTCATATACCGGTCCTTTTTCGATTCCAAGGTACGGCTCGACATAACGGCGGGTACGGTGCAGCCAAATCCGACAATCATCGGTACAAAGGCTTTTCCCGGGAGCCCTAATAAGCGCATGAACCGGTCCATAACAAAGGCTGCCCTGGCCATATACCCCGAGTCCTCCAGCAGAGACAGCATAAAAAACATCAGAAAGATGATGGGAATAAAGGTTGCCACCGTTTGAATACCGGCCCCTACCCCTCCGGCAAGTATGGTTGTCAGCCACTCCGGAGAACCGAGACCTCCTAAGAGCACTCCGAAACCGTCAACAAAAACGGTGCCGAAGAGAATATCGAAAAAATCGATAAAGGCACCGCCTACATTGATGACGACCCAGAACATGAGGTACATAACTCCTAAAAAGATCGGTATCCCTACGAATCTGTTCATGACCACTCTGTCGATCCGCTCCGTTATGCTTACCTTTTCCTGTCTTTCCGATACAACACTCTTTAAAAGCCCGTGAATGAAACCGAAGCGGTACTGCGCAACGATAACATCGGAGGGTTCTGAAAGGATATTTTCGATTTCATTCAGTTTGTTTTCGATACTTTTTCCCGAAATACTCCCGAGTTTTGTCACCTTTTCGGTAATCCAGTCATCCTGTTCCAGAAGTTTCATACAAACCCAGCGCGCGTCGGTCCCCAGCTCGTCTGCCACGGCGGCAGCGGCGGGCGTCCATTCGCTAATACAATCTTCCAGTTCATTCGGATATTGTACATCCGTAAGAGAAATTTTCTTTGATTCTGCCGCGGTTTCGATCCGTTTCGCGACCATCTTGATATCGGTTTCGTTTATTGCGCTGATGGCAACTACCGGAACACCCAGTTCGTTTGAAAGTTCATCCATATCGATGTCGGTCCCGTTCCGGCGTA
Source organism: uncultured Spirochaetales bacterium (assembly GCA_964606455.1). GTDB lineage: Bacteria > Spirochaetota > Spirochaetia > SPDA01 > CAZSGZ01 > CAZSGZ01. The sequence continues at coordinate 1,556 of CAZSGZ010000306.1, forward strand.
CAACATCCATCATATTCAGAACGATCAGCACGGGTACCCGCATTTCCAATAAATTGACCGTTAAAAAAAGGTTTCGTTCCAAGTTCGATGCATCGACGATATTTACCACCAGGTCCGGCTCACCGCTTAAGATGTAGTCCCTCGCTATCAGCTCGTCTTCGGAAACGGCCGACAGTGAGTAAATCCCCGGCAGGTCGATAATATCGTATTTGCCTTCATTGCTGCGCATAGGTCCGGTCTTTTTTTCGACGGTCACTCCCGGCCAGTTCCCGATGCGCTGATTGCCCCCCGTCAATCCGTTAAACAGGGTCGTTTTTCCGGAATTCGGGTTCCCGACGACGGCAATAGTGTGTGTTGTTACCGCCGCGTCTTTTTGTAAGGCCTGCGTTTTCATTATATCCCCCTTATGCGCACTGCGTCCGCCTCTTTTTTTCGAAGACTTACGTTACATCCTCTCACTTCGATTTCCACCGGATCCCCAAGGGGCGCGATTTTCTTCAGTGAAAAGATCGTTCCCTTCGTAAGCCCCATGCTTAACAGCCGGTCACGATACGGTTTCGAACCTTGTTCGAAACCCACAACTTCCGCTTGTTCTCCCGGTTTCATGTCCCGGATTTGAATATTCATTGTTTCCTCCTGTGTTTATTTGTTATATGTTCCGCTCCCTGATAGTTAATCCATAAAAAATTAGTAATGCCTAATAAACGGGCAAAAAAAAATCCTTTTTCATTATAATCCTGCGCTCAATCCGCCGATGTCCTCAAAATAGTCATCGATGTTTTCCTCACACCCGGTCGATAGCAGGTCCCGCAGGTAAAACTCTTTAAAACCCTCGAGCCAGACAGGGTCTTCCTTGTAGGTAACGTAGATGTACTTAATAAACTGGGTGAACCTGCGAAAGGTCTCTTCCGACATTGTATGTTCCACTTTGCAGGCGCTTTCTTCCGCTGTTTTCCGGTTAAGGCCCAAAATTTTCTCAAAAAAATGACGGAGGACGAGGAATTTGTCCCGCAGCTGCCGCGCGGCGGCATTGCCTTTCGGTGTCAGGCTGATAATTCCGTATGGTTCGTAGTTGATATGTCCGCTTTTCGTAAGGGAGCGGAGAGCGGAAACTACCGAAGAGTTTTTAACCCCCATCCGCTTTGCGATGTCCTTTACCCGCACTCCGTTCTTCTCGACGATGGTGACATAGATCGTTTCGATGTAGTTTTGCAGCGTTTCACTTAAATTTTCCACCGGTTCCGCGCTCTTTTCGTCTGCCACGGCAGCTCCTTGAAATTAGAATAATCTAATATTATACGTAAGGTCTTATTTTTGTCAAGTGTTCTTACAAAAATTTTGATACAAATATTGACTTACACTGCCACGGCCCCTTTGACCGATGCGGAAAAGTAATGCAGAATACGGACATGGAAAAGAAACCTGCCCGGCGGCGGTTCCTGCGGCCGATTCTCATTGGCGCCGGAAGTATCAGCTTGGGAATAGGGATACTGGGCATTGTTCTTCCGCTCCTGCCGACAACTCCCTTCGTGCTGGTGGCCGGCGTCTGTTTCGCGAAGACAAGCCGGCGGCTTCATTCATGGCTTCTAAACAGCAGATTGACCAAAAAAACGTACCGGCGGATTCTGAACAAAGAGGGGATGACGCTTAAAATGAAGCTCGGCGTGCTTGCCGTTGCGTGGACAATGCTTACCCTCGCGGCGGTATTTTTGGCGAAATCCACGGCAATGCGGATTGTATATCCCGCCTTAGGGGCAGCAAAAACGGTGGTCTTTTTTACGGTTATCAAGACGGCACCGACGGCGGCTTCAAAAAAATAAAAAATCTCTTGAAATTATTGTATAGTAACTATACATTATAGGTATGATAATCGGGCACCAAAAAGATACCATAAGCTACATACTCCTCCGGGTTGTCTATAAGATGATGGAGCTGGACAAGACCGTACGGAAGTACGGCACGGACAGCAATATTCATGTAGCGGAAATCCACATGATTAAGCAGATCAAGGAACTCGGCGGAGCGTACATGATGGAAATAGCCGAGAACCTGGGAGTTACCCGGGGCGCGGTTTCCCAGCTGATTGCAAAGCTCGAAAAAAAGGGATTAATCAGGAAGTTTGATGATCCGGAAAACAAGCTGCGCCGGGTGCCGGTGCTGACGGAGAAGGGGAAGACAGCATTCGAATATCACGAGATGTATCACCGTCGTTTCAACGACCGGGTAGGTGCCGTGCTCGATCCGGAGAAGCCGGCAGAGACGGAAATTATACGGAAATTTCTGCTCCGGGTAGAGCAGATAGCTGAGGACTTGGGAAAACAAGACAGCCCGGTGCAGTAAGAGATTTTTTTTGGCTAAATGTATAGTAGCTAAACATTAAAGAAGGAGTAATAAATGAACAAAACGGAAATCTATTCGGCAGACAGGGCGGATGCCTTAGAGAGCGGCATCAGAAAGGTCCTGCAGAATCCAAAACGGATTATCCGGGGTATTATTAAGGAAGGAATGAAGGTGATCGATTTTGGCGCGGGGACGGGATACTTTACTTTCCCCATGGCCGAAGCGGTCGGCCCCGGCGGAACGGTCCTTGCGGTGGACATTCAGAGGGAAATGCTCGACAGGATACGGGAAAAGGGAGCAGCCGCCGGTTGTAAAGA
>CAZSGZ010000307.1:0-4198 GCA_964606455.1 uncultured Spirochaetales bacterium
GGAATAGGCGAAGACGTTACGGACTTACAAACGGACAAGTTCAAAGAGATGATCCGCCGGGTGACGGCCGACTACCCGAATTTCAAGGCGGTGGCCACGACGTTACGGGACGTGCATACGGCAACGGTAAACGACTGGGGGGCAATTCTTTATTACGACGGCAAGTTCCACGAAGGGGAGCACCGCCCGGAACTGGAGATCCTCGACCGGGTGGGCGGCGGCGACAGCTTCGCCTCGGGCCTCATCTACGGCTTTCTCTCCGGAAAATCACCGGAAGAGGCGGTCAACTACGGCGCTGCCCACGGCGCCCTTGCAATGACGACCCCCGGGGACACCTCCATGGCTTCTTTGGCGGAGGTGGAAAAACTCGTCGCCGGAGGCAGCGCCCGGGTTGTGCGGTAGGAGACACGCCTATGTCGGCAGGGACCGAAAAGGAACTGAAAATGGCTTCGAATAGACAACGCATTTTCTCGGGTATCATTTTTCTCGGCGCGGGCATCCTCACGTACCGGACGGTCCGGATGGCTTTTTTCGAGGGAGCGCTGCGGCAGTCGGCCTGGTGGGTGCTTGTGTTGCTGTTTGCGGAAATGTTCGGTGATATTGCCTGCATGGCCGCCTCGGTTAGGTGGTTCGTAATCGGCAGGCAGGACGCGGACAGACCAGCTCTGCGATTTGCGGCTGCGGCCACGCTGCTGCATGCGCTACGGGTCCTATTCTTCGTTCTGGGCAGGACCGGGCCATGGGTCAATTTCGACATCAGACCGGAATACCGGGCTTCGGTAAGTTTCGATTTGTTCTGGGTGTATTTCGCCGGGATATCGGCCGCCCTCGGTGTTATCGCTGTTGCAGTGATTTGGATGATTCGCATAAGAGACGGAAGGCAATTCTCTACAACAAAGTAACCTGAAAGTAGTTAACCGGGTTAACGTAACAAATATCTGAAACAATATTGCCGATAAACCGGAAATCATAGGGAAGAGAACCTTCATCCATCCAAGCCCATCTCTCTATTAATTCCAACAGAGAGCCCCCGTAATTCCGCCAAGCCCCGCATCCGTCCAAGCAGAGAATAACCGGGGTTGCCCGGAGGCGGTTTCTGCAGGTCATCCAACATTCTATGGCCGTGATCGGGACGGTAGGGGATTTTCCATCCCTTATTGCCGGACTCACGGCGGCGGTTTTCTTCAATAAGAAGCTTTTTTACTACGGTATACATATCTACCGAACCATCGAGATGATTTGCCTCATAAAATGAACCGTCGGCATTGAATGCGGTGTTTCTAAGATGAGCGACATGAATTGCCGGACCAAATTGTTCTATCATTGAGGGTAAATCGTTCCGTGGCAGCGGGCTTAATGATCCGGTACAGAAACAGATCCCGTTTGCCGGTTCTTTGTGTAAAGAAAGGTTCACGGCAATGTCGCTCCCGTTCGACACAATCCGCGGAAGGCCCATGATACTGAAGGGAGGATCATCCGGATGGACGGCCATGCGGACCCCGGCATCGGAGGCGGCGGGAATGACGGCCTCGAGGAATTTCCGATAGTTGTCACGCAAATCGTCGGGACCGACACCGTCATATCGCGCGAGTATATTTCTGATATCATCTATGGAAAGCCCCAATTTCATACCGGGAAAGACATCAATGATGGACCTTTCAAAAACCTTCCGTTCCTCTTCATTCATCGACTCGAAAAATATACGGGCTTCCTCCAGCTGATCCTCCGTATAAGCTGATTCGGCATCTTTTCTCCGGAGAGAATAAATTTCAAATGCCGCGAACTCAACCGGGCTGAACCGAAGCGCGGTGGATTCGTCGGGGAGCCTGTACGCGAGATCTGTTCTGACCCAGTCGAGGACAACCATAAAATTATAAATTACGATTTTTATACCCGCGGCCCCGAGATTTGCCAATGATCGCTTATAGTTTTCGATATATTTCTTCCACGAACCGCCGCACAGCTTTATGTCTTCATGCACCGGGAGCGACTCCACCGCGGACCACCGGAGGTCATGGGATTCGATATATGCTTTCCTGTCGATAATTGTATCGACAGGCCACACGTCTCCGTACGGGATTTCATGAAGGCTGGTAATTACACCCTCCGCCCCGGTTTGCCGTATTTCCTTCAGCGTTATTCCGTCTTTCGGACCGAACCATCGAAGTGTTTCAATCATAGCCAGGGTTTTTCTACAAGGAAGGTATTGACAGGAAAATGCTTCACATTGAGGGTATAGAGCATTCCGCCGGCCTTTTCTATCGTTGCGGCAAGAATGGCGTCGTTAATATCCATTCCGTGAGAAGGGTTCCAGCGGCGGTATATTGCTCCTGCGGCGTCGACAATATCGGCATCGACCGGATGGGTATTGAACCGGGTAAGAAACAGCTCGGTTTCCGATTCTTCTCCCGGTCTCATAAAAAATACCACTTCCGCTCGGTTCAAGGCGCCGGTCCACCATTCGGCGGCCGGTTTTTTCGCTGTTTCCTGTAAAAACCGGAGTGCCCGCTTGTCCCCTCGCAAATGCCATATCAGGATATCGGTATCGAAAAAAATTTTCATGACTGACGGCGTTTAAAATTTGCGATAAATTTCTGCCGGGTTTCGGCGGCAATTTCCTGAGGCGTCTCCTCCCGTTTCCAGACGCCTGATGTTTCCGTTAGAATATCGAATCCCCTGTCCTTTTTATCTTCCGCATATTTTTCAATCGCATCTTCGATGATCCTTTTTTTCGATACATGCAGCTGTTTTGCCAGTTCATCGAGTACTTTTAATACTTTTATACTTATTCTCGTGGAAAAAATTTTGTCCATACCTCAACCTTCTTATGTAAGAATACAACGTAAGATACAAATTGTCAAGTAAAAATCCCGACGATTCACGTCAGGCAGCGGATCACTCCTTTTTCCGGTACTTATACACATGCACCGCTTCCATGGTGACGATCCCCTCTTCCACCGCCTCGTCTAATAAAGGAAGAAAAGAATCGAGTTTCTCCTTCGAGTCGACAATCTCGATAACAACCGGCAGGTCCGTGGAGAGGGACAGCAGTTTCGCGGAATGCATTCTGCTGTGGGCCCCGAATCCGCCGCCGATAAAAACAGCCAGATAGTTACGCATGATTATCTAGTGTAGAGTATTTTAGCGCCCTGTTCAAAGGGGCGTAACTACAACACTTCATTGACCGGATAGACAGGCCGTCCGGTCTTGAACGTTTCCAGGATATTGAGCGCTGCCTTGCGTTTCAGATCTTCCATTGATTCCTCGCTGTACCACCCAGCGTGGTCTGAAAAAATAACATTATCCAGCTGCCGCAGCGGGTTATCCGGGGGGAGCGGTTCCCGGTCATATACATCGAGCCCGGCATAAGCGATTTTTCCGCTTCCTAACGCCTCGGCCAGGTCCGCCTCGTTAACAAGCGGCCCCCGGGCGGTATTGATAATCATGGCTGTTTTTTTCATCCGTTTAAATACGTCCCGGTTAAACATTCCTTTCGTCTCTTCCGTCAGAGGGGCATGTATCGAAATGTAATCGGCCGATACGGTGATCTCGTCAAAGGATGCCGGGGTCCCACCCGCCGCCCGTATTGTTTCCGGGTCGACAAAGGGATCATGGATAAGAATTGTCGAAGGGGCAAGGGCGGAAACTTTACGCACAAAAGCGCTCCCGCTTCTCCCGAAGCCGATAATGCCGAGGACCGAACCATTGACGGTATTGACAGGTTTGCCGTCACGGATGTTCCAGTCACCTTGCCGAACCCCCCTGTCCCGAAGGGTAATCCTCCGGACACATCCGAGGAGCAGCGCGAGGGCATGCTCCGATACGGTTTCGCCGGCATAATCCGGCACGTTCGAAACCCAAATGCCGGCTCTTGTCGCTGCCTTTACATCGACATTATCATAACCCACGCCGTATCGGGAAATAATCCGGCATTTCTCCATAGCCCCGATACAGGCAGCGTCCAACGGAAAAAGATTGCATAACACCCCGTCGGCATCACGGAGTACCTCTGCTGCATTTTCCTTATCAAGTGTTTTATACACGGTAATTTCAGCGCCTATTTCCCGCAATACGTTCTTTTCGGTCTCATAGCTTCCATGCCGATCGTCGGTAACGATGATTTTTTTCATTCCGACAGTATATACATTTTTAGAAATGCTGTAAGCACCTTGACACAGTTATCCGGATATCTTACCAT
>CAZSGZ010000308.1:0-4166 GCA_964606455.1 uncultured Spirochaetales bacterium
GAGCGGAGAGTAAAAACGTTAAAATACGAAGGTAAGGCCTAACACAATCGATGCAGCCATCAGCCCGAGGGAAAGGGCACCCGAGGCCTTATGGATCCGCCGCAGCGGCAGCTTCGCCTCTTTTTTTACCCTCCGGAACAGGGCCGGCAGAATAAAGGTAAGGGTAATGAAAAACATTGCAATAATACCGACGATTGTGTGGGCATTGCCGAAGTGAAAGCCGTGGGTAAGTGAAATCATCACGACGGCCAGTGCAAGGGCCGCTAATGCGCCGCCCGCACCTCCGCTGCCGAGTCCCCGGTGGACCTTGAACCACCACTTCGTTTTTCTTCCCGCACGGGCAATGATAAAACCCGTAAGCATCGCCGCGAAGGCGGCCCCCATAAGAATTGCGTGAATACGCCAAAATACGCTGTACATGTCCATCAGTTCCTCCCCGTACAATATACAAATAATTGGACGATAAAAAAAATAAAAAGTACATTAACGTATGCGTGCAATAATTGTTGAAAAATACGGGGGCCCGGAACAATTGCAACTAGGCGAGTGGCCGAATCCGGAGCCCGGAGATAGAGAAATTCTGGTAAAAATAGCCGCAACGGCAGTAAACCGGGCGGACATACAGCAGCGGATGGGAAAATATCCGCCGCCTGAAGGTGCGAGCCCCCTCCTCGGCCTCGAGATGGCCGGGACCGTTGCCGGGACCGGTCCCGGGGCCGGCCGGTGGAAAGAGGGAGATACCGTTTGCGGTCTTCTGCCGGGGGGAGGGTATGCGGAGTATGCCGTTATCCATGAGGATTTGGCATTGCCGATTCCCCGGGGGATTTCCTTTATCGAGGCCGCGGCAATTCCCGAAGTATTTATGACGGCCTTCCAGGCCGTAAACTGGATTGCCGGTTTGAAGAAGGGAGAGTGGATACTTGTCCATGCCGGGGCGAGCGGAGTGGGGACGGCAGCCACCCAGCTGGCCCGGGAAATGGGTGCGGGCGGTATTATCGTTACGGCTTCCGGGCCGAAGCACGAGACCTGCCGTGCCATGGGGGCCGATTTCGCCATCGACTATAAAAACGAGGATTTTACCGACGCCGTGAAGAAACACACGGAAAACCGCGGCGTTGACGTCGTTATCGACTTTATAGCGGCCCCATATTTTACCGGAAACCTCGAGGTGCTCCGGACCGACGGGCGGCTTGTTATCCTGGCATTTTTAGGCGGAGTGAAGCCCGAGGGAGTAAATCTCGTTCCGCTCCTGATAAAACGGCTTCAAATAATCGGTACAACCCTGCGGTCGAGAAGCTTGGAATATAAAATCGAACTCGCGCGGGACCTTTACCATTTTGCCTGGGAACGATTCGAGGACGGCAGGCTGAAGCCGGTTATCGACAGGGTATTTGCCCTCGCAGATGCGGCCGAAGCACACCGCTATATGGAGGCGGATAAAAACAGCGGAAAGATTGTGCTGACGGTTGAATAATTTTTTCGTATTTGAAATCCAGCCGACATGATGTATACTTTAATTAAAGGAAGAGGTGCTAGGAAATGGCGGAAAACGAAAGAAGAAGAGCAGAGAGAATACAAGACAAGATACGGGCAAACGTCATCATCGAGGGATCGAATTACGAATGCGAGGTCCACAACTACTCCGACACAGGTGCTTACCTCAAGTTCAAAGATGATTTCCCTCCAATCCTGCGGTTGAACATTATCGGTCAGCCGGCGAAGATCAAAGTACCCGATTCAGACAAAGGCAAAATACCTGAACAAGGGAAATGCATCCGCCTGGTCAATCAAGACGGGGAAGAATTTCTAGCCGTTCATTTTCCCGCGTATATCGACTATTTGGAGCAGATCAACGACTAGAGGACATGGCGGTTTTTTCGGCAAAGGCCCTGCCGAAACTTCTTGCCTGTTCGAGTATCCCGTCATCCGGCTCCCACAGGGTTTTCAGTCCTTCATTGACTATCTCGAAGCCGGATTCCTCGAGTGCCTTCGTGAGAAGGGGAACGGACTCTCCGCTCCAGCCGTAGGGACCGAAGGCGGCGGCTTTCTTCCCGCGAAAACCAAGCCCCTTGATCTCCTCCGCGAGGGCCGCAATCGAGGTAAGGACACCCTTGTTGATTGTAGGTGAACCGAGGAGGACCGCTTTGGAACGAAAAACTTCGGTGATGATGTCGTTCTTGTCCCGATTCGCGCTGTTGAACAAGCGTACATCCACGTCAGGATCGGCTTCCTGAATACCCTTCGAGATCGCTTCGGCCAACCGCCGGGTCCCTCCCCACATGGTATCGTAGACCAGCGTAATTCTATTTTCCAGGTAGGAATCCGCCCATTCGAGATATTTCTCGACAATCTGCGTGGGGTTTTCCCGCCAAATTACCCCGTGGCTCGTGGCAATTATGTCCACCGGGACCTCGAGGGAGAGGACTTCCTGTATTTTTTTCGTAACCAGTTTACTGAACGGGGTGAGGATGTTTGCATAGTACTTAATCGCTTCGGAAAAGAGCTCATCCTGATCGACTAAGTCGTTGAACAGATACTCCGAAGCGTAGTGCTGCCCGAAGGCATCGTTGCTGAAAAGGATATTGTCCCCGGTAAGGTAGGTAAACATGCTGTCGGGCCAGTGAAGCATTGGTGCCTCTATGAACACGAGCTGCTTGCCGCCGCCGATATCGAGGGTGTCCCCGGTTTTTACGGGTTTAAAGTTCCAATCCTGGTGGTAATGTCCGGTGAGGGATTTTACCCCGTTCGCGGTGCAATAGATCGGCACGTCGGGGATCTGCCGCATCAGCTCCGGCAGGGCGCCGCTGTGGTCCACTTCCGCGTGGTTTGCGATAATGTAATCGATGCGGGAAAGGTCGATTTCCCCTGCAAGGTTTTCCACAAACTCCCGCGCGAAAGGCGCCCACACCGTATCGATGAGCACGGTCTTTTCTTCTTCGATAAGGTAGGAATTGTAGGAGCTGCCCCGATGGGTAGAGTATTCATCCCCGTGAAACTTCGCCAATTCCCAGTCGATTTTTCCGACCCAGTGCACGTTTGATTTTATATGACGTTTCATGATATGACCTCCTGATAAATTATTCCTACTACTATAATACACTATTTCCGGGAAAAAAGAAAAAATCAATTGATTTATTGAGCTTTCGGGGCCATAATACTGTTGTTCAGTACCTACTATTATGGCGACTACATCGTTACCGTATGGCAAATTTTTCATCATTTCCCTTCTGTTTTTCTTTGCGCAGTATGCTGCAAGCGCTCAAACTGAAGAACTGGTCGAGCGGACCGTTTGTTTTTTTGATCCCATAAATTATTCCGACGACCCGGCCGCGGATGAATGGGTCAGCACCTTGGTCGCGGACACCCTGGAAGTAATGCTCCGGGACGAGGGGTATACGGTCATCGAAGGGCAGCAGCGGCGGAAAGCAGCCGAAGCGGCCGGCCACGTTCCCGAAGATTTCCTTGATAAAGAAACCGCCCTCGAGTTTGCCGCATCGTTAGGTGCGGATGTGGCCGCCACCGGTGTTTTCCGGGTCGAGGGGCAGCAGATCATTATCGGCGTAAAGGCGTATGACATTTTTACCCGGCGGATTGCCGTGGCGGTAACGAAGATAGGCGAGGCGGGTATCGGTATTTATGACACCGTCGACGAGGCGGCGCTGCTGATTGCCGGCCGGGTGCGGGAAAACTTGAAACCCCTGCCCGCGGATGTGATTACCGTCCAGCGGGAAAAAATCAAGGTGGAAAAACGGGTAGTGGAAGAGGTCGTCTCAGTTGGAAAGGATGTAAAGGTCGTGTTCTATTCGAAAGACGAAGGAGCTGAGCTCTATCTTGGCGGGGAGAAGCTGATCGGGACCATTGAAGACGGCAAACTCGAATACACCGGGAAGGCGAACACATCCATGGATATTGTCATAAAAAAAGAACACTACCACGATCACACCCAATCCTTCACCGTGGAAGAGGAAGACGCGGAGTTTGACCTGGAGCGGCTCTACTGGAAAACGAAATGGGACATCGGGACCCAAGTGATGATAAACCAGCCCCTGGGGCTGAATGTGACGTTTCGGTATCATTTTATTCCGGATTGGCTGGCTCTTTATACCCGTGTCGGCGCGTATTATCTTCCACCTACATACATGCCGAACCAAACCGTTATTCCCGAA
>CAZSGZ010000309.1:0-4160 GCA_964606455.1 uncultured Spirochaetales bacterium
GCCGCGCATCCCACCCCCGTGTTGACCGTAAGGGCCCCTGACAGGCAGTTCATCATGCACGCCCCGCACTCTATGCACCGGTCTCGATGCTCGATCTCGATACAGTTTCCCGCCCGCTTCAATACGGCCCGCGGACAGACCTCCAGGCAGCGGCCGCAGCCTGTGCACAGCTCGGGATTGAAACGCAGGGAAACTACATCCTTTAAGTACTCCATCATAGTAAGGTCACTCCTTGAAAAATTGTGGCGAAAAGAATTCTGCCGGCAATTGCAACACCGGTTATCCCTATCTGTATGGGCAGGGCGTACCGCATCTCTTTCCGCACTCCCGAAAGGGAGGTAAAGGTAGACGCCCCGGTAAAATTCATGGCGAGAAAAGACGAAACCGCCGTTACAATACCGGCTATAAAGATGCCGCGGGAAAGAGGAGGAGCAAATACCGCGATACATGTCCCGGCAAAGATACCTCCGAGGAGGGCTCCTTTGAAGGCGAATGCCCGGCCGGGAATGTAGGGCAGCAGAAGGGGGGTAATGCATGCGCCGCTAACGACGGCAAGAAGCGCGGGGAACATATCGTAGAGGAACGTAAAACTCCCGAAACCGCTTACCATAACGGTGAGAGCAGCGGAAACGGCCAAAACCGCCGACAGGACTTTCCACGATTGGAGCAATGCAAGAGGTATAAGCTCCATCCTTTCCGGCAAGGTAAATGTTTTCCGCCGCATATCCAAAGAGGCCTTAAGCCCCGCATCGAGATACGCGGGCAGGTCCCTGCTTAAAACCGGGCCGTAATGAACGCGGAATCCGGTTTTTTCGCCGACAAGGTGTGCTTGTATGCCCGGAGCTCCTAACTGGGGAAGGATTACGTTTTTATGGGACACAAAATCGGACAGACCGGACGATTCAATCCGGCGGACAAGCTCCTCCGTTTTGAATGTTCCTTTTCCCGCGGCACACCACACATTTACCCCTTTTGTATCGAGGAGAAGGACCCACGCGTTTCGTCCCCTCATATCCGCCCGTAACCGGTCGAAGGTTATTCTGCAGTTTGCCGAAACAAGCACCGGCGCTTCGGGCCCTGGCGAACCGAGGGCGTACAGTCCCGGTGTAACGGCAAATGAACTCCTCCGGCCGATTCCGAGCCGGAACGCACATTTCCGCAGTTTGTCTTTTGTAGTAAAAACACTGTCGATTTTCGGGACCGGTGTCCCGTCGAGAGTGGTACCCCCGCAGCATGTCGAACCGCAGCAGCAGCTTTTCATTTTCGCGTCTCCTTTCCTTCAATCATTACAGTTTCCACACTACAGCAGGTCCTTTGCTCTCCGTTTCCGGTTATACGGGAAAAAGCCCCGAAAAGGGCGTCGAAGTCTTCGAGGATCCGCTCCCGGACCGCCGCGGGCAGACCCTCATAGACGGGGAGATAATACCTGTCGCACTCGCCGTTTAAGCGGTCGACAAATACCCTCCCCTGTTCCGTCAGGCTGATAGTGTTGTACCTTCTGTCATGAGGGGCCGTTTTTCTCTGCAGAAGGGAAAGCCGTACCAATCCGTCGATTGTCCGCGACAGGGAGCTCTTGTCCAGTCCTAAATACTCTAACAGCTCGGAAGGGGAAATTTCTCCGGCTTCCTCTACCTTCAAAAGTACATGACACTGGGTCGGGGTCACGCCGCAGCAGGTCGAATTGTCCTTTACATTCGCGGTAATAAACCGCTCGAGACGCCGAAGCGCCCGGCGGAATTCCCGTATTTCCGTCGTAATCGTGCTTTGCATAGGTGAAAAGCTATCACTATTAGTTGCATTTGTCAACTATTATTGCGCCTGTTTTCCGTTTTTCCTTCATCCGTTATACTCAAATGACTATGCGGGACATCTTTTTCTTAGCGTATATCCTTACCCTCTTCGTAGGCGTCGCCGCCCTTATTACGGCGCTGTTTTTATATTTCCGGTTTCGAAAAGCGGTATTCCTATTTTATTTTCTGTTTATGACCGCGGTTACGGTGGTATTTCTCATCAATACCCTGCTGCAGTACGGTCCTGTACATTTCTCCGAATACAGGTGGAAGGCCTTTTCGGTCCTTCTCGGCGGGAGTGCATACCTTTTGCTGGTTTTTTCGGCGCCGCTGTTCGTGCATGAGCTGATAGGGCGTCCGGGAGGTAGGACCGCACGCTACGGCATTGTTTTTAATTGCCTGGGTATCGCCGGATTAGCCGCCGCTTTCCTCTTTACCAGAGAGGAAATACTCTATTCTCTCCTACAGATTGCTTTCATCCCATCGGTTATTTACTCCCTGTATCTTCTGTTCGCCCACTATCGAAAGATCAAACAGAAACTCCTGCGGAAGGCTATCCGGACATTTCTCATCATCAGTGTCTCCCTTCTCCCTTTCATCGTTATCGATATATTTTCCTCCCGTATTCCGGTTGTAAGCCGCGTGGTTCCGGAAAGGACTTCCTTTTCGCTCCTCCTTTTTTACCTCGCCTGGAATGTAGTAAACCTCGTTTATTCGGTAAGGCATTTTTTTCGCCCTATAGATGAAGAGGCCGCCTTTCTGCGCTCCGCCGTGACGGAGTCCTACTCCGTTACCGACCGGGAATATTCGATTATCGAATTGATAGCGGAGGGACACGGAAACAAACAGATAGCTTCACAGCTGAATATTTCGGAACAAACGGTCAAAAACCACATCTATAACATTTACAAAAAAATCGGGGTCTTCAGCAGAGTCGAACTCATCAACAAGATCAACACACTGAAAAACACTCTCTAGAACTAAAGTACTATTTACAACTCGAGTATACGCGGTCATTTTGTACATAGACGTTAACAATGTATTTTTAGGGGGAGACGATGATACGAAAATTATTATTACCAGCAGTTTTCCTTTCTGCCCTGCTGTTTCTGTCCGCCTGCATGCATTCGGGGGCTCCGGGCTCTCTCGTTCCGTCCACGGTAATCGAGGATGAAAACCTTCAATCCGTTATAATTTCCGTTGCGGGGAAAGAGCGTAGTATTCATTACCGCACCTTCGGGGATGCGGCGAATCCTCCTCTGTTTATTATCCATGGGTCCCTGTCGGATATGCGGGCATACCTCCCGCTGCAGATTTTTTCCGATACATATTACGTCGTTATGTGGGACATGCTGGGAAACGGGCTGTCGGAACGGGTGCCGAAAGAGGAGCTAAGTCCGGAAGCAATGGTAGAGGAGATCGAGGCGGTCCGCCGGCTGTTCACACCGGGCCGGAAAATAACCCTTTTCGGACATTCCTGGAGCGCCGTATTCACCGCCCGCTACCTTGGGAAATATCCCGAACATGTGGAGCAGGCAGTCATGATGGAACCCTTCGGTCTCACCGATGAGATTCAGCAGAAGGCCGACGTGCCGATGAATCTCGTAAGCGAAGGCTACCTGGATATGGCTTTTGCCTCGGGCAACATGACGCCGAAAGACCACGAAAGCCTCGATTACCGCATGCTCGCGATGCTTCACAGCGGGGTCCGGGATTATTTCTGCGACATCGACAATCTCCCGGAATGGCCTGTATGGCGGGTGGGCTGATTGGCCCTTCTGACCTGGAAGGCGTCGCTTCTCGACGGGGGCGCGTGGAGTTACGATTTTTCTTTTGGGTTACATGATTTTCCCCGCAAGGTGCTTTTGATAGGATCTTCCTGCAGCCCCATCGGCTATTCTTTTCAAAAAGAATACAACGCGCCCCTGCTCCGGGATGCGGAGACCGTGGAAATAACGAATTCGGGACACAGAATCGTTACCGAGCAGTTCGATCAGCTTGTAGAAGCGATGAAGGGATACCTGTCCCAATACGGAGGCCCGTAATGAAAAAGTTGATATTAATAGTCGGCATGCTCGCGATGGCGTTTCCCCTTTTTGCAGCAGGACCGTCGGGTAGCGTCCCTTCCGGGGCCGCCCTGCCCCCCGTACATTCATTCTCCGTGGAAATAAACACAATCGGAATGTTCGGCATCGGTGTTGGATATTCCTGCCGTTTTATTAATGTTTTTTCAAAAAATGATATATCCGCCCGTGCAAAATTATCTCTCCCCTTAGGCCTTGTGCTGACTTCCGAATCGATGGACCCTTTTAAACTGGAAGCGGGAACGGAACTCCATATGTCGGTTTACGAAGGGTTTGCTATACCCTG
>CAZSGZ010000310.1:0-4138 GCA_964606455.1 uncultured Spirochaetales bacterium
CGGCTGCAGGACACGCTGCGTGTCGCAATTCAGGACAACGGCACCGGTTTTTCGGAACCCGCAATACGGACGGAAACTACCTACGGTCTGCTCGGGATGAGAGAGCGGGCCCGGCAGATCGGCGGGAGTCTGTCGATAACGTCAAGTCCCGGTACAGGGACAACAGTCGAGCTTTTTGTTCCGGCAGAGGAAAGCAAATGATTCGAACGGTAATAGCCGATGATCATGATTTAATACGCGACGGTTTTAAAAAGCTGATAAGCGGGGAAGCCGATATTACGATATGCGGTGAAGCCGCGGACGCCCGGGAACTGAGTGAAGTGGTCGCTTCCACTCCCGTCGATGTCCTCGTCCTCGATATCAGCCTTCCCGATAAAGACGGCATGGAAATATTGAAAGACCTCAGGCAGACCGCGCCGGAGGTAAAAATACTCGTTTTAAGCATGCACCCGGAAAGCCGGTACGCGAAGCGGGCAATTAAAAACGGCGCCGCGGGATATCTGACCAAAGGAAGCGCCTCGGAAGAGCTGATAACCGCGATCCGCCGGATTTATCATCACGGTAAATACATTACCCCTTCCCTCGCGGAAGAACTCGCATCCGATTTAGGCCGCCGGGAATCTGAACAACCGATAGAAACACTTTCCGACCGGGAATATCAGGTCCTGCTCCATATCGGCAGCGGAAAAAAGCTGAACGAAATTGCCGATATTCTTCACGTAAGTATTAACTCCGTTAATTCCTACCGGCGCAGGCTCTTCGATAAGCTGCAGCTGCATTCGGCAGCCGACTGTGTCCGATATGTTCTTGAAAATCAGCTTTTAGATTAACAGCCCGTTCTCTGCCGCAAAAATGCGGCAAAAAGTTTACACCTTCTGCGGCAGACCGTATCAGCCCTCCGGATTATGATGGCAGTATTGGAGAAATATGTGAAGGTCCTTATTGCCGACGATTCATCCCTGCTGCGGAAAAATCTTCGGAAGCTGCTTGCCCCGGTACAGACGATAGAAACAATTGTCGAATCCCATAGTGTCTTGTCGACAATAAAGCAGGTTGAAGTAGAAAAGCCGGATGTCGTTATTTTGGACATTCAAATGCCCGACGGCAGCGGGATCGATGTCCTTACGTTTCTCAATTCAAAAGACCCGAAGCCATTGACCATTATTCTGACCAACTTTCCCAGTGAAAACAACAAACATTACTGTATAGAACGGGGTGCCGATTATTTTTTTGATAAATCAAACGAATATGAACAGGTAATTACTGTTTTAGAAAATTGTAAAAGGAGAACGAAATGAGCGACGAGCAATTATTACTCGCGGATGATGAAGATGACAATTCACAGGAAGACCAGTTTTTGCTGTGTAAACTTGAAAACGAAGAGTACGGGATCAATATTTCCGATGTACAGTCCATTGAAGAACTCCAATCCATTGTCTCGGTGCCGGACATGCCCGATTACGTGAAAGGAGTGATCAACCTCCGGGGGCAGGTCATTCCGGTTATCGATATGCGGCTGAAACTGAGAATGGAAAACCGTGAATACGACGACAGGAACTGTATTGTAATCGTGAAAATAGGCGAATCCAATGTCGGACTTATTGTAGACACCGTATCCGAGGTTGTCAATATTCCCGAATCGAATATCGAACCGGCACCGTCTTTCAAAGACAGCCGGGGCAGCAATAGGTATATTTCGGGAATCGGCAAGACCGGGGAAGAGGTAAAAATCCTCTTAGATGTATCGAAACTGCTCGAAGAGCAGGAAATAGAAGAAATTCAAACAAAAACATAATAAGGAGAGGAGAAATTTATGCAGGGAAACAAAGTGGCATTTTTCAAGAGCATCGGCGGTAAGATAATGCTTATTACCGTCCTGATAGTTCTTTTGTCGATAGGTGTTGTAACTGTCTTGTCGATTATGCAGTCATCGAATGCATTGATGGATTCTCAGTTCAACCAGCTGACGGCAATTCGGGACATCAAAAAGGGGCAGATTGAGAGTTATTTTGAAGAACGGCACGGGGACATGAATGTTCTAGTAAATACCGTTCAGTCCTTAGAGCAGGAGGCTTTTTCAAAGCTCGAGGGGATAACCGAGAGTAAAAAAGCGGCTGTTGAAGCCTATTTTCTGGAAAACCCGGCGGGGCCCGACGACTTAGTCTCGGGAGGCAGGGTCCATCAAGCGATGAACAGGATTATTCAGCCCCGGGAAGGCCTCGGGGAAATGGGTGAAAGCTACCTCATGGGCGCCCGAAACGGCCGCTACTATTTTCGAAGCGACATGACCACCATGGGGGACGGCCAATACGTGTTCGGCTGGGACGCCACGGAAATCGCCCCCGAGTACGCGCGGCGGGCACTTAACGGAGAAGCGGAAAGTGAAGTTTTTACCGACAGCGCGGGCAAGCTCGTTATGGTTACATTCACTCCCGTGGATATTCCCGGACTGAACTGGGCAATTATTACAAAAATGGATCTAGCGGAAGCTATCGTCCCAACCCTGAAAGGCCACACGGAAGATTACTATGCCGAATACCTGGCGGACTACGGCTATTACGACCTTTTTCTTATCCATCCCGAGGGAGATATTTTTTATAGTGTAGCAAAAGAGGCCGATTACGGAACAAACATCATTAACGGCGAATACGCCGATTCCAGCCTTGGAGAGGCGGTCCGGGAAGCGGTCAATTCGAAGAGTTTCAGCTTCGGCGATTTCGCCCCATACGAACCCTCCGGAGGCGAGCCCGCGTCCTTTATCGTCCAGCCGGCCCTCGCTGACGGCACCATCGAATTAATTGTAGCGCTGCAAATGCCGTTGGAAACCATAAACGCCATCATGACCGAACGGACCGGAATGGGAGAAACCGGAGAAAGCTACCTTATCGGCCCGAACAAGCTGATGCGTTCCGATTCATTCCTCGACCCGGTAAACCACACCGTTGCCGCTTCCTTCGCGAACCCCGAATTAGGGGACGTAGACACGGAAGCTTCCCGGGACGCCTTAGCCGGAAATACCGACGCGAAAATTGTCCTGGACTATAACGGGAACCCGGTCCTGTCCGCGTACTCACTCGTCAAAGTATACGACACAAATTGGGCAATTCTATCGGAAATCGACGAAGCTGAAGTGCGTGAACCGATCAATAACCTTGTATTGTTTATCGTTATCAGCGCCATTGCGATGATTATTGTATCCATTATCGTGGCCATCCTGTTTTCCAGGACAATTTCGAAACCGATTCTCCTTATCGTGGATGGTGCGGACAAACTTGCCGTCGGCGACATCAACCTGACGGGAATGGATTTCAACGCCATCGGGAAGGTGAACGACAGGAACGATGAACTCGGGCAAATCGGGCAGTCCTTCAGCCGGCTTATCGACTATCAGAAGGACAAGGTACAGATTGCCGAGGAGATAGCGAACAAGAACCTTCGGGTAAACGCAAACGTCTCCTCGGAACAGGACGCCCTCGGCATGGCTTTTCAGGAGATGGTGAGCGCCTTGAACATGATGCTCGGCCAGGTAAACATTTCCGTCGACCAGGTGTCCGTCGGTTCCGACCAGGTCTCCCAGGCCAGCCAGAACCTATCTCAGGGCGCGACGGAACAGGCCAGCAGTTTGGAAGAAATATCGTCTTCCATTACCGAAATCAACAGCCAGTCTCAACAGAACACCAAAAACGCCGAGGAGGCGAACGCCTTAGCCAAGCAGGCAAGCGAAAGCGCCAATCAGGGCAGCCACCAGATGAAGGAACTGATCGAAGCCATGAACGGGATAACCGCCTCCTCCGATGAAATTAACAAGATCGTAAAAACCATCGACGACATTTCCTTTCAAATTAACTTGCTTGCTTTAAACGCAAACGTGGAAGCGGCCCGGGCCGGTAAATACGGCAAGGGATTTGCCGTCGTGGCGGAAGAGGTCCGGAACCTGGCCAACAGAAGCGGCGAGTCGGTCCAGGAAACGTCGATGCGGGTGGAAGAGGCAAACAAGAACATCACCCTCGGAAACGAGCTGGTGGAAAAGACATCGAAACAGCTCGAAGACATTTTAGAGGGCTCCAACAAAGTTGCCCAATTCTTAGACGAAATTACCCAGTCCAGCCGAGAACAGAGCGAGGGGATCGAGCAGATT
>CAZSGZ010000311.1:0-4131 GCA_964606455.1 uncultured Spirochaetales bacterium
AAAGCTTACCGGTATGTAAAACAGGCCGCGGTACTGGCACAGGACAACAAACGGGTAAGAAATCTGTACGAGGAACTGGAGGGACTAATCGGTGAATAAAAATCTGCTCCTTGCCGCCGTATTTTGCCTTGCCGCGTCGGCCGCGGCCGCGGACTCGGCACAGTGGAAGAACAAGGGGGTTATAGACGAACCCGTTACTATCGCGGGGTATTTGGGATTCACCTTGTCCGAGGCAGCAAAAACCTTCGGCCCGCCGGAAGAAGTTTTTGTATACCGCGGTGAAGAAATATGGCAGGACAATGTAGTGTTTTATTTTCAGGACCACCTCTACCTCTTCTGGTTTGAAAACCGGGTCTGGCAGGTGCGGCTGGATGAACGGTATGAAGGTGAAATTGCCGGATTTTCCATGGGTATGCCGAAGGAAGATATTACCTCCGCGTTGGGAGAACCGTTTTTTGAAGATAATGACAGCTGTTTGTATCTCCTTCCGGACATGGGTGTCCCCGTCAGAATGCGGCTCTTTTTTGAAGATGGCAGTCTGTCGGATCTGTACATCTTTCGGGGCGATTTTTAATGCCCCGGCTGTGCCTCTCCCTGACGGAAGCAGCGTTGGAAGAGAATATACGCGTCCTCGGAGAGAACCGGCAGTATGCCGATTTGTGTGAACTTCGGGCCGATTTTCTCCCGGCGGAAGACCTCAGGCGTCTCTCCGCCTTTCCGGAAGCCGCGGGAATGCCGGTCATCCTTACCCTCCGGGGGCCGCGGGCCGGCGGAGAATTTACCGGGGACGATAAGCAGTTTACGTCCATTGTGCTCGCGGCACTGCGGGGAAAGTACAGGTATGTCGATATCGACGCGGGAGTGTCCGCCCCGGAAGTGGAAGCATTCTGCCGGGAAAAGGGCATTACCGTCATCCGTTCGGACCATTATTTTTCTGGAATACCGGCGGATGCCGCCGAAGTCCTGAACAGCCTCCCGAAACAGGATGGGGACATACCGAAAATAGCCTGTATGGTAAACGGAACCGAAGAGCTGTTCCGGCTGGCCCGTATAGGCCGGGAATCGAAGTTTCAGCGGCGGATTATTATCGGAATGGGGGACTTCGGTGTTCCCTCCAGGCTCCTGCCGGAACATTTCGGCTCATTTCTTTCCTATTCCACCGCCGGGAGCCGTCCGGCGGCTCCCGGGCATATAACGCCGAAAGAAATGGTGGAAACCTACAGGTTTCGTGAAATAAGCGGAACGGCTAAGGTGTACGGTATTATCGGTAATCCGGTGCTGCATACCGGGTCCCCTGCTATCCATAATCCGGGGTTCCGGCGCCGCGGGATCGATGCGGTATATGTCCCTTTTCCCACCGACGCGCCGGAACACTTCCTTAGGCGCGCTCGGGAGCTGCCGGTGGAGGGGTTCAGCGTAACGGTGCCCCATAAGGAGGCGGTGGCGGAGGAGCTGCAGCTGAAAGAGGAGGCCGTGGAGGTTATCGGCTCCTGCAACACTGTTGTCTGGCAGCAGGATGCAAACGACTGGAAAGGATATAACACCGATTTTACGGGGTTTTTGGCTCCTTTAACGGAGTACATGAGGAAGGGGAAACTAAAGACGGCCACGATAATCGGCGCCGGCGGCGCGGCCCGGGCAGTTCTGCATGCCCTGACGCGGGAGGGGCTGGGTGTCTGTATTGTTAACAGGACTGTTTCCCGGGCCGGTAAACTGGCACGGGTGTACGGAATTCCCTACGGAGGAATGGATGCGGCAGGACTCGATATGGCGAAGCAGCACGCGGACCTAATTGTTCAGACAACAAGTGCCGGAATGGAACCTGAGACGGACCGTGATCCGTGGCCCGAGTATACCTTTACAGGCAGAGAAGTTGTATACGAGATTATTTATACGCCGAAATACACCGCGTTTTTATCCCGCGCGGCGGAAAGCGGGTGTGATGTAATAACCGGGGATAAAATGCTGCGGGCGCAGGGGAACGAGCAGTTTCTCTTGTTTACTGGAAAATGTTTACTGGAAAACAACTGAATACCTAAGAGGCTCGTTGAGCAGAAGCACCTTGATGAGGGGTATTTTGAAAATAACACTTCCGTCCCGAATAATCCCGCCCTGCTGGCTTAAAATTTTTCCTTTTACGTTTACTTTCAATTCGATATAGGACCTGCGGAGGCCTTTTGCCCCTTCTTCCCCGAAAGCGAGTTCCACCATGCCGAGATATTCTTCTTCCGTAATAAATTCACCCTCCTGCGGGCCGAACATATCGAAGAGAGGTGTATCGATAATGGGAAACAGGTCGGAGACCTGCTTGTAGTTTTGTTTTGTCAGTGTCATCTGCAGTATCGAGTTTTCCCGCTGTTTTGTAAGGGTAATAATACCGGATTCGGTAAGTTTTTTCTGGTCGATAAATACATCTTCAATATTCGTGAAGGTGAAAAATCCCTTTAGCACTTCTTTCCGCGGAGAAGTTATGTCCCGGAGGGTCACTTCGTCTTTTTCCGCAAAATCCTTTTTTATCTGGGGTATATTAAAAACCTCCCCCTCGGGCATGGATTGATCCCCGGTCAGTTCAGCCATCTCTTTCAGGGTATCTACAAAAAATGGTTCTATCGAGAAATCGAAGCTGACGGCCCCCGAACCGTCGAGGTTTAGAGTAGCTTCCTGTTTTATTGTGCACGCTGAAAGTCCCGCTGCGAGAAGCAGAGGCAGTGCCGCATACAATACATTTTTGTTTTTCATTTATTTACTCCGTGCAACAGGTAATATACACCATTTGCTCCAATTTATAAAGACAAATTGACATAGGTTTCTCTTTACCATAGACTATCCCCTACATTTATGGAACGGTCAAGGCGCTATTGTACTGCTGCATCTCTTTTTCTGTTTGCCCTCTGCTTTCCGTCAGGTCTCTTCTGTCAGGTCCGGGAAGTCCTGCCGAATGTAATGTATGCCGTGGAGATGGATTTGACCGAAGGGTATACGGATTATCTTTCATATTCGGTTTCCGTTCCCGAGAATGCGGCGGCAATGAAGATCAGCATTTTTCATTCCCCCGCGGACCTCGATATTTTTCTCAATTACGAGGAAGAAGTGGAAACCTACGATTCCTCCCTGCTGTATGGTATTTCCGAGAGTTTTAACGAAGAAATATTTTTCACGCGCTTTTCCGAGGTCCCTCTCAAAGCCGGGACCTATTACTTTGACATTGCCTATCAGCGAAAAAAACTGCCGCAGCAGGGGGGGGGAGTAATAACTACGCTCCCATTTTCCTTTAAGGTGGAACTGTTTACCGAAGAAGTAGAGCGGGACCTGTCTCCCGGAGTGCCGTACACGACAACTCTCTACCCTGCAAAGGGGATGTTTACCACCTTCACTCTGGCCGTTCCGCCCCAAACGGAGGCACTTCGCCTGGATTTGAGCGGTTCCGCCGCGGATTTAGACCTTTTCGTACAATACGGCGCCTTTGTGAAGGGGACTGATCAGGCGGATTACGCGGCTGAAAGCCTCTTAAGCCGGGAAAGCCTTCTTATAACCCGGGAATCTTCGAAGCAGCTGAAAGAGGGGACGTATTATATTACTGTTTTAGACCAGCTGGCGGCCGAATACCCGGTGGAATTCACTATCCACTCCACTTTTGCCGAAGGTCCGCCGGAAGCGTTGACCGCTCTTCCGGAACTTCCCCGCCCGGCGTCGCTGCTGGAGCGGGTCCTCTATTCCACGGTTGAAATAATCGGGCAGGCAGGGAAGGGGTCCGGCTGTATTATCAGCCCCGACGGCCTGGTGGTAACTAATTTTCATGTTATCCAGGGCAATACGGGAGATCCCGAGAAACATCTGGCTGTTGCCGTTACCAGGGACGTCCGGGTCCCTCCGGATGAATTGTTCCGGGCGGAAGTACTCGATACCGATGCGGACCGGGACCTGGCGCTTCTGCGGATTACCTCGTGTTTCTTCGGCCGCCGGCTGCCGCCGGGCTATGTTTTTCCCTATCTCCTCATCAATTCCGATGCCGATTACCGTATCGGCGATACCGTCAGCTGCGCGGGATACCCGGGAATCGGCGGCACCGGATCGAGGGCTTCGGTAACCTTCACACGCGGTATAATCAGCGGCTTTGAAAAGGCCGGTTAC
>CAZSGZ010000312.1:0-3767 GCA_964606455.1 uncultured Spirochaetales bacterium
GATTATCCTCCATGAAAAATACGATCTCCTCCTCTTAGACCTGCATCTCGGCGAAGAAAACGGAATGGAATTGCTGTCGGTAGTAAAACGGTTAAACGATCGGTTCCCGGTGGTCATTCTTTCTTCCCTTACCGACATTGAGGAAAAAGTCTCCGCCTTCGAGATCGGCGTAGACGACTATGTAACGAAACCCTATCATCCGGCGGAACTATTGCTCCGCATCAAGCGGTTCCTGAAAAATCCGGAAGAGCGGGAGGGCCGATTACGGAAGCTGCACAGTATCGGCGAAGTTGAACTGGACGCGGCAAACGGAATACTCCGGAAGGGGACGCAGCAGTATTTTCTCCGAAAAAAGGTGCTCGACCTGCTCATCTATCTCTATAAGAACCGGAACCAGGTGGTTTCCAAGGAACAGATGATTGAAAAAGTGTGGAACTCCGAATTTGTTGATGAAAATGTGATCTCCGTTACCATTCATGAGATACGGAAGTACGTCGAACGGGACCCGAAAACCCCGCGGGTCTTGAAAACCGTAAAGGGGCTCGGTTATATGCTTGTAGGCTGATCTTTTCTCAGTGCTATGTGAAAGAGAAAGAACCCGGCTATAAGAAGACTGCCGAAAATGCTTAACAGCAGGGCCGGCAGGGAAACCGCGTTTCGTCCCGCGGCAGCGGTTTCCTCCCCGCCGAAGAGCCACCGTTCCCGCAGCTCTTCATATTCATTGGTTTCGAGCATTTTTCTAATGTTCGCGTTGATTTCGGGAAGAAGGTGTCTGTTTTCCTCCGTTACTCCGATCCGGTAGGTAAGGGTCGAGAGATTCTCGTTTGCCACACGGAGGTTGTCGAATTCCCGCCTATTCTTTAACCGGTCGATATACGGTTCCGGGATAATGGCGAAGTCGTGTCTGCCCCTGTTGAGCTGTTGTAAAGCTTCCGTTAGAGTGGGATAGCTGACGGCGGACACGGGGATGTTGCTGCTGTCCAGGAAAATTTTCGGGACGGCATCATTTTTTAGGACGGCCATCTCCTTGTTCAGTAAATCCTCCGCGCATCGCAGGGTTGATTTCTCGGGGACCACTAATGCAAGCTGCATCGAGTTGTATGGTGCGGTAAAGGTCAGGTACTCTTCCCTCTCCTGGCTGTAGACGGCGCCTAAAATAATATCGAGTTCACCTCTTTGCGCTCCCGACAGAATTTCGTGCCAGGTATCGAGTTTATATACCGTCTCGAGTCCCATCCGTTCGGCAAGAAGGGAAAAAAACTGTATGTCGAATCCCGCCGGTCCGTTGTCCCTCCGGTAGGAGAAGGGGGCGTAATCGATGTCCGCTCCGGTCTGCAGCGCCTGATAATCCGCACATACAAATCCTCCAATGAGAATGAAAAATAAAATAATTAAAAAGGTACTTTTTGCAATCATTAGCTCTAAATACTCTAATTTATTTCGATGGAAGTGTCAAGAGGAAAACCGCGCCGCTTCTTTCCGGAGCGCTCCCCCCTTCGGCCAGCGTAAGCGTTCCGCCGAGCTTGACCACTAAGCTCCGGGCCACATGCAGCCCGATGCCGGTGGACTGTTCTCCCCCGGTAGGCTTCGTCTTCCCCGGCGTGAAGGCTTCGAAAAGTGTTTTTCTGTCTTCTTCCGGGATGCCGGGCCCCGTATCCGAAACGGTAACGGTTACAGCTCCCGATTTATCTCTACCGAGGAGGATGGAAATTGTCCCTCCGATAGGCGAATATTTAATTCCGTTGTCGACTAGGTTGTCCAGTGCCTCCAGCAGCAGATTTCTGTCCGTCATCACCTCCGTTTCTTCCGTCATAATTTCCAGGACAAAATTCTGCTCCTTCAGTTCTCCTTTTTCCCGGTTCCGGATTAGCAGTGTCTGCAGGAGTTCTTCCATATTGACGGGGCCTTTATGTATAACAAACTTTCCCTCGTCGGTATTGCGGAGGTAAAAAATGATGTTCGATATCAGGCGTTTTGTCGTATCTATCCAGGAAAGAAGGATCATCTTCCGCTGAACACTCAAGGGTTTCCCCTCCTGCAGAGCAAAGTGCAGATCGTTCGACAGGACCGAAATGGTGTTGTTCACGTTGTGGGACATGAGGGAGAGGAAGAGTCCTCTCTCTTCCAAGAGCCGGCTCAGGTGCCTGTTTTTCCTGATGATATATTGCTGATATGAGAAAATAGTATAGATGTTGATAAGGAGAATCCCGATGCCGATAGCGACGGCGATCAGGGTGCTTCGGCCGGTCCCGTTTCTTCCCGCCGGGGAGTAACTGTCCTCCACGACAAAATAGGCATTCAGCAGCTGATTGTAGGTAAGATAGTACGCAGTTCCTCCGGTATACAGAAAATGCGATTCCTCCTCCAAGCCGATGACCCTGTTTGAGGGACCGAGGTACTGCCGCGGATTGTGCTGGCTTAAAAAAAATGGTGTTTCCCGTCCGGCAAACATCCATTTGTCCCTTCCCGGTTCGTACATAATCTGTCCGTTTCCGTTTACAAGCATTACCTCCTGCTGTTCCAGCCGGGTTTCACGAATAAAGCGGGTAATTTCATCGTAGGAATAGCGGAACCCTAAAAATCCGATAAAGCCTCCCCTGTCGTCATATAGAGGATAGCGGAGATACAGGCAGCAGGAGTCGGAGCGGGGCAGGTAAAGAATGTCGAAGATGGAAGAATGAGGTTTCGTCAGTACCTGCGCGGTCCATTCATCCCCCCGCGGGATGACCGTTGTACGCGGCGCGGAGCCGGTATGCGTGTAGAGGACGGAGCCGGCAGCACGGAAATAATCGATCCCTTCGGCATTTTCAAACATCGGGTGGGACGCGATTCTCTTCAGCAGCCCTTCGATTTCCGCTGTCGTGAAGGCCTCGTCAACCGGTGAAATGGTTTTTGCAACGGTTTCTCCCGCGATAATGGCGGGAAAAAAACGCGTCTGCATCGATAGTACAAAGGAATTGATCCGGGTCGGCAGGAGTTCTTCTTCGATATACCTGCTGCTCCGTTTCCGTTCCGACGTAAACATATAAACACCGAAAATGAACAAACTAAGGCTCAAGATAAGGGAGATGAGGATGTTGCTGATGTACCTCTTCCGCATGAGAGGGCCAAATTTCACCATTTTTTCAAAAAACTCCGGATGTTTAAGATTAATTTAAGGTTGCTCCTGTAGGATATCAAAAATCTTTTAAGGAGGATACAGGAAATGAATGTAAAAAGAAATATTTCCATGGGAAAAGTACTGGTGCTTTTGCTGCTGATAGTATCGATTGTCGGCTGTGCGGGTTTGCGAAGGGCTTTTTCCCCGGCGGGAGACGATTACAAAGAGGCCATGAAAGTGTGGGAAGCGGGTGATGCGGTCGAGGCCATTATTATGATGGCGGAAGCCGTACGGATCGACCCGAAACTGCCGGACCCGCAGGAATTCTTTCGGGACAATTTCGATACGGCAATCGGAATGATCGAAGCGGGGCTCAGTAACAAGCAGAATAAAGCGGAACATCTGTATAAAGAGCAGGTCTACAATACCTATATCGACCTTCAGAAAGTCTACGCGGCGCTTGCGGAACTGCCTCTGCCATTTTCCGATAAGAAGGAAACCTGGACCTGGACTACCGATATTAAAGACTATACTGCTCAAATTGAACAAGCCGGGATAGAAGCTTGGACTGCTTTTTTCGGATACATTCAGGACATGCTGGCTCAGAACAATGCGGGAGAGGCGCTTAATGCTCTCGATTATGCTTTGGCGAAATTCCTGAAGAAAG
>CAZSGZ010000312.1:3777-4125 GCA_964606455.1 uncultured Spirochaetales bacterium
GTCGGTCATCGAGGCGTTCAATGCCTACGGACAATCGAAGCACGATTCGAATGATATCGATACCTTAGAAGGCGCCCTCGCTGTTTACAATAAGGTTTTGGAGTTCGATTCCGAAAACGTGGATGCCCTTGAGGGTATTCGGGAACTTTCCTATACAATTTCCGACCTTTACGTAGTCCGGGGTATTGCCGAGGAAGAAAAGGGCGGAATCGAGGCGTACGAGGCCGCGGCCGCCGACTACGAGCGGGCGCTTTTCTGGAATGAGGAGAACGGCGACGCGGAAGCCCGTCTGGCCGGTGTAAAGGTAAAAATAGCGGAACACTACTATCAGGAAGGCATAAAAGTCGA
>CAZSGZ010000313.1:0-4112 GCA_964606455.1 uncultured Spirochaetales bacterium
ACTGAAATCCCAGGATTTTAAAAAATGTACATGGGTAAGTGTTGTATATCCCTTTTGAAGGTAAGGCTCATCCGGCAAAACATTGATGAACTCAAAATAATAGACCATATGGCCCGGTGCAACCGGCTCTGCGGTCACGATTTCAGTGTCGTCGAAATGTATACTGTAGTTTGCTCCGGTAGAGGTGACTTGCCCATATACATATGCCTCAGGCTCTATTACCGGGCGGTCGCCGAGGTTGCATCCTGTCAGGATTAAAATTCCTAGGATGGTAATACCGAGTATCGAGAATGCAGCGGTTATCCCCTGCTTTCCACTCCCTTTTTTCGTCATAAGAAACTCCTTTATCGGTTGTATGATATACAAAGTCTACCGCATCGGGAAAACAATACAAGTAGGTCCGGACAAAAATAACTCCCTAGGGAGTTATTTTTGTCCGGCAGTCCCGTTTTTGCGCTGCTCCATGTATTAATACCTAGGGGACTAGGTGCTTGTCCTTATGTACTAGAATTCTTCTTTGTATAACGATTCGGACAAACAATTTATCTCTAAGGAGTACACTGAATGAAACGAACAATTTTCTTTATCGGCCTTATACCGGCGGCGCTGGCGCTTTTCTTTTCCTGCGCGTCGGGACCGCGGCTCGAGTCGCCGGAACAGCCGGAAATTGCCTGGTCTGAGGATTATGAATATTCCGTTATGGCCCCGGCGGACGGAATGGATGACGCAATCGTGCTGGCTTCCATGTCATTACGGAAAGAGGACAATCTTGTTCGCATTCTCGATGTCCGTACCGGAGAACTTATTCGGGAAATAAGCAGCGAAGAACTGGAGGCAATGAAAAAAGAGGCACGGGAGTCGCAGCAGGGCGGAAATGCCCTTGGACAATATGCCGAGATGGTTTTCAACTTTCCATCAAAAAATATTTCCGTCAATGTACCGCCTCAACGTGGGGGACTTATAAAAAACAACACCAAGGAAGCAGTTGACGATATTATCGTCTCCGACTTATCTTCCGGCAAGGAACTATTTACGATAACCCGGAAGGGCCTAGTATTTGACTGCGCCGTTACCGACGATTCGGTACTGCTCTTCTATCAGGTGCATACGGACGTAAAACCCCGGGTGAATGTTCTCGAGGGAACTTATGAAAACGGCGCTTTGGTAAAACACTCTCTGAAAACCGGGCAGGAACAGTTTGTTGCGGAAGTAAATTTTGTAATGCAGCGAAAAGTCGAAAGCCTTGCCGAGTTTTATTTAAGCGGGGGGTTGTGGACCGTATTCTATCGTGATGATTATAATTTCTCCGGTATTCTCGTCGACGGCAATATGGCGTATTTGGCAAGCGCGGGAATAAGCGCGGTGGACCTCAATTCGGGAAAAGAGGCGTGGAGCGTGAAGAACGATGTCCTGACCGGTGAGAAAGCGATGAGTATGGCCCAGGCCAATGCCGGAAATCAAAAACTCGGAGGGGCCCTCTTAGGGGCTGCCACGTTTGTATCGGACGTTGACCCGATCCCGGCTATCGTAGGCAACAGCCTTATCTACCGAAGCGTGGATGGGGTGTATTACTGTGTCGACAAGAAAACGGGAAGCGAATTATGGAAAAAGAAAATCGGCTGGTCCGAGTCGTTTACAACGAACGGCAGCGATACGATATACGTAAGTCTTGGTCAGCAGGGTTTCGATGGAAACGGTGTCCTGAAGGCCAACGGAAAACCGGGCTACGCTGCCTACAGTGTTGCAGACGGCTCGGAACTCTGGTCCCATAAATTCAAAGACCATATCATCGGAACGATTACTAATTCCGCGGGAAACGGAATTCTGGCCTTTGCGGGACTGAAAATAGTCGATATTAATTTCTCCAGCGGCGAATTGACGGAAAAGCTGGACATTAAGAAAGATTGGGGAATGAAAGACCCGCCGGTCTTCTTCAACGACGGCCTGTATGAAAACGAAGGACTGCTCTTTTTCGAGAACGCCATTGTCTGGGTGGACAAGACGACAGCCGAAAAGACGGCGGAGTTCGATTTCGGAATGTCGGCTGAATCGGGAAACTTTTCGATCGGATATTCTTTATACAGGATCAACAATTCACTGTTGTTGGAGATCCCGAAGAAGGGGATTATTTATCTGTACGTGTTAAACGATAAAACCAGATCTCTTCGGTATTTTGAAGAGATTTACTCTTCATACGGGCAGAGGAATTATCTCAAATATCCGGCCCTCGGGCTCTATCTGTTAGGACACGATAAAAAAGGCCGCGCCGGCGCTATGCAGGCCGTCGACATTACGGCATACAAAATTCAGTAAGGACAATAGTACTTGCGGGAGGGGCGACCCTCCCGCTTTTACACTTTGACTATAATCCACCGGCCGATATGGAAGTCGCCCTGGTAGATCACCGGTACCGGCCAATCCCTTTATTGCATCTTACCCGGGCTGGGTTTAACCACAGAAGTATCAATGGGGAAATTATCACCATTTTAGAGCGGAATTTAGTACCGAACACCGCCGGCGCCATCTGTCCGAGGTGTTGAGGATTTCTTCGTCATCGATGAATACAATTTTTTATTAGGATATTAATTCTAGTTATTTTTTTGGAAGAAAGTATATAAGGTCTTTTACATATTCCGATTCTATTTGTTTTGTTTTATTTTTTATCTCATATTCACTTAAAAGAGATTCGTAAGGCTCTATTTGTTTTTTACTGTCTTTATAGTGAAAGACTATTTCTCCCGATTGTAAGTCGAAAATATATACTTGTATGGTCATCCGTATTCCCGCGCCGCAACCTGAATTTTGTTCGTTAAACCAGCCGGCTGTATTGCTATAGTAATTTTCAATTATCGGAATAAGTAAAAATTTTTCCTGGATAAATTTGTGAATTTCAGGAAGTTGAGAATGTTTAATATTGTTTAAATAATAATTATATTCTGGAAGATTTACGTTGTCCGAACCATAATCTTTCCGGTCCGTAGAGGTGAAATCCTCTTCCTTGGAGATTTGAACAAGTTCACCTAATTTGAAAGGCGGCAATTTTTTGTTATCAATGAAACGCATATTATATTGCATTTGATGAACAACAGTGGAGATGATGTCTATCGCGGAATTACGACTTAGCTCTCTATATACATTTTGCTTGTCAAATTCAACATTTTTAGATTGTATCCTCGATCCGTTCCGTTCATTAATAACAAATCCGCCGCTGAATTGAATTCTTCCGATATAAAGGTTGGATTCAAATAGCTCATTATCATCACTGATTGGAATTGTATCCTGTAAAAAAATTGGCGGTATCACGGCGATAGGGGCTTTTTTAAAAGATTGAATATCTTTGACTGACAAAGCTGTCGATTGACACCCTATATGCAATGTAATAAGCGCCGATATGAAAAGGAGATACAAATATTTCAAATTAAACTTTGATTTCATTCTTGTTTTTTTCTAAAAGAAGGCAGAAACTATGCTGTTTATACAATCAGAATAGTATTCTGCCTTCACTCTATTTAGTGATTCGTAACGTTATTTGCTCTGATCAGTCAGCTATTTTTTCTACGTTTCCTTCTTTCAGTTTGATTCCTCTTGCTGTTACAGTCACTTTATACGTAGCAAATATTATTGCGTCAAATACTTCCACTTTATATTGAGGTGCTATCAGTTTGTCTGCTTCCGGCATCTGGATTAATGCTTTGTATAATGCGTTTGCTTTTACCCGGCTCAGGACGCTTGGCATCGCCCACAGACTTGATGCAGTGCTATCAATCGTACCTGAATCTCTTCCTGCTATGCCGAAAAACAATACCCTAGTTCCTTTTGCTTCCGCACTTGTGACGCCCAGTATTTCATACTCAGCCTCTTCAAGCGGGACGTATGCGGGGGGTATTGACTGTGACATTGTTTTACATCCTACAAATACTGAACTAACAAGTAAAATACCAAGAACTCCAAAAACTGCCTTTTTCAAGTTAAACTCCTTATACAAAAAATTGTTTAATTCAATTTTCGAGTTTAAAAAAGAAAATGTCAAGTGAAAATGTTAAAAAATTAAAATTATTCCGCCCCAAAACGGACAGTTCTAACAGCAACAAATTACCCCCGTGCGATAATAC
>CAZSGZ010000314.1:0-4102 GCA_964606455.1 uncultured Spirochaetales bacterium
CTGGAAGGGCTGCGAAGATACGGAAGCCGTTCTCGCGGTATTGGAAAAAAAACGGTACAGTGACAGGGAATGCCAGTTTACTACGTCGGGCCCGCACAGGGACAGGTTTCTTTTTCGGAAAAACGGTAAGAATTTTGCGTCTACGGCATCGACAGGGCAATTTCGCCTCGCCGCACTTACACTGCGGGCCGCGCAGGCAGTCTTTTTTTCAGAAAAGACAGGAAGAAAACCTATTTTATTGCTGGATGATGTCTTGCTGGAATTGGATGGAAGAAAAAAAGAGGCTTTTTTAGCGGCATTGCCTGAATTTGACCAGGCTTTTTTTACCTTTCTTCCGGAGGAGAACTATCGTCGGTTTTATCCCGAAAAAAAGACGCTGATTTACAGCGTACAAGATGGTAAAATGAATGATGAAAAGAGCGGGTGATTTAGTACATAAAATTCTTGAGGATATTACTGATAACTCGAAGTTTTTAGGTATTTTTAAAGAGTGGAAGGACTTTGCCGGACAGGACATAGCAGCGCACGCAGTTATCCGGGATATTGAACAGGGGTATCTGTTAGTTGACGCGGACCATCCCGGATGGATGCAGCGGCTGCAGATGAAAGAAAAAATGATTGTTAAAAAAATACATCAGCACTACCCTGAATTAGAGATAAAAGGGATAAAACTGTTTCTTAAAACAATTGACAATGCAAAGTAAGAAAACGTATACTGTAACACCTTAATAGACAATAACTTAGAGGAGTTTACTATATGAAACGAACATATCAGCCGAGTAAAATGAAGAGAAACAGAAAATTCGGCTTCCGGGCCAGAATGAAAACAAAAGGCGGCAGAAAAGTTCTTAGCGGAAGACGGAGAAAAGGCCGAAGAAAACTCTCCGTAGCGGATGAAAAAAAGCCTTACTAAAGAAGAGCGTGTAAAAAAAAGTAGCGACTTTCAGCGGATTTTTTCAAACGGGAAGGTAAAATCCTGCCAAGGCGCGCGTCTGTATTGGACCGACAATGAGTATTCGTACAACCGCTTCGCAGTAACCTTGACGAGAAAGTTCGGGAATGCCGTTACCAGAAATAAAAATAAAAGATGGATACGTGAAATTTATCGGGAATTGAAAGGGTCGATTCAGAGTAAAGGGTATGATTTTCTCTTTTTCCTCTATCCCGGTGATTATTCTTTTGAACAAAGAAAGGCTCAGGTCCATTTGTTGATTAATAAATCAGGAGTTACTCATGGATAAGAAGACATTGCTCGCAATTGTTGTTGCAGTCGTTGTGATAACTATCGGCTTTTTCATACAGAGCAGGATAACGGAAAATAGAAAACAGGAAAGCGGTATAATAGAACAGGATGTACGGGAAGAAGCGCCCGAAACCGCGGCCGTGGAAGAAGAAACTGAAGCGGGACCGACAGCGTTAGTTTCCGTTCAAGAAGATGAAGTAGAACAGGTTGCTTCCGACGAAGATCTTGAAAATAGAGAAATTGTAGAAGAAACGGAATTTTACAGAATCACCTTTTCAACCGAAGGCGGGACAATACGATCGCTTAAACTGAAGGAACATCTCGAGAAAAATGGAAAACCGGTGGATATGATTTTCCGCGGAGAATCTGAAATGGACGCTTTTGAGATCCATTTCGGACGGCCGAATGTTGAACCGGTTGATGAGGTCTTTGAATATACCCAGGTTGGTCCTGATTCCTACGAATTCAGCAGAAGGTTTTACGCACCCGGAAAGAACGGAGGAAAAGGAGACATCTTCACGCTGAAGAAACGCTACGTTTTTATGCCTCGGGAATACATGTTCGAACTGCAGGTTACCATTGAAAACAGCAGGAACGAGTATCCGAATTTGAATGATAGAGGAACGGCGTATTCGTTACAGATTGGTCCGCAGATAGGGCCTGAATTTGAAAAACTCGACGGAAGAAGGGCTTTTCGAAAGTATGTGTATTACTCCGACGGGAAAAAGAAAAATTTGCGGATGTCCAGAGACGGCGTCAGTTATCTCGAAGAACGGGCGCTCTGGTCGGGAATAACAGGGAAATATTTTTCAGTTATCGTTGTTCCCGATGCTACTAATTATGAGATTACCTTTTATCAAATGGCTCTCTCCGGGCTGCCGGTGGGATCGCAGATGTTTCTTTCCCGGCCTGCTATTAAGAGTTCCAACAATACGGACATTTACCGGATATATGCCGGTCCAAATCTCAAAAAAGAGATGGCCCGGTACAATAACCCCGATAAAAATGCTTTTGGGATTCGGGATTATGATTTGGAAAAGGCCATTGACAGAAGCAAGATCCTTGGATGGCTCGAAAGTATCCTGAAATGGATCCTTCTGGCGTTTTACCGGCTGATTCCGAACTACGGTGTGGCGATTATTCTCCTTACCATTGTAATAAAAATCGTGGTATTTCCGATAACCCGGAAAAGTTACGATTCAACCAGCAGGATGCAGGAACTGAATCCGAAAATTCAGGAGATACGGGAAAAATATAAAGATAATCCGCAAAAAATGAATCAGGAAATACAGGCGCTGTACAAGAAAAACAAAGTCAGTCCTTTAGGCGGTTGTCTTCCGCTGTTACTGCAAATGCCGATCTTTATTGCACTGTACGGCCTTCTCAATTCCCATTTCGACTTGCGGGGTGCTGTTTTTATTCCCGGCTGGATAAATGACCTCTCATCTCCCGAATCAATATGGAACTTTGCACCTACGTCTCTTCCGTTACTTGGAAGTGATCTCAGACTCCTGCCGATATTGTTTGTCGGGACCCAATTGATTTCGAGTAAATTGATGCAGACCCCCAGTACGTCCAGTCAGGGTAATATGAAAATCATGACCTACGCTCTGCCGATTGTGTTCTTTTTTATGCTTTACGATGCTCCCTCCGGATTGATTTTATACTGGACGGTAACGAACCTCTTAACGGTAGTTCAGCAGTGGGCAATCAGCAAAATAAAAAAACGGAAGGAAGAAAAATGAAAAAATACCTGTCATTAGGAGAAAATAGATGTATAGAGAATTTGAAGGGAAAACCGAAAAAGAGGCTATCGATAGGGCCATCGATGATCTTGGCATCGATAGAGAGGAATTTGATGTTGAAATAGTAGAAACTTCCAAAAAAGGACTTATTTTTAAAAAAGGGACTGTAAAAATACGGGTCCACGTTTCAGAGGAAATGGAAGAAGCGGGCCTCGAAATTACCAATGACGATCAAAAAAGTATCATTTCGTTTTTAGAAACCGTTATAGAAAAAATGGGTTATTCCGGTACGGTAAGTATTATCGGAGACAGTGAACAAAAACTGATTCTTAATATTGATTCTTCCAGTTCCGGTATTTTAATCGGAAAAAAAGGAAAAAATCTTGATGCTTTGCAGCTGTTAACGAATGTATATGCCGGAAAAATCGGAGAAGACAAGCGTGTTATCGTTGACGCGGAAGGGTACAGAAGCAGAAGGGAGGAAGCTCTGCAGCGGATGGCCAGAAAAACAGCGGAACAGGTCCGGAAAAGCCGGGGTTCCCGTCTCCTCGAACCGATGAACCCTTTTGAACGGAGGCTGGTCCATACTGCACTGAATGATATGGATGATATTGATACAAAAAGTGAAGGGGACGGACTGTATAAGCAAGTCCGGGTTATTTATCGGGCAAATTCGTATTAAATATCAACGGTTAGTTGAAAAAAATGATGCAAAGTTGATTCTTGTTGTATCCCGGTGTAATTCTTTGTATAGTTTTTGTATCTTTATGAGGAGTTTACAATGGATTATAACGTAAAAGATATCTCTCTTGCCGAATGGGGCAGAAAAGAGATAGAAATAGCTGAAAAGGAAATGCCCGGATTAGTGGCAATCCGTGAAAAGTACGGAAAAGACAAGCCGCTGAAAAACGCCCGGATAACCGGTTCCCTGCACATGACTATTCAAACCGCGGTTTTAATTGAAACCCTGACTGAATTAGGTGCGGATGTCCGGTGGGCAAGCTGCAATATTTTTTCAACACAGGACCATGCCGCGGCGGCGGTTGTCGTGGGAAGGCCGGAAACCGGAGGTACAGCGGAGAACCCGAAGGGGATACCGGTGTTTGCCTGGAAA
>CAZSGZ010000315.1:0-4082 GCA_964606455.1 uncultured Spirochaetales bacterium
GTGGGTAATTCCCTCCGCCGCGGCCTCCCGCATCTGTTTTTTCTTCAAACCGAAAGCCGCCGCCACCAGGGATATGTCGGTATTGGAACTGCCGCTGATCGCCTTTTCCGTGTATTCCAGGGCCCAGCGGATGATCCAGGCGAATTTCCCGTCCGGTTTTTCACCCACGTCCCACATCGGCCGGACCAGACTGACGACATCGAGCTGATCCACTACTTTTAGGAATTTGATATAATCTTCTTTTGTCGCCAGCCGGCGCGTTCCGTCGGGTCCCAGGGTAAATGCGGGAGCGGCGCAGTTGCTGAATACCTGGCTCCCGTCACCTAGTATGAAATCGTTATCCGGATTGAGCGCCCGGACCCGGAAGCGGGACGGAACAGCCGAAAGGGCAGACCGTACCCGTTTTTCATCGAAGAAAAGCACATCGCCGTCGGTTTTAAATCCGTGCCGCCTGAAAATACCGAGGGCGCGGTCGGAGCGGGCAAAGCGGAAACCCACGGTTTCGAGAAGCTCCACCGATTTAGTATTGATAAGATCGAGAGTAGAGGTATCCAGTTTCGGTAGGACATCCGCAGTAACCATTCTCTTTCTCACATATGACCGTAATAATCTCGATGGACCGTAACGGAATAGGCAAAATCCATCAGCGTTCCCCAGCTGAACACCGGGATGCCGATTTCACGCTGCAGTGCCCGGGCAAAGGGCGGGAAGCCGGTGCATTCCAAAACCATTGCCCCCATGCCGGGGTGCTCGGTATAAAACTTCATGCCGGCATTGATAAATTCTTTTTCAGCCGTCGCATAATCCGCGCCCGCGGGTTCGGTCCGTTTCTCATCGAAACCCCAGAGTTTGGTAAA
This sequence comes from uncultured Spirochaetales bacterium, assembly GCA_964606455.1. Lineage (GTDB taxonomy): Bacteria > Spirochaetota > Spirochaetia > SPDA01 > CAZSGZ01 > CAZSGZ01. Next base: position 858 of record CAZSGZ010000315.1, read on the forward strand.
CTGCGTACATGTTCCGTCATCCATTGCACCGCCGACGACATACTTCACCCCCGGGGGCATGCCGATCCGTTCAAGATATTCATCACGGAAACTCTTTTTCATCGACATAAACAAGCCGACTGTTTTATCCGGTCCTATAATCTGACCCGCCCAGGGTACCTGCAGAAGACTCGACATAAAAACGGGAATATCCACGGCGGCGGCTATATCCTTCTGGTACCAAGCGAAATACCCGCACTCCGCCAGAACCGCCTTACACCCCATCCGCTCCAGTTTTTTCGCCGCCCTCATAACAGCCTCGAGATTCTTCGGGTCATCGGGATGAAGCACGAGGGTCTCGATGTCGAGCCCCTCGGCTATTTCATACTGAATAGGATAGCCGTGGGCCGAAGGATTCCGGACATCTCCGGGAAATCCCGGGAATGTCATATCCAGGAGTATAATTCCCAACCCCATTCCGTATCCGTTTTTACCCCTGTCCTCAATATAGCGAATATCTCTGTCCCGTTCCTGCTGCATCTGTTTCCTCCCGGCGGCGCGGCTATTGACCGCCGCTCTTTTCAAGCATGTACTTTTCCATATCGTTTACAATAGATTGCGGTAGAATATCCGGTTTTTTATACGATTCCAACAGACCCCGGACGCGCTCCGATGCCAGCATGAGAGAATCTTTCTTTCCGGATTCACTCCACACACTGTAGGAATTCCGCTGAAAAATTTTCGGCTGATATACTTCTCTAAAATGCCTCAGAGTATGATCGCTGACGATATAATTGGCATCCCGTCCCATCTCCTTGATCAGATCTACCGCCATTGTATCCTCGGTAAACTCCATGGGCTTAAGCATCGCCTTCACATATTCCGCAAGTTCCGCATCGAGAACCAGCTTCTCCAGAGACCCCATCCCCCGGCTTTCGAGACTCCCGAGACCGGCGATAATATTCGAACCGCTGCGTACCGCATTGACAAAGAGGAAAGCCGATTCCGCCCCGGCCTGAAAATCACATACGCAGGAATCGGTGTTTGCCGCATCCATCCGGGCGGGGACGCCGTAAAACTTCGCCATCTGCAGGCCCGCCCGCATGATCGGACCGGTTACCTCGGGCGCGGCAGTCGGGGCTATGGTCGTCATCATGTCCGTCGGGGTGGAGAGAACGCCGTACACCACCGGAGCTCCGGGGTTCACGAGCTGGGAAAGGACCATCGGACCTAATACTTCGGCATTCTGGAGGATAATGAGCCCGGGAAGGGTAATCGGTCCGGTCATGCCCGCCATGGGAACGGGGCTGATTTTACAGACCGAACCCGAGTCCGCCTGATCGATAACGAAATCGCAGTTTCCCCTTTCCAGCGTGAGGGGCGACCGGGGGCTGCACAGGCCGATCATGTGGGAAACTCCCCCCGCGGCCTGTTCACGCATCCGCTTTTTATCGAGGCAGAATGCCATTGCAACGAGTTCAATATCTTCCAGGGAACTGCCGCTGATGACCCGGTCGGTATATTCCAGCCCCCAGCGGATCATCCAGGAAAAATGCCCGCCGGGTTTGTCCTTTACGTCCCACATCGGCCGGACCAGATTAATGGCATCCAGCTGCTGGGCGATCTTCAAAAAACGGATGTAATCCTCCCGAACCGCCTCTCTCCTCGTTCCGTCGGTATCGAGAATAAATGCGGGAGCGGCATTATTACTGAAACCGAATTTTCCGTCACCAAGTTCAAAATCGTTTTCGGGGTTTAAAGCCCTCACCCGAAAAGAAGAAGGAACGGTGGAAATTGCTTTTCCGATCTTCTCCTCGTCGAAAAAGACCACGTCGCCGTCGGTCTTGAAACCGTTCCGTTTAAAGATTTCCAAAGCCCGGTCGGATCCCGCGAACCGGTATCCGGTACTGCTCAAGAGTTCAACCGATTTATCGTGAATTAACCGTACATTCTCATCGTCGAGAAAGGGTATTCTATCGATGTTGTTTTCCATGCCAACCTCCGTTATATATCCGTATGATAATCTCAACCATGATGCGCTATTATCATACACGCTTACAACACGACTGCTCCCATATCCAAAAGAGAAGCCGTCGTGATGTTTTCTATTTCTGCAGCCTAGTAAGTTCGTCCGCCGGAATGTGGCAGTAAATCCAGTGAATGTCGGATACTGCAATTGCAGGCGGCTCCACGGTTTCGCAGATCTCACCGACTTTTCGGGGGCAGCGCGAAGCAAACCTGCACCCGGGGATCTCTTTAGATACACTCGGGACCGATCCTTCGAGGCGGATTGTCTCCTTCTTGATATCCTCTTCCATTTCCGGTATGGCCGAAAGAAGCGCCTCCGTATAGGGATGGCTGGGTGCACTGAAAATTTCCGCAGTGGTACCGAACTCGGCGACTTTGCCCAAATACATGACGATAATAAAATCGCTGATGTAGTTCACTACATGCAGGTCATGGGAAATAAACAGGTATGATATCTCCGTCTGTCCCTGCAGATCGATCAGAAGGTTCAGAACCGCGGATTGGACCGAAACGTCCAGGGCCGATGTCGGTTCGTCGCAGATAACCAGTTCGGGATTAACGATAAACACCCGGGCAACCGCCACGCGCTGCAGTTCCCCTCCGCTCAGCTGCGTCGGTTTCCGGGACAGATAATCTTCACTCAAACCCACCTTCGAGAGGATATCCACCATTTTCCTCCTCCGTTCCGCCGGATCAGTCACTTTCGCCAGCACTCTGAGAGGCCGCGAGAGAATACGCTCGATCGTGAAAGAAGGATTCAGGCTCCGGGCGGGATTCTGAAAAACCATCTGAATCTCTTTCAGTGTTTTCCGGTCCCGTTTGTTCCAGGCAACGGCTATGTTGTTTTCTTTATAGATGATTTTTCCCGCCGTCGGCTCTAAAAGACCCTGAATACAGAGGGCGGTGGTACTCTTTCCGCAGCCCGATTCACCGACGATACCGACAACATGGTTTTTCTGAAGATAAAACCCGACATCATCCACCGCCCGCAGGGTCCTGCGGGGCGTTTTATAGTAATGCTTCAGGTGCTCAACCGTAAGGATCTGCTCCCCGGCTTCGGCACCCGTCGGTTTCAGCACCTCCGATGTACCTTCTGCTGCGGCGGCAGTCTGCGTCGTATCCTGGGACAGCATGTCCTTAGATGTTACTTCCGCACGAAGAACACCCCCGTGGTGGTGGAATGACCAGCCCCGGTCGCAGGAGCAGTAGTGCCCCGGA
>CAZSGZ010000316.1:0-4080 GCA_964606455.1 uncultured Spirochaetales bacterium
GATGCCGTTTTCGGTTTTAGTGTCGCCTTCTTTGGGCTCGTCGCCCGCTACAACGCCCGCCGAACCCGAACCATCCACATCGGCTGGTCGAAGTCGATCTTCCGCATCGCCTGCCGCCGCCGGTACCGCAGCATCCGACCGTCGCGCCGCCGCTCCCGCAGTCGATGCTGTTTCAGGTCCACCCACATCCGCCGGTACTCCCGCGGCAGCAGTCCCAGGTTTCGCCGCAGTAGGTCCAGCTTGGTCTCGCGATACTGGGCTTTTAGTAGTGTCAGGCTTGGCATACTCAGGGTCTTTGCGCTTGGGGTCGTAGTCGGAACCGACCAGCTTGGTCCACAGGCTTTCGATCACCATGACCGCCTTCTCGTCGGTCTCGGGCGTCTTCTTGGCGAGCGCATGCACTCTGCGCTTGAAGGCGCCGAGCTCGCGGCCGCTCATCAATGGGCGCTGCTGGTACTCCTGCAGCAGCGCATAGGCGGCCTTGTGGTGCTCGCTCCAGCCGGTCTGGTCGACGGGCTTAGGCTGCTCTGGCGCCGCATCCGCAGGCTTCTCGGCTGGACCAATCGCGGCATCGATCTTGGCGATCTTGGCTTTCCACTCGGGTACACGCGGGTCTTTCGGTCGCGTCTCGATGGTGTCTTGCAGGAACTGCCGACGCCGCTCCAGTTGCTTGCGCTCTTGCTGGGTTGGCTGCGCTGCCGGCTTCGGTTCGGCTGGCTTCTCCGGCTTCGGCTTGACCCACACGACCTCTCGATCGCCCACCGAGGAGGTTCGCACGCCCGCGGTAATCTTCCCTTCGCGCTCCAGTTCAGCGGCTTCTTTCTTGAACACACCCTGTTTGAACCAGCCACGGGATTCGATCGCCGCTAGGATTCGCTGCTTCCTCTGCTCTGGCGTCAAAGTGATCGCCTTTTGCTCTTCGGGCGCCGGCTTCGGCGGCTTACCACCAAACAGGTCCAGCTGCGCCGCAGGCTTTGCCGGCTTCACCTTGACGACCTTCTTCTTGACTCGACGCCAGTGCGGCTTGGTGACATGGCCCGCCTGATCGACCGAGCCATCGACATGGGTCATGGTCTCGAACAGGTCGCCCATCTTGTCGGCCGCGCCTTTGCGCTGGGCCTTGAGGAACAGGATCATCTCTTGCATAGCGTGTCTCAAGACTTGCGCGTTTTGCTAAATTTGGTCGGCGATGAAGAGCACGACGGGCGCGTCGGCTTGCGGGGCTTGCTCCGGCTCTGGCGTCGGCGGATCAGCGTCACGGCCGTACTCAGGCGGAATCTCATCCCGCTCATACCCGAGCGTCAGGCTTTCCTCGTGCTGCCCGTAGGTCACATCAGCCCCCGCTCTTGCAGCGATGTCGACGGCCCTTCGCCGACGATGACATGATCGAGCACGCGGATATCGACCGTCTCGAGCGCGGTTTTCAGCACGCCCGTGATCCGGATGTCGGCCTGGCTGGGCTCGGCAAGCCCGCTCGGATGGTTGTGCGCAAAGATCACCGCGGCCGCGTTGTGCTGCAGCGCCTCCTTGACCACCTCGCGCGGATGGACGCTTGCGCCATCAACGGTCCCTCTGAATAGCTCGCTGACCTTGATCACGCGATGGCGGTTGTCCATCAGTACCGCTGCAAAGACCTCGTGCGGCAGGTTGGCAAAGCGCAGCTTGAGGTAGCGCTTGACCTCCTCCGGGCTGCTGATCACGGCGTCTGACTCGCGCCGGTTGCGCATCTGCTTGTCCAGTCGCATCAGCGCCTCTTCGATGATGACCTCATCGGGCATCGCCTCCAGCTGCTCGAGGTGCACGACGCTCGGGATCTTGTCCGCGCCGGGTAGCTTCTCGGGCTCCATGTCGACCGTGGGCGCTGGCTTAGGCGTTGGCTTAGGCTCTGGCCGCCGCTTGCGCCGTGTCGCCATGGTCGGTCGTACAGGATGACCATCACGCATGTGACCGGCCACCGGGACCATCTCAGAGAACAGGTCGCCCATGGCGCCGCCTGGAACGGCTTTGAACAGGATCATGTCGGTCTGCGTGTCGGTTTTCATGGACCTATTGTGCTGTCACGACTGTTGCGCGTTTTGTTCGCGCTGCGACACCCTGATCTCGTCCTGAGCCGCCGCGAGCTTAGCCGCCACCCAGTCCTCAAACGGCTTGTCAGCCTTGGGTAGCTCCTTCAGCGCAAGCCACCGACCTCTGCAGCTCGGATGGATTACGCCCGCTGCAGGCCACCAAAGCTCCTCCGGCATCCGATCCACCAACTCATTCCCAACCCGCTTTCTCGGGCTCGCCGATCGGCCGACGTTGCTCTTGCCGGACCAGACCTCGGTCCAGCCGTTCTTGTCCTTCTTGTCCGGGGAGACCACGGTGAAGACCATGCCGTGGATCTTCTTGCAGAAGGCACAGGCCGACTCGTAGACCTCCAAGCGCTTGACCTTTGAGCCGAGCGGTACCGATGCGATGAACCCCTCGTTGGCGTTGCGACCGACCTCGGTCACGGCAATGCGCCGCCAGTCACGGTTGAGTAGGTCGAACTGGTCGAATAGCTCGCGCTCGAGGGTGTTGGGTGCGATCCGCTCGCCGAGGGAAATGCGCTCCTCGTAGCGCAGCACCGCCGCCTTGAGCTGCTTGCGCACCTGCTCGCCCAGGTCGACGATCAGGTCTGCCGCCCTCAACTGGGCAAAGCGCAGCACGGCCGCGCGCCGCCCGGTGATCTCGATCACGCCCGCAGCACTGATCAGAGTGGTCGGTGTCACGCCCGCGATCCTGGCCAACGCCTCGTCGCTCATGTCCAGGTCGAGCGATGTCTGCAAGGCACCGATGAAGGTCGCCCGCACGGCCAGATACTCGGCCTCGGATTGCACCACGGCATCCGACAGGTAGGTCTGCAGCGCCCAATCGATCAGCGCCACCCAGTCGTCGTAGGTGTAGAGCGCGCGCGGCTTGGCATCGAGCCGTTGCTTTTCCAGGCTCAGCGCTTCCGGTGTGCGCCGCCACAGCGACTTGGTCAGCGGGTTGCCGGCCACGTGGTCGCGGATCGCGGAGAGGATCGCTAGCCCCCGACTGGTGACCGCTTCGATATGGCCCGCAATCAACGGGTCATGGTGCGGTGCCCAGATGTCACTGCCGCCGCCATCGGCGAGCGACTTGTGCAGCTCCTCCAGGGCATGGTCGGTGCAGCAGGTCGGCGCGTCGGTCAGGTCGAACAGTAGTCGGCTCATGGCGGCTCGGGTTGGTCGTGCATAAAAAAACCCTAGCAATGTTGCTAGGGTTTCTCATAGTGCGACATTTTGACGGCAACCGCAATGGTTGCCGTTGCCGCTACCAGATGAGGATCAGCGGTTTTTCGGCTGCTTGGCGCCGGCCGGTATGGAGGGACTTGCGCAGCGCTGGCTTTTCGTCGTCGTCATCCTCTTCATCCTCGTTCTGCTCGTCCTCGTCCTTGCTGTCATCGGGCTCAGGCGCTTTGTCCTCGTCGGCGGCTGGCTTGGTGTCCTTGTCATCCTCGTCTGACTGGTCGCTCGGTTTCTCGGTAGGCTTCTCGTCTGGCTTCTCGTCTGGCTTGTCAGGCGCATCGCCAACGTGAGGATGATAGTCACCATGCTTAACGTGGTGCTCTTGGCCCTCGTCATCCTCAACCGTCACGCCGTCCTTGCCGGTCGCGGCGATCTCACCCACGGTCTTTTCGCCCGTCGCATGGTGGTGAAACGCGACCTGACGACCAGGCTTGTCGTCCTGACCGCCCTTGAGGAAAAACAACACGGGCATGGCTTTACTCATCTTGTCCCACTCCGATTGTGGCTTGCGCTCAACGAGCGACTGGTCATAGAGCGCATTCTCGGGCTCCTGCTGGGGTTGGTCTTGCGGCTCGGTTGGCGGCTCAGTCGGTTCCGGCTCGGGCAGCTGGCCCGCAAGGAATGACCGCTCGCCGCTGTCGTCTTCGACCACCATGCCGTCCTCGCCCTGATCGATGACGCGGGCGCGGTAGCTGACGCGCTCCTTGTGGCCGAGCAGGTGCTCCCAGCGGACCGGGGTGCGCTGGCCTTGGCAGTCGAGCGTTGCGCCATGCTTGCCGTGACAGAGCAC
>CAZSGZ010000317.1:0-4049 GCA_964606455.1 uncultured Spirochaetales bacterium
AAATTTCCGCTGCTAAATGAAAATAAAGAAATTATCGGCACCTTCGGCATCGGGAGGGATGTAACGGAATTAAAGCGGACGGCTTATGAGCTGCAAAAGTCGCTTAAGGAAAAAGACAATTTAATGAAGGAGCTGAACCACCGGGTTAAGAACAACCTGTTAATGGTCACCTCTCTTATCAGCCTGAAAGAGTCTGCCCTCGAGGGTCCGGCAGATTTGTCGGACCTGCGGAACCAAATTGACGCGATCCGTATTATTCATGAAAAGCTCTATCAAACGGAACAGGTTCTCCGCATCGATCTGCGCGGCTATTTTTTCGATCTGCTGCAAACAGTATTTTCCAGTTTTACCGTCCAGCCGGTGCGCATCGTAAACGAAACAGCGGACATATCGGTACCAACGAAAACAGCGGTTCCCTTAGGGATAATTTTAAACGAAATGGCAACGAACGCAATCAAGCACGGTTTTACCGATGGGTACGAAGCAGTTTTTTCCGTTTCATTTGCTGAAGACTCGGCAGCGGATACGTTCTGTATGACCGTTTCCAACTCCGGAGCACCCTTTCCTGAATCCGTCGACCTGGCCCACCCCGCTACCTTAGGCCTCCGCCTTATTTCGGCACTTGTGGAGCAGCTCGACGGCACGATCGAGCTTAAGCGGACTCCGAATCCGGTGTTTACCATTCGCTGCCCGGCGGTTTAACGATGGACCTCTATTGGAAAAACATCCGCATCCCCGCGGGAGCTTCGCTGCAGGTGGTCGAGGCAGGCGGCGACGGCGTTCCGCGGCTTTGGAAGGTCCTGGAAATCCGGGAGAAGAAAAACGGTGAAGATTATTACGATCCGAAAGCAGGAAAAAGTCATCCCCTGAAGAAAGTACTGAAAAGCAGGCGCCTTTTCCAGAAGAAGGAGGACGGGAACTTACTCCACATCCCGCCGTGCAGCTACTTTCTGGTAATTGAAGAGTCTTCCGTCAGCGGCGGGGAGCCGGCGAGAAAACGGTGTTTCAATGTCGATTTCTTATCGACCCTGCTGGACGTGAAAATCCTGTAAGAAATGACAGCTATACTAATGTTTACAAAGTAGGCTTCCATCAGGTATAGTTGCAATTTGCTATGCACCTGTAATGCAACGGAGGAAAGTGATGCAGACAAGAGGAGAACAACAGCAGCTGATCGAGGTGGACGAGGATAAGTGTGTAAATTGTCACAGATGCATCAGTGTATGCCCGGTAAAGATGTGCAATGACGGTTCCGGGGACTATGTTACCGTTAACCACAACCTGTGCATCGGCTGCGGAGAATGCGTCGATGCATGCACCCACGATGCCCGTCGGGCGCTGGACGACTGCGATTTATTTTTAGCGGATCTGAAGAAGGGAGTGCCGATGGTAGCGATAGTTGCTCCGGCGGCGGCCGCGCAGTTCCCGAATCAGCACTTGGAATTCAACGGCTGGCTGAAATCTCTCGGAACGGACGCGGTTTTCGATGTGAGTTTCGGCGCGGAATTAACGGTAAAGTCGTATCTTCATTATATACAGACAGCCTCGCCGAAAATGGTTATTGCCCAGCCGTGTCCCACCCTGGTAACTTTTATCGAGGTGTATCGGCCGGAACTGCTGCCCCTGCTGGCCCCCGCGGACAGTCCGATGACGCATACCATGAAGATGGTCCGGGAGTATTACCGGCAGTACCGGGACCATCGTCTTGCAGTTATTTCCCCCTGCATTTCCAAGCGACGCGAGTTTAACGATACCGGTATCGGCGACTACAATGTAACCATGAAGGCGCTGTCTCGGTATATCAGGGACAATGCAATAGACCTTTCCGGTTTTCCTCAAAAGGAGTACGACAACCAGCCGGCGGAGAGGGCGGTATTGTTCTCCTCTCCCGGCGGGCTTATGCGGACGGTGGAGCGGCACCTTCCGAATGCCTATGAGATTACCCGGAAAATCGAAGGACAGCCGGAAATCTATCATTACCTTGCGCATATGACGGAAGCGATGCGGGACAAAAACGCGTCGCTGCCGCTGCTCGTGGATTGTCTGAATTGTGAAATGGGGTGCAACGGAGGGCCCGGGACCGATAATCGGGGGAAACATCCGGATGTTGTCGAGGGGGCCGTAGAAAGACGGGCAAAGGACATGCGGAAAAAATATGCCCCGAAAGGTGAGCCTGCTGCCCCGGCCGCTAAAAAGCGGTATGCGCGTAAAATCGAAAAGCTGCTGGAGAAGTACTGGAAACCGGACCTGTACGGCCGGACGTATCAGGACCGTTCGGCAGCCTTCCGCGCGGCGTTGAGGGAGCCAAGTAAGGCCGAATTCGAAGAGGTATACCGGCGCACCCACAAGGAAGCACCGGAGGATTTTTTAAACTGCGGCGCCTGCGGATACAAGAGCTGCGAGCAGATGGCGTTCGCTATTGTCAACGGACTTAATCGGCCGGAAAACTGCCGGCAGTATATGGAATCGGACTTGAAACAATTTGCCCGCAGCAAAGAAGAGGTTTCGCTGAAAATCCGGGAGGTCGCGGAAGGCAGCGCGGAGCACATGCAGCAAAACTTAAACGAAACGAAAGAACTGAGCGGACGGGCCCAGCAGATGTCCGCGGCGGTAGTGGAATCTTCCGCGGCGGTCGAAGAAATGGTGGCCCAAATACATTCAATAACAAAAGTGCTGGAAACCAATGCCGAATCGGTACGACAATTACAGGAGGCATCCGAAGACGGAGTTACGGTACTCGATGAAGTGACCGCGACGATCGGTAATATCGCTTCCAATTCCGAAGGGCTTGTTGAGGCAAGTGACATTATTCAGGAGATCGCGGGAAGGACGAACCTGCTTTCCATGAATGCTTCAATTGAAGCAGCCCATGCCGGTGAGGCGGGCCGGGGGTTTGCCGTTGTTGCCGATGAAATCCGGAAACTGGCCGAGGGGTCCGCGGAGCAGGCGCGGTCTATTTCCTCGGTCCTCGCGGGAATTAAGGACGCGATAGAAAAGGTCGAAACGTCCTCCGCCGATGCTCTTCGCCGGTTTGAAAAGGCGGCTGAACTGACAACTACCGTGCACGATCAGGAAATGTCGATAAAGAACGCCGTGGATGAACAGAATGTCGGGGGAAAGCAGGTGCTGCAGGCGCTGCAGGAAATGAACGATCTTACCGCCGGTGTAGAAGAGAGCACGCGGAGCATCATCGCGTCGAGTGAGTCGGTACTTGCTCAGGTAAAAGAACTGACGCAAATTGGATAATTTCGCCCTATTAATAGTTTGACTTTCGGAATGAGTGGCATTATCATTAAAGTGTTAAACTACATGCAATAGGAGAAACAAATGGAAGAACAAAAAATGAACATGCCCCTGCTGGGGGATGATTTTCCCGAAATGAAGGTCCAGACGACCCATGGTGAAATGGATATTCCCGGTGATTTAAAAGGCACTTGGTTTGTTCTGTTCAGTCATCCCGCGGACTTTACACCGGTCTGTACCACCGAATTCGTCGCCTTTCAGAAACGGTTCGAAGAGTTCGAAAAAATGGACTGTAAGCTCATCGGCATGTCGGTCGACCAGGTATTTTCCCATATAAAGTGGGTGGAATGGATTAAGGAAAAACTGGACGTAGAGATCAAGTTCCCCATCGTTGCCGCGAACGACACGATAGCTAACAAGCTCGGGATGCTCCATCCGGGGAAAGGGACCAACACGGTCCGGGCGGTTTTTATCGTCGACGATAAGGGAAAAGTACGTCTTGTTATGTACTATCCTCAGGAAGTGGGAAGAAACATGGACGAAATCGTACGCGCGGTAAAAGTCCTGAAAATATCCGACAAGCAGGGTGCCGTACCCGCCGGGTGGCCGGACAACGAGCTCATTGGAGACAGAATTATCGTTCCTCCCGCGAAGGACGAGAAAACAGCAAAAGAGCGCCTTGCCGACAAGAGCATCGAATGCTTCGACTGGTGGCTCTGCCATAAACCCTATAAAGAATAGCCTTTTCCGAACCAATTACAGCAGTCTCCCCCCCCCCGGCGGTATTCCCGCCGGGGACGGCCGCA
>CAZSGZ010000318.1:0-4048 GCA_964606455.1 uncultured Spirochaetales bacterium
GAAAAGGGAAAGTGGCTCTGATTACCGTTATCGGACAGACAAACTTGGACGAACGAAGCCAGGGCTTCAAGGATGAACTGGCGGAAAATTATCCTGGAATCGAACTGGTTCAGGTTATCGACTGCGGTGCGGATGAACAGAAGACCGTCGACGGCGTGAAGGCGGCGCTGCAGGCAAATCCAGATTTAGCGGGAATCGCCGGAGTTGAACAGACCGGAGGCAACGGTGCGGCTATTGCGGTCAAAGAGATGAATATGGCGGGAGATGTGATTATCGTGGCCATGGACCGGAACGATACCACCCTGAAGGCCATCGAAGACGGAATTATTTACGCGTCGGTAGCACAGAAGAGCGCTCTCATGAGTTACCTGGGAATTATGCTCATGGAGGGACTCAACAATAATGCGGTCTCGATTACTCAAGATGACAAAGCCGCGGGTATCGTTGCTATGCCGAATTATATCGATACGGGAACGCTTGCCATCACGAAGGACAATGCGAAATATTTTTATCACAAGGCCGATCCGTATGACTTCGGAGACTGGAAGGTAACGCCGGCCGGAAAAGACGAGACCTATGTCTGGATCGGTGCGGTTGTGGAAGTACCCTATTTTATCGATCACCGGGTCGGACTGGAGGCCGCTGAAAAAGAGCTGGGCATTAAAACGAAATACTTAGGGCCTCAGGGCTACGATATGGAAGGTTTGATGAACACCATAGAGCAGCAAATAGGTGAAGACCCCGCCGGTATGGTAATTATCGGATTTGTGGAAGAGCTGGCACCTGCCATCAACATGGCTATTGACGCCGGGATACCGGTCATTACCCTGGATGCGGATACGGCAACATCAAACAGATACACATTTATCGGGACCGGAAACTACAACGCGGGACGGCAGAGCGGAAAATTGTTGGGCGACGCGGTGGGAGGCAAAGGGAAAGTGGCCCTGATCACCGTTATCGGACAGACAAACCTGGATGAACGAAGCCAGGGCTTCAAGGATGAACTCGCGGAAAATTATCCTGGAATCGAACTGGTTCAGGTTATTGACTGCGGAGCGGATGAACAGAAAACCGTTGACGGAGTGAAAGCCGCCCTCCAGGCAAATCCCGACCTGGTAGGTATTGCCGGAGTCGAACAGACCGGAGGCAACGGTGCCGCCATTGCCGTCAAAGAGATGAATATGGTAGGGGATGTTATTATCGTGGCCATGGACCGGAACGATACCACCCTGAAGGCCATCGAAGACGGTGTTATCTATGCATCGGTAGCACAGAAGAGCGCCCTTATGAGCTATCTCGGGGTTAAGCTCCTGTACTATTTCAACCACGGCCCCGTACCTATTACACAGGATGACAAGGCTGCCGGTATTGTTTCCCTTCCGGGATACATCGATACCGGAACGATAGCTATTACGAGGGATAACGCAAAATATTTCTATCACTAATAGTATGATATATACAGGGCGGGACCGTCCGCGTTCCGCCCTTACTTTATACTGTGCGTCAATGAGTAGTCTATGAACAACAAACTATTAGAAGCCGAACATATTTCAAAATCTTTTTTTTCCATCAAAGTGTTAGATGGAATCAATTTCAGTATCGATTACGGAGAAGTATTAGGATTAGTAGGTGAGAACGGGGCCGGAAAAAGTACGCTGGTTAAGATTCTGACCGGAGTTTACAAGCCGGACGAAGGGAACATTAAAATTGACGGTTCCGCCGTCAACATAAAAAACATAACGTTTGCCAAAAACTTGGGAATAAATATCGTTTTTCAGGAACTGAGTTTAACGAAAAATTTAAGCGTAGCTGAAAACATTTTTATCGGTAAAATTCCTTCCGGCAAGCTCGGTTTTGTCGATAAGAAAAAACTGTACGAAAAGACCGACGGGCTTATCAAGAAATTTAAAGTCGGGATAAGAGCACACGATATAGTCGAGAGGCTCTCAATCGGGAACATGCAGATAGTGGAAATATTGAAGGCGGTCTCTTCAGGTCCCAAATTATTAATTATGGATGAACCGACCTCCTCCTTGGAAAAGTCGGAAGTCGAGAACTTATTTAACTTGATCGAGGAACTGAAGAAAAATGATTTTTCTATTATATACATATCTCATTATCTGGACGAGGTGTTCAGAATAACGGACAACATCATGGTTTTGCGGGACGGCAAAAAAGTCGATATCCTGAAAACTAAAGATGTAACAAAAGATGATCTCATTAGAAAAATGTTAAATAAAAATATACAAGATTTTTTTGGAAGCGGAGAAGAGACAAAAAAATCCGCCGGCGTGCTGCTTGAAACAAAAAATCTTTCCGATAACAAAAATTTTAGAAATGTCTCTTTTACTCTGAAAAAGGGGGAGATAATCGGATTTGTCGGCTTAGTCGGCTCGGGAAAGGTGGAAGTATGCAGGACCCTTTTCGGATTATCGAAGAAATACTCCGGAAAAATTATACTGAATGGAAGAGAAATCGCGCTAAACTCTCCGGTGCGTGCCCGGCGGGAGAATATAGGGTTTATTCCTGAAAACAGGAAAGTAGCGGGGTTATTTCTGCGGGACTCGGTGAGGAATAACATTATCAGCGGGGTTTTGCGAAAAGTGTCTAAGTCCCGATTTTTACACAACGGTAAAATTGCGGATGTAGTAACGCATTTTATCAATTTACTCAGAATCAAGGTCTCCGGTTATAATGAGAAGATCAAATACTTAAGCGGGGGAAACCAGCAAAAAATTCTCGTATCCAAATGTCTGGCTGCCGAACCTTCTATCCTTATCGCGGTGGACCCCACTAGAGGGATCGATATCGGTTCGAAGGTGGATATTCATGAAATTTTACGGGAGCAGGCCGGAAAAGGGGTTGGTATTTTGCTGGTGTCCTCCGAACTCGATGAGGTTATCAACATGAGTGATAAAATTTACGTGTTTGTGAACGGGGTAATAACGGAAACGTTTTCCAGTGAGAACTTTGATAATCACAAAATTTCTTTAGCTATCAACAGAGGGATAACCGAAAAGGAGTATGTTAATGGAAGAGACTAAAATGATAAACGACAGCTTGATGAGCAGGATTTTTAGGTTCAGGGAATTGCCGCTCTTATTTGTTAATATAGTTATCGTAGTTTTGTTGATGTTTTTATCTCCCCATTTCCTCAATTCCAGGAATTTGATAGCGGTGTTGATGGGGGCCTCGTTCGATACTATGGTAGCCATCGGGATGACTCTGCTTCTCATATCCGGAGGATTTGACCTGTCCGTAGGTTCGGTTGTCGGTTTCGGCGGTGTGATGGCGGGGAAAATGCTGATCCTGGGTACCGGAGTTTTCGCGGCCTTTGCAATCGGGTTACTGGCCGGAGCTTTTGTCGGATTTATCAACGGCTATATTATTACAAAACTTCGGGTTAATCCTCTAATTACAACCCTTGCAATGATGCAGATCATTCGTGGAGTAATTTACGTCATAACAAAGGGTTTGGGTATTCCCCTCCTGCCGGATAATTTCAATATCATCGCGCAAAAGCAATTTTGGGGTATACAGACCCCCGTATTTATCATGCTGTTTTTGGTACTCATAGCGGAGATATTTTTTAGAAAATCGGTATTTTTCAGGCAATATTATTTTATCGGCGGTAATGAAGAATCCGCGAGACTATCTGGAATTAGGGTGGATATGCTGAAATGGCTCGCCTACGTCATTTCAGGTGTGCTTGCCGCCCTGGCCGGTATACTGATGGCATCGAGAATGGGCGGCGCGCAATCCGCCGCGGGGGGCGGACTTGAAATGCGTGTCGTTACCGCCTGTGTTATCGGCGGCTGCTCCCTGGCGGGAGGGGAGGGGACGGTCCTCGGAGCGTTTCTCGGGGTCCTGCTCATGGCACTTGTCCGTAATGCATTTAATTTACTGGGGGTCTCCGTGTATTGGCAGCAGGCCGCCATGGGATCGATTCTTCTTTTTGCGGTTTTGCTGGATGTATTGGTGCGAGGAGACAAGTAGACTGTGGTTTGACTTTTTTTTATTTACAGTTATACTAATAAAATGTAAG
>CAZSGZ010000319.1:0-4041 GCA_964606455.1 uncultured Spirochaetales bacterium
GAGGGCGGAAAACAGCGGAAGGCGGTTTAAATATTTTCCGGCGTTGTATGTTTCAATGACCGATACGGAACTGTCCGGGACGGAAGAAAAAATCTGCAGAATGTCTTCAAAGAGATCTTCACGCTGAACGATTACATGAAACATGCTTTTTTCTTCACTCGTTGTTTCTTCGGTTTCTCTGCTGTGTTTCCCGATGACCGTCAACACGCCGGCAGGTGTCCGGGCCTGAAGCAGGTCGTTCCGGGACGCTTCCTGCTGCAGTATTTTCGATACCGACGACAGAAGAAGGATGTGGGTATTTCGTTCCTTTGCGGGCCCGATGATAAAAAACATTACCCGCACGGGCTTTCCGTCAAGGGCATTAAAATCTACACCCCGGGGATGGACATACACACCCACGACAAAATCTTCCGCATTTTCAAGGCTGCAGTGGGGGATTGCAATACCGCCGCCGAAGCCGGTTGTTCCGATTTTTTCCCTGTCCTCCAGGGCTTTCCGAATTTCTTTTTCCTTGTACGCGGAGAGCTCCTTGCAGGCGGCAGCGGCCGATGCGATTGCGGCAAGTACTTCCTCCTTTGTCGATTCCGTCCGGTCGAGCAGGATGTAATTCTCCTTTATCTTTTCAGCGAGACTCATTTTATTCCTCCTGCCATGCGGGTTTCCGCCGCATGGATTAACGATATAATTTCTTCGGCTGTTTCCGCCTCTAACAGCGAGGACAGCAGCCCGGGTATTTTTAAAATACGGGCGAGAAGGGAGAGGACCCGGAGGTGGACTACCTCGCTGTCGGTGCAAAGCAGAAAAAACAGTTTTGTTTTTTGTCCGTCGGGAGCGCCGAAGTCAATGCCTTGCCGGCTGCGGCCAATAACGATAACGGGCCTCCCGGAAGGGTTTTCCTCCGGTTTCCGCAGGTGGGGAAGGGCAACTCCGTTTTCAACCGCCGTCGATATCATCTCTTCTCTATCGAGAAGTTTCCTGGTATACCCCTCCGCATGTTCGAGCAGCCCCGCCTCCGCAAGGGGGAGGGTCAACTGCTCGAGGACCTCCTCCTTTGAAGAGCCCGGCAGGTCGGGAATAACCATTGTTTCATCTAAGAGCCGCCAAACGGCGAGAAGTTCACCCTGCTTTTCAATAAGCCGGGTAACATCGTTAGAGGGGAGCACCTTCATTTTCGAGATAAGCCAATCCTCCAAAACGTTACGGAGAAAGCGGTATTGGTTCCCCACCTTTGCCGCCGGGACTTCTTTCCGGTGAATCATCCGGAGGAGGGTCTTTTCTGCAATTTTCAAATAGTCTGCTGCTTCCGAAAGGGTCAGAATATCATCAATGTCCATAAATAACCTTTATTGTCCTCTAATAACCATTAAAGGTAATATAGCGCTGATGTTTCTTTTTGTCAATAAAAACGACATTTTTTTTACTTTCTTGACACGGTGACTCATGTTACGTACCATACGGGTGTGTCGCAGACAAAACTGTAGTGAGGCTGCGGATTGTTACGGATGGCTGGTCTATCCAGACTATCATTTTTTTTCCTCTTTCTCTTGTATATATGTGCAGCAGTGTCCGCGGAGCAGGCGGCACCGGTACGGGAAGTGTCCGGCCGGGAGATGGAAAACGGCGGGGCCGTTACCCTTCACGGCACCTGGGAGCTGTACCCGGGCCGGTTTCTGGGAAGGGAGCGGGAGCTTCCGGAGCCGGTGCTCTTCGAAGTTCCGGCGGGATGGAACGGGGACACCGTGGCCCGGCGGGGTTTTGCTACCTACCGAAAACTGTTGCGGGTTACGGACCCGCCGGAGGGAGGGTTGGCCCTTCGGATCGGGTTTGTCCCTACCGCCTACCGGCTTTTTGTAAACGGGACCCTGCTCGGAGGGGTGGGGACGCCCGCGGCGGACCCGCGGGAGCATAAACCGCAATGGTATCCGAAAACATACCTCCTGCCGCCTGAGAAAAACGGACGTTTCGATGTCCGTATAGAAGTAGCGAATCATTCCCATGCCGTCGGGGGCCTGCGGAGCAGCGTGGTAGTGGGAACTGCCGAAAACATGCAAGTTCGGGAACGGCGCCGGGCCCTGCGGGACTGGATCGTTATCGGCGCCTTTCTTTTTATTGGAATTTATCACGGCCTCATGTATCTGCTGCAGCGGAAAGAGCGTCTTCTGGCCTGGTTTGCCCTGGTGTGCCTGGCCCTTGCCGTCAACTCCGGGTGCAACAATTCTATTTTTTGGAACAGCCTCTTTCCTTCAGTTCCCTGGGTCGTTTTTCTCCGTTTGGAGTACATTTCGTTTTATGTACTTGTCGTTAGTTTTGTTCTTTTTTTAGGGAAACTGCTGGAACGGGAGCCGCCGAAATGGCCGCTTCGATTGTACATCGGAGCAAACGGCGTGTTGGCCCTGGTATCGCTTTTCGGACCCGTGTTTTGGATGACATTTGCCGTCCGCATCGGCCAGGGGCTGTTTGTCGCCGCTGCCGTATGGTTTTCGGTGCAGGCGGTAATCGGGCTGCGGCGGAAGAAACCGCACGCGCTGCCGGTATTCATTGGTATTGTCGCCGCGGGGCTGATCGCTGCCCACGATGCGTTTTACTACATGGGTATTTTTGGATTGTTCCCTCTGGCCGATTACGCCGGCATTTTATTTGTCGGTATTCAGACATTTTCCCTGGCCCTCCGGTTTACCACGGCCTTGGAACAAGAGCGGGAGCTGAGTGAAAATCTGGCTGCCGCGAACGAACGGCTGGAGCTGATGGTAGAGGAGGACCCGGTTACGGGGCTACCGAACAGGATTGCCCTGCACCGGAACCTGACGGATGAAATTTCCAGGGCCCAACGTTCCGGACGCGCGCTGTCGCTGCTGTTTATAGATCTGGATAATTTCAAGCACGTAAACGACACCATGGGGCACCAGGCGGGGGACGAGATCCTGCGGAGGGTCGCGGACAGAATGCACCGTGTTGTCCGGAAAACCGACAGACTGTTCCGGATCGGCGGTGATGAATTCGTCCTGTTGTGTCTGGATTTGGCCGGTCCGGATGATATCCTCCGGGTGGCCCAAAGTTTGACGTCTCTCCTGCGTCAGACCTTCGGGCTGAGCGAGCGGGAAATTTTTCTAGGCGCCAGTATCGGCGTAGCGGTTTATCCCGACCACGGTACCGACGCGACCATACTCTTGCAGAACGCCGACGCGGCGATGTACGCGGCGAAACGGGCGGGTAAAGGCCGCTATTCACTTTTTACCGATGTTATGGGATGGAAGGCCAGCGAACACGTCAGTGTCGGCGGCCGCCTGCCCCGGGCCCTGCAGGCAAACCTTTTGTCGGTGGTGTTTCAGCCCCAGGTGAATACCCGGACCCTGAAAATGACCTCCGCGGAGGCGCTGCTCCGCTGGTCCGACCCGGAACTGGGCGTTGTGTCGCCCTCCCGGTTTATACCGGTGGCGGAGGAGAGCGGTCTTATTGTTCCCATTGGAAGATGGGTGTTGGAGCACTCCCTGCTTATATTTGAAAGCATGAAAAAGCTGGACGGAAACATCAGTGTGGGAATAAATTTGTCGGCGGAGCAGCTGACGTATGTGGATTTGGTCCCGGAGTTTCAGAAAATTATTAAGATGACGCATTTCGATCCCCGCAGGCTGGTGCTGGAAGTTACCGAACACGCGGTCATGCGGAACTGGAGCACATCGATAAAAACGCTGAACGATTTCCGCGCGTTAGGTATACGGATTGCCCTGGACGATTTCGGGACCGGGTATTCCTCCCTTGGGAATATCCGCCTCGTGCCGGCGGACCAGCTGAAAATTGATATGAGCTTTATACGAAACATTGCCCGCAGCAAAAAGGACGAACAGCTGGTGCGGTGGATAACCCGGCTCGGCCACGAACTGGACTTGGAGGTGTGCGCCGAGGGCATTGAAACGAAGGAACAGCAGGAAATCCTTACCGAGATCGGCGTCGATCTGCTGCAGGGTTTCCTCTTCTGCAAGCCGGTTGAAGCGTCCCTGGCTTTCCAATTTACCGCCGCGGTATAGCGGGAGCAGCCGCCGG
>CAZSGZ010000320.1:0-4014 GCA_964606455.1 uncultured Spirochaetales bacterium
TGCGACAGACCCGGTGGAGGCGGTCCAGCAGCAACTGACCGGGCATGAGATGCCGAACGGAACCTGCGGGGCCTGTCGATTCTTCGGTGAGGGCGGGCAGTGCGAGGAGCGGCACTTCCGTGTGCGCGAGCGTGATCCTGGCTGTGGGATGTTCAGTCGGCGGTGAGGGGTTGTTTGTCGGTGTTCGGCCAGGTCAGCCAGCCACACCACAGGTCGACGGCGGTTTTGCTGCCGCGGGCAACCGGCGGCACCTGTTGCCAGACAGCCTCAGTGATCTCGATCAGGGCCTTGCGGTTCTCGCTATCGGCGAGCAGCACAGCGCCGGTCAGGTCGTTGGCGATGACGGCGCGCAGGAAGCTGCCAGGGCGACAGCGGCGCTCGACGTAGCGGTCCAGGGCGGCTTGGGTGTGGGCTGGTATGGCCATGTCTTATGCTCCAGTTGTGCAGATTGCTAAAGTGACCGGGCCGACTGAAGCACCGCGGCATCGCGGCGACCGCAGTCGAAGTAAGAGTTGAAGCCCATGGGATGGGAGCTGTTCGACGTGGCCGGGCCGAAAGACATTAAATAGGTCTCGGGTAGGCACAGGCCGGTGGTGCCGAAGGCGGTCGCGTAGGCCATGGGCTCGCGCGGCGCGCTGATACCGCTGCTGATCTGGTTGGGGCGGTACTTGGTCATGCTGATCTCCTAAGCGGCACGTTGACGAGGTTTGAAGGCAGCCCAGAAGGACGAGCCACACAGGCGACGGTCGTATTCGCCGATCAGGACGCGGAGCACGGCATTCTGTGCCCAGTCGTTGGGGCGATCGCTGTTGCAGTCGGTGTGCCGGAGGTCGCTGTAGCGCTCGGGGCAGTGGCTCCAGCCGGCTTCGATGCCGCGCAAGTAATCCCATGCGATCTGCTCCATGTCGGCCGTGAACTCGACGTCGACCGAGAGGTAGCGAACCTGTGGGATGTCATCGCGGCGATTGGTGTAGTCGTAGCTGTCGGTCATGCTGTCGAAGCTGCCGTACTGGTACTGGGCGGTTTCGAGCCTCACTGCGGCGACTGTGGCGGGCATCGGGTTGTTGGTCAGGGTGATGTTCACAGCGTTACCACCGCTGAAGTTCTCCGAGGTGACGCGAGCCGGGATGCCGGCGGCCTTGAGCTGCTTGCGGATGGCTTTAGCGGCGGCTGCTGCGGTGCTGAGGGTGCGGGTCTTGGTCATGTCGCTGTCTCCAGTGGCTATGTCAGCGCCAGCGCCATCGCGGCACTCAGCATGGCGTTTCTTGCGTTGCTTTCACTGGTCACCCTGGTTGGGCGACCTTGGGTTTTGACGGCCCATAGACCGGTGTTCAGTGGATGTGCGCGCGCAATGGTTCGCCCGTCATCAGTGACCTTTATGAACATCTTGTGGATGAGTAGCTGTTTGGCCATCGTCTTCTTTCTCCTGTGGTTTCGTCCGACACCTATAGTTTAGCAAGAATGTTGCACGATGCAACATTTATCGGCTATGCTTTAGGTGTGGTCGGGATGGTCCCGGCTGGCACGAGGAAACCGAGATGAGCTATGTAGAGGCGGCAATCGCTATTGCGCTGAAGGCCCACGCGGGCCAAGTCGACAAAGCCGGCGCACCTTACATCCTGCATCCGTTGCGGGTCATGGCGGCGATGACGACCGACATGGAGCGGGCCGCGGCCGTGTTGCATGATGTGATTGAAGACAGCCCGTTGACCGGGGCGGATTTAATCGATGCAGGCATGCCGCACGCAGTTGTCGACGCGGTGGTGGCGGTGACCAAGGTTAAGCCATGCGTCTATGAGGACTATCTCGACCAAGTGAAGCGCAACCCGATCGCGCGGACGGTGAAGCTCGCGGACTTGCGGGGCAACATGAACCTCGACCGGTTGCCGATGTTGACCGACGAGGATTGGCAGCGGCACTGGAAGTATCAGCATGCCGTGCGGTATTTGTTGAACGAGGAGGTGTGACGATGAGCTACGAAGACAGCGATATCTTCGACCCGCGCAAGTTTCTGAAGCCGCGGCCAGCTGTACTCCAGCAGTCTGACGATCGGCTCGATGGCGTCGTGCTTGCCGACATCGATATCGGGTTCTGGCGGCTGGTCTGGCTGATGCTGAAGTTCATGCTGGCGTCAGTGCCGGCGGTGATCGCGTTCATGGTCATCATGTTCTTCGTGGTCAATATCATATCGATCGGCGGGCTTGTTGCGTTGATGGCCGCGTTTGGCGGTCGGTGATGCGTTTCACAGTTGACGAGGTGAACGATGAAAAAACAGATGATGGCCCTTGCGATGATGGCGGCGACCGGGGCGGTTGCTGCGGACGGACCTTGGTACGTTGAAGGCACCAATGCCACGTACCCGACCGATAGCGGCGTGTCGATTGCGGTCGGTTTCTTGCCGGACGATTCAGGTCAGTGCTCGCAGGCGGGGCTTGTGATCATTGGCAATGCCGATGTTGCCGAGATTGGATTCTGCACCGACAAAACCTGCTTCAGCAGTGACTATGTTGACGATAAGCGCGTGTTTGAAAGCGGCGTTGGTGCTGCAGCCCTGATGATCTCCGACCGGGCGCGCGACGCGCTCGCCAATCACAACGTCGCTCAGATACAGACCAATGCGGGCAACGTCACAATCTCGCTGAAGGGCTCCAGGGCAGCCATGATTGAGGCACACAGGCAGTGCATCCGTGATGCGCATCGGCCGCTGGAACCGACCGTGCCGCGCCAGCCAAGCCACCCTGCCGAGCCTGCCGAGCCCAAGGACGACTTCAAGGTCTACAAGGATGGTGTGATGTTGTAGCGGTTGACGCTCCTGGTGCGATGGGCTAGCTTAGTGCGCGAGGCGTAGCAACCTCGCTCAAGGCGGACCCCGCACCCGACAGACATGCGGTTTTTTTGTGCCCGAGTCTTATGGCCGGGAGTCTTGTGTCATACAACACCGGTCCGTCCGGAAAAGCGCAAGGCGGTCTCCTTGAGCCGTTGCTACCCTCCTGGCCGCCCTTCGGGGCTTTCATGTGTAGCAGCAAATCAGGGTCTTCCAGATGACACTCTCCCTCCTTCCTGGCGCGCAAGCCGCGTCTATGACCTCCCGCGAGATCGCCGAGCTGACTGGCAAGCGTCACGACAACGTTATGCGTGACATCAAGGCGATGATCCAGCGGCTAGATGCCGCCTCAGATTTGAGGTGGCATTGTGAAACAGACACTTACATAGACCCCCAAGGCAAGGCGCGGCAGATGTACAGCCTCGACCGCGATACGACCATGTGTCTGGTCGCAGGCTACGACCCCGTTCCCCGCATGCGGATTATCAAACGCCTAGAAGCTCTCGAGTCCGGGCAGGCCACACAGGTAGCGATCGGCGCGATTGCTGAGAAGGAGCAGACCGCGGTCTCGGTCATGCAGTCCCGGTTGTCGGCGGCGGCGCTGTTGAAGGTGCCGGGCCACATTGGCGAGCAAGAAGCCGTCAAAGCGGTGCGCTCTCTGGTCGGTGTCGACTACGAGCCGCTGTTGCTGGCAGCTCCTGCACAGCAGAACATCCCAGACGAAGACGAGATGTTGGAGCCTGAAGACCTGGCGCGGCGGATCGGCCTGAAAGACGGCAGGATCGCCAACGAGCGCTTGCGTGATGCTGGTCTGCAGGTGAAGTCCAACGGGAAATGGGTGCCCACTGAGCGCGGCCGTGGCTTGTGCGTCCGTCATGCTTGGACCAAGGGCAGTAAGACCGGGTACAACTTGAAGTGGCGCGTCTCTGCGGTTCGCAAGCTGATCGTGGAGGCTGCCGCATGAAAAACCTCAACGAATTGTTCGCCAAACTCCGCTACGAAGCCGAGTCTCGCAAGGCCGACACGCCTGAAGACGCGATGGAGATCAAGCCCGAGCGCGTGACGGCCGACGCGGTCAACTGTGCGATGTCTCGAGCGATTTCGTTGTTGACGCTGCTGCAGGCTGACCGCGATGACGACGGGTTTAGCCTGAGCGATGAGCATGTTGCCAACACCATTTGGGCAGCTCA
>CAZSGZ010000321.1:0-3984 GCA_964606455.1 uncultured Spirochaetales bacterium
CTGCGGCGAATGACGATTCCAGTTACACACCGGGCACTACCCTGCCCGATGAAATAACCGACGGTACGCCGATCACGCTTCCCGACGGTACTGCCGTAAGCTCCATTACGGGAAACGCGGCAAGCTGGGAGGTAAGCACGTATCCCATCACTATCAAATTATTTAACTCTTCATCCCAGGCCGTTACCGTTACCTTTACGGCAGGTTCCACCTTCTGGTGTAAAAACGGGGACGCCCAGAACATGATCATCGTCTACGATGTAACGATAAACATCGGAGCAGGCGCTACGGTAACCGAGGACCTGCCCACCTACTGCCTGAACTCCGGCTTAAGCGCTCCCGAAGAGGAAGACGGGTTTGTGCTCGGAACGGTCTACACCGGCGGCTGTATCGGAGAGATTATCAACATCCTGAGCACGAAAGACCCGAACACCTTCGATTATTATGATACCAGTGTAATCCAGACGGCAGTGTGGGAATGTATGGACGACGGAGAATTATCGAGCTATACGCGGGACGACCTGAACGCATTGTAGGAAAGTCCGACATCCCGCCGTCACCGTCGTAAAGCACCGCGATTTATAGTTTCGCCGTTATAGCCGCTAATACCGCCGCGATACTTTCCGCTTCCGACTGTTCGTCCGTTTCGATAACAATTTCGGCTGCTTCCGGCACTTCGTACGGCGCGGAAACACCGGTAAAGTTGGCAATTTCGCCTGCAAAGGCCTTCCGGTACAGTCCTTTCGGGTCCCTGTTTTTACAGATATCGACGGTGCATTTTACATACACTTCTATAAACCGTCCCTCGGGGAACAGCGCCCGGACAAAATCCCTGTCCTCGGTATAGGGTGAAATAAAACTGCAGAGTACTATCTGCCCGGCATCGAAGAGAAGCCTGGCCGCGTGACCTACCCGGCGGATGTTTTGCCGTCTGTCCTCGGGACTGAATCCCAAGTCGGCGCAAAGGCCGTGGCGGACATTGTCTCCGTCAAGCCTGAAGACCTGTTTCCCCTCCCTGAATAAGCGCCGCTCGAGACCACGGGCCACCGTCGACTTTCCGGAACCGGAGAGACCGGTAAACCAGAGACAGACCGCCCGGTGGGTGTTTTTAGCCTCCCTGTCCTTCCGTTCAATGTCGCTTTCTTCGTAGGTGATGTTTTTCGATTTAATTGTTTCGTAGGGAACTTCAGCCTGTATTTCCGCCGCCGGACCGGGATGCTCCGCCGTGGATATGTTTCTGATCATCCCCGCGGCTACGGTGCGATTGGTAACCGGATCGATTAAAATAAAACTGCCGGTTGCCCGGTTTTTCCGGTATTCGTCGAAAAAGATCGGCTGGGCGGTTTTTATCTCCACTCGGGCAATTTCATTTAAGCCTACCGAACCGGGCTGTTCCCGGTGCAGGGTATTGACGTTGATCTTGTAAAGCAGTTCGGTAATGTAGGACTTCACAAGCTTCGTGGTGTGCTGCAGAATATAATGGGTGTCAACATTCAGGTCTTTTTCATCATCCATCCAGCATATTGTCGCTTCCAATGTGTCGGAAACAACGGGAAGATTGTGGGAGCGCACAATCATGTCCCCTCTGCTGACATCGACCTCATCCTCTAACGTAAGGGTTACCGACTGAGACTCGAAAGCCTCCGGCAGGCTTCCTTCATAAGTAACGATGTCCTTTACTCGGCTCCGTTTCCGTGAGGGGAGCACGCATATTTCTTCACCCTGAGAGATCGTGCCGGAGAAAATCCGGCCGGCGAAACCCCGAAAATCCTGATGGGGCCTGTTCACATACTGTACCGGGAAACGGAAGTCGACCAGGTTTCGGTCGGAAGCAATGGTCACCGTTTCCAAATGGGACAGCACCGTCGGACCGTCATACCACGGCATGCTGTTCCCGTGATGGACCACATTGTCCCCTTTCAGGGCCGAGATGGGAATAAATACCATGTCATGCACATCAAGTTTTTCCGAAAAGTCGATAAAGTCGCTTACAATCCGAGTAAAAACGTCTTCCGAATAATCGACTAAGTCCATTTTATTAACGGCAATTACCATGTGTGGAATGCCTAACAGCGATGCAATAAACATGTGCCGCCGAGACTGCTCTACCAGCCCGTTCCGGGCGTCGACTAAAATGATGGCTAGGCCCGCGGTTGACGCTCCTGTTACCATATTCCGGGTATACTGCTCGTGCCCCGGCGTGTCCGCGATAATAAATTTCCGCTTCGGCGTGGAAAAATAACGGTAGGCCACGTCGATGGTAATTCCCTGTTCCCGTTCCGCCCGCAGACCGTCGAGGAGGTATGCAAGGTTGATCTCCTCATCCCCCCGGTGCTGCCGTGTTCTGTCTAAGGCTTCTATTTGGTCCTGGAATATGGTTTTGCTGTCGTAGAGCAGACGGCCGATGAGAGTACTCTTGCCGTCATCCACGCTGCCGGCGGTGGTAAACCGGAGCATCTGCCGTTCTATATACGTTTGTGCCTTTTTCCCTTCCGTCGATGTACTCATGGTGTTTCGCCTGTTAAAAGTAACCCTGTATTTTTCTGTCTTCCATTGCCGCTTCGGAGCGTTTGTCGTCCGCCCGCCCTCCCCGTTCCGAAGTCCGTACCGCGGCTATCTCCCGAACGATGTCCTCGACGGTATCGGCCGGAGACTCGACACCGCCGGTACAGGTCATGTCTCCGATTGTCCGAAAACGCACCCGGGCCGTTTCCCACTCCTCCCCGTCACGAAGGGTTAGATACTCGGAACGGGCCAAAATTACGCCGTCCCGCCTGACGATCTCCCTGCCGTGGGAAAGATAGAGGGAAGGAATTTCAATGTTTTCCCGCAGGATGTACTGCCACACGTCGAGCTCGGTCCAGTTCGACAGCGGAAATACTCTGAAATGTTCGCCGGGGTTTTTTTGTCCGTTAAACAGGAACCATAATTCGGGACGCTGATTTTTCGGGTCCCATACGCCGAATTCGTTCCGGAACGAAAAAAACCGTTCCTTTGCCCGGGCTTTTTCCTCGTCCCGCCGGGCACCGCCTAAGGCCGCGTCGAACCCAAACTCGGTAACGGCATCTAAAAGGGTTACCGTCTGCAGGGCGTTTCTGCTTGCGTTCGGGCCTGTTTCCTCCCGGACCCGTCCCTTGTCGATGGATTCCTGTACGGTCCGCACAATAATACGGGCCCCGATTTCGTCCATAAACCGGTCCCGAAACTCCAGCGTTTCCGGAAAATTATGCCCCGTGTCGATATGCATCATTGGAAAAGGGACCTTTCCGGGATGGAATGCCTTGCGGGCGAGCCAGGCCATGCAAATTGAATCTTTTCCGCCGGAAAAAAGCATAACCGGCCGTTCGAACTGCGCCGCTGCTTCCCGGATTACGTATATTCCCTCGGATTCGAGCTGCTTAAGATGGTTTACGTGATATGGGCTCATACTGCACCGTTGTATCATAAAAACGCGGGACCTGCCAAGGTGCCTGCTTTCGCCGGATCGAGTAGGAGGCGGGGTTACCCCCGCCGTCCTCTCACACCACCGTACGTACGGTTCCGTATACGGCGGTTCATGAACGACTCCAATGCAGTCGCAGCATATCCAACAGTGAAAAGAGTCCAATCTGATCAAAGTAGCGCTTGGGATAGGCTCGGTTCATGTGCGCCGCTCCGGCGTTCCACCATGGACCCCGCCCATTGTTCGCTGAACGCCATGCCTGTTCTTCGGGGAGACCCCGTTTCATGAGCATCCTGGCGCGTGTGAACGTCCGTTTAGCCTGTCGCCACAAGATACAGCGCAGACGGCGGCGAATCCATTGGTCGAGTTTCATGAACGCAGCTTTTACCTCAGTAAGCCGGTAATAGTTACCCCAGCCACGAAGTATCGGTGTCAGCCGCTCGATAAGTCTGCCCGGACTCCATCCCCGCGCCATCCGGAATATCTGTCGGAGTTTGCCCGCAAGCCGCTTCACCGATTCCGGTGCGACCCGCAGGCGTGAT
>CAZSGZ010000322.1:0-3979 GCA_964606455.1 uncultured Spirochaetales bacterium
CGGTGCGGAGGGCACTGGGATTTTATAGCCATAGCAGTGTATAGTGCTCTTTGCTGTTCCGGTAAAATATGAGTGATGATATGTTTTTATGAAAAAATCTAATATCGTGCAATTAATAATAGCTGTCGTATGGTTCTGCTTGTATATATTGATTCTTATTTTCTGCGGGAAGAACCGGAATCAAATATGATGTAGATAAACTTCAGAAAGATACAGTTACCTATGCAAACGTCAACGTTAATAATGCTCTATATAAGTCCGCGGTTGATACCTTATTTAGCGATAATTCTGAAATAATTTTAATAAACGAATTCAATTCAGCTATGCAGGAATACATTGAGAGTAACTATAACTATCCTTTTACGTTTTTTAATCCGGAAAACCATCCATTCGGAATCGGCATTATTTCAAAGAAACCTTTTTCAATTGAAGAAATCCTTTCCACTTCAAGCGGTACGTATATAAAAATAGTAGTCAATAAAACGTACCGTTTAATATTTGTACATACCATTCCTCCTATGTCTTCTGCTTTAAAAACAAAGCAGTACGCCCAGATAAACCGGATATTCAAAAAAACAAATAATTCATTACCCGAAATAGTTATTGGTGACTTTAATGCTGTCCCATGGAACAATTTGCTGCTGAATCGAACCCGCACACACAATTATAAACTCTATAAGATATTTCCGGAGAATACATTTCCGACCCAAATATGGCCGCTCAGGATTCCAATTGATTTAGTATACTGCAAAAATTCCATGTTTTGTAATAGCAGTAAACGATTCAAAGTTCCCGGATCGGACCATTATGGATTGAATGTAAGAATCTTGTTTTAATTAGGCCTTGCTGAAAAACGTATACGCCGGCAATGCAGCCGACGGCTTTTACAAAAAAAACGGACCGCCTACTACCTCTGGGAAGACGGAGAGTTTTCTCTATTGCACGATACGCGGGATTTTTATACACTTCCAGAATGAGGAAAATAAGAATGAAAAAAAGCGGTATTACCGGCATCGTAGTGTTACTTATCATGTTATGTACGCTGTTCGTTTCCTGCGTCAGCAGCGGTGAACCGGGGGATGACAGTTACGACTACTATGACATCTCCGAAGCAATGGAAGACTTGTCGCGGCAGCTTCAAACCAGCTACGAAGATACTCATGAAATTATGGAAACAACCGGGCCGGATAAGAGGCGGCTGGCCATTCTCGACTGTGTCGACGAGGAAGGCACGAAGACACCTTTAGGAAAGAAAATTTCGGGGACCCTGCAGAGCGAAATATTCAACCCTGAATTGTTTTCTCTACTCGAACGGGAGCGGATAGCGGGTCTTCTCGAAGAGTATACCTTTAATAACAGCGGAATGGTTGAAGAAGTTTCCGCTTCGGAACTCGGAAAATTGCTGGGGGCGGAGATTGTCGTCGTTACCTCTTACACTTCGGAAGCGGATGCTTTCTGGGAGGAAACGCGTTACAGAATCAGCGCCCGCATTGTCGATCTGGAAACAGGTGAAATTCTGGCAATCGGCAGGGTTGCCTATGTAGTAGAACAGGACGATTTCTAATCTAAATTGTTACACCGAAGTATTCCGGCGTCGACCCAAATCAAAGGGAAGTCGAACAGATCTTGAAGTAAAGCTAGATATTCATTGTCACGTATTTTCGAAAGATGAAGTTCCAATACTTCATAATTACTTGATTCTGACGCATCGCTCCCCCAAAATTGAACGATTATAATTCTACTGCTGTCTATCGAATACCAAAAATATGTGTCCCCGAAAAACTCAACAGTATTATCGGGATGAAAGTGAAACTCGTATTCGGCAAAATCCCTGATAGTTTCAGTTAAAAATATTTCAGTTTTAAAGACGCCGTAGGTTGTATTTTCTATTGCACCGGAACCAAAGAATTCCCAAGCACCAAGAATTTCCTCATCGACGGAAAATTTGTTATCAATACCTTTGGAATAATATGATCTTTTAGTGTCTATCGTTTCCATGACCAATTCATCAAATTCCGGTATGGCCTTCCCCTCAAAAGTTTTTTGTTCAGTTGCATCCAAAAAACCTAAAGCGATATTCTTTGCCTGTTCCAGATTGCTTTCCGCTGAAAGTGCAGTACTTAAAATTGCGAAAATAAACACAATGAGAGAAATCTTTTTCATTTTTTTTCCTTTGTTCTTCGTTACTATTGGTTCGGTCCTCGGTAAAAAGTCATCTGCGCAAGAAGCGAGTATACTCTCGGGGTCGTGTTCTGTCAATTCGGCGATTCGATGTCTCAAGCTTGACAGCATTGCGGTACTATTTCATACTCCTATGATTCGACTCAAAGGAGCACCGTATGAGCTTAGCACCGTTGTTCACCCATTTTTTTTTGATGCTTGCCATGCAATTCGGCGGATTGACCGAGTTGGAACCGGGGCAGGGATATGATTTTACAGTTGATCCCCAATATACAGGGGGCTTGCCCGCGGAAATTTTTTATCAAGTGCGTTTAACTGAAATTCCCGTGGAAGATTACTATACCTGTGAAGCCGCTTTATATATGGGCTCTGACACTCCTTTTGAAGTTTGGACCATCGCTGGTTATCAGTCTGAAGATGAAATTAATGTTTTTTCATTTATAAGTAATACGGATATCAACTTTTATTCAGTCAATGAGGCAGGCGGACCATTTGTTCTGCCGAAATACCGTATGGAGGAAGTAAACTGGTATTCCGATGCCCCTGAATTTCCCTTCCGTACATTTTATAGTTCTACCGCGGAAGAGGCAGTCCTCGATTACATAACACATCACGGGGATACATCGAGCGTTCGATTTGGAACCGAAGACGGTTTCTTTCTAACACCGTACTTTGCCGGCGAACACCGTGATGAACTTAATGCTGTAGACATCACCATGGAAGAGGCGATAATGCGCTTTTCGTGCGATTATGTCAATTAAAATAACTATTTACATGAAAATTACA
The DNA here is from genome assembly GCA_964606455.1 of uncultured Spirochaetales bacterium. Lineage (GTDB taxonomy): Bacteria > Spirochaetota > Spirochaetia > SPDA01 > CAZSGZ01 > CAZSGZ01. The sequence continues at coordinate 2,968 of CAZSGZ010000322.1, forward strand.
GCCGGCATTCTATTGGCATTACTCACGGCGGCGGCCTTTGCCGAGCCGGCGGCGAACGGATACCTTTTTATGTTCGATAAAACACCGAACGCGGCTATAAGCGGACACAATGATAAGCATATTACAGACGTAACCCCCGAAGAAGCCGCGAAGGCGTGCGCGGATGGGGGATACCTTTCCTTCGATTATTATAAAGAAACGAATGAGGCTGATTTAAGCTACGCAACTGCTTACGATGTTAACGGTTTAAAAACAGACTACGCCGGCAATCCCTATGATCATTACTCTTATTTAGGCGGGGGTAAACCCGATTTCTTTCTAAACGATGTTGATACAATTCAAGTGGCAAAAAAAAGCGGTGAAGCGGAATTCTCGGGAAAAGCAAACATTGAAACTATACACGCGTATACATATTCTGAATATGAGGCGGAAGGGGGGAAAATAATGAATATCCCCGCCTATACAATAAGGCTCAAACTGGATTACAGCAACGGAGATACGGAAAAACTGGTACTCTCTTACTGTCCTCGATGCGGCACCTATTACATGTATCCATACTTTGACGGAGGATTGTTTTTGTGCGAGGGGGACCACGACAGTGTCTTTATCTATTTCGCTTCGGGGAAAGTGATTGACGATGGGACAACTCTGAGTGTTTCGGGAGAAGATCCGGATGCCTTTGTCGAAATTACATATAAGTTTGTTAAGAAATGACCGAAGAAGAAATTGTAGAAAAATTTAAAACGACCTTAAAGTTCCGATATCTAACTTTAGTCTCTCTGGCAATTGGCATTCTTGTTATCGTCCTGCTCTATTTTTTATTTCCGCATTACAGCGGGCCTTATGGGAAGAAACTCCTTACATTTTTCGTTATAGCCGCGGTAATTGTTTTTATTGTTCCCTGTGTTCTTCATGTAATGTTTTTCTGGAGATGCCCCAACTGTAATTCCATACTGAATAAAAACGCCGTATCACCGAAGGAATGTTTCCATTGTAAAGCAAAGCTGAAACG
>CAZSGZ010000323.1:0-3965 GCA_964606455.1 uncultured Spirochaetales bacterium
GCTTCGGGAGACCTTGCCCCTCTTGCACATATGGCCGCGTCGCTTCTCGGTGAAGGTTATATCCGGAATAACGGTGAAGTACTCCCAGCGGCCGCGGTGCTGAAAGAACACGCTCTCCGGCCTCTGGAATTGGGGCCGAAGGAGGGGCTGGCACTCTTAAACGGCACCCAGGCATCCACTGCTCTGGCGCTCGATGCACTGTTTCGATCGGAAGAGCTGTTTAATTCGGCCTTAGTCATCGGGGCGCTGTCCGTGGACGCGGCAAAAGGGACGGACGAAGCGTTCGATCATCGAATCCATGCCGCACGGGGCCACCGGGGGCAGATCGAATGCGCCGACATTTACCGGAACCTGCTTACGGGAAGTGAAATCCGGGCTTCTCACAAAGACTGCACCAGGGTGCAGGACCCCTACTCCCTTCGCTGCCAGCCCCAGGTTATGGGTGCCTGTCTCGACCAGATGAGAAACGTTGCGAAAATTCTGCACATCGAGGCAAACGCTGTTTCCGATAATCCTCTGATATTCTCCGATACCAGCGAGATCCTCTCGGGCGGTAACTTTCACGCCGAACCGGTGGCCTTCGCCGCGGACAACCTTGCCCTCTGCATCGCCGAGATCGGCTCCCTGTCTGAACGGCGGACCGCCCTCCTTATCGACCGTCACTTAAGCGAACTGCCCTCCTTTCTCGTTGAACACGGCGGCCTTAACTCGGGCTTTATGATTCCCCAGGTGACCGCGGCAGCACTGGCCAGCGAGAACAAGTCCCTGGCCCATCCCGCCTCGGTGGACAGCCTGCCCACATCGGCTAATCAGGAGGACCATGTCAGCATGGCGGCCTTCGCGGCGAGGCGCCTCGGAGATATGGCGGACAATTCAGCGGGGATTCTCGCCGTCGAGTACCTGTGTGCCGCCCAGGGAATCGATTTCCGGAAACCCCTCCGCACATCGCCTCCCCTGGAAACGGCAATGAAGGAACTGCGGAAGGAAGTTCCTTTTTACGATAAGGACCGGCTGCAGTCGCCGGACATGGAAAAAGCAAAGAGCATTATCGAAAAGGGGTATCTCGATTCGATTTTAGATCATGTTATTTTTTACTGAATAGTTTTTTCGGAGAGGAACCTTCTTCTTTCAGCTGCGTGTAAAAGCGTGCGAAGTCGATTTGATAATTGAACTCATCCCGTTCCTTGAATCGCTGTCCTTTAATATCGACATTTCTTAAAAATAACAATTCTTCCGTAATGTTGGACGCCTGAACGAGTTTCATACCCGACGGGGCCCATATACCGCTTCCTCCCCAAAAATAATCTCCCGTCACCGGATGAGGTCCTACCATGTTGGCACCTAAACTCCAAATCTGATTATAAGCGGCCTTGGAAGAATTCATAAGGTCCCAGAGAAAACCATAATAGTGATCGCTCATGATGTTTACCCGCGGATATTCCCGCAGCGCCTCGGAACGCCAATCCGCCATCGTTATGATGGCATCCACATGGTCTCGAAACGCGTATTTCCTTGCCAGTTCTACAAAACAAAGGTCATAGCAAATGAGAAAACCGAAACGCCCCCACTTTGTTTCGATGATGAGCCGTCTGTCCGAACCTTGTCGAAAGTATTGCTGTTCAATTGGCGGCAGAAAAATTTTATCATAGATGTACTCTTCGTCGGTGTAATCGACAGTCCTGCTCAAAACAAAGGTAGAATTATAAAATTCTCCGTCTTTCCGCCGGGCATTATTATAAAAAACGTATTCGAGGCCTTTTCCGTCTTCGCAGAGACTTTCGCGGATCCTTTTGATGGTCTCTGAAATGTTGCTGTTTTCCCCTTCGAGAAGAAGTTCCTTGAAGTCACGGGCATCGCGCTTATCCCAAATATACCCCGTTACGGTGAGTTCCGGGAAAATGAGCATATTCGCCTGTTTTTTATGGGCGATTTGTACAACCTCTTCCATTCTTGAAAGATTGGTCGAAACGTCGGAAGCTAGCCGCAGATTGGCAATAAGAATGCTCGGGCAATCTTCTTTGTCGGAAAAATTCCTCTCTACAATCCGCATAACAGTTTTAAAGCTTATGTGAATGCAAGCAATAGTTCAAGACCGCTTGATGGTATTCGCCTTCTCTGCTGTTGTTGGTGGACATTGACCCGTTTGCCATGACGAAACCGGGTTTTACTGTATTGCGTATTCACCGGTGAGAGAGATGGAAAGCTCAGTGCTGCCGTCGTAATTCCCGGCATCGATATGAAAATTCTGGGTTATGGCGGTTATTGGCGAGCTTTCTGAAGCAGGTTCGCCGGTATCGGGCTGGCCGTTGCCGTTTACGTCCTGAAACAGAAGATACCAGTAGTCCTGGGTAAGGTTGCCGTCCATTGTGTGTATTGTGACTGTTTTTACGTCAAAAGAAGGGACGGGGATCTCTTTTTCAAAGGTGCCGGCACTGAGATTGGGATTGTCCTCGATAAACAGATAACACCGACCGTCTTCCTCGGGGACCGAAATATTCAAGTTAAAATCCCAGTCCATGCTCAAGCTGATCGAGCTGTCGTAGGTCCCGGCAATTAACGCGGACAAGGGGTCAAATGTCAACCCGTCAAAATCGATGTTCGAGCCGTTTTTTAGAGCAAAAGTGTATGTCGGCATAATGATATCGCCGTCGGAAAAATCTCCGGATCCGTCCTCATCCGAGGCGATAATTAACGCGGTTTTTATAACCGGATCGTAATTCGGATCGTCCGCTCTGGCGGGAATCGCAATACCGGTAAAGGCGATGTCCTCCGTCGACGCCCCGTCTAAGACACCGCCTACGGTGAAATAGCTGCCGTCTGAATCGAAATTGCTGGCCCAGATCCTGCCGTCGCTGATCTCGGGACCGTTCCAGTCGTGGAAATCGTACTCGCTCTCTTTCATCTCCATGGTGGCGACCGTAATGAATGCTTTCTGCGTTCCGGTGTAGGAAAAACTCGAGAGGCTGACCGCCGCTGATCCGTAAACCGGTTCCACCTCTTCCACCATCTGATCGAATGTCGGGGAGCAGGAAAAAAGCACCAAGAGCAGTATCGCCGGAACCAAAGCATTCAGAATATGCACAGCTTTCGATTTCATTGCACCGTCCCTCCGGTAAGTACCTCTTCCAGGGGAAGGGAATAGATTGTCGTTGTTTCGTCGTCCCCAAAGGCGAAAAGGAGTAGATATCCCCTTTCGTCAAAATGATATGAGAGGTATTCCATGTCATTCGGATAAACATTGGGAAATCCCAAGCTTCCAAGAAGCACATTTTTCGGCGTATAAATGGAGATTCCGTCGTTATAGCCGGCCGGAGGAGAATCATCAATAAAATACTCAAAGTTGATATTGTTCAGGTCCCGGCCGGCCCCACTGTAATTGCTGGTGGCCTCGCTTGCATAAAGATACTCAATCTCCTCCACCGAAATATTATTCCCATCCACTGACGGCTCGTATATTATTTTAAAAGTCCATTCAGTGTTCTTCGGGCGCTCGGTTATTTTCGTGATATAGATGCTGCTGTCGGTACCCGCATCTTTGTAAAACTCATCTATTTTGAACGGGACGGTCTCCCAGAAGAGAGAGTGCTCGGGAATGCCTATATTTATTGCATCTATTATGTCCGATACAGCTGCAAATGTGGAATATTCTTCCCGGGGATCGAAAAAGCCGTCCTCGTCGTATCGGTAGCTGAACTCATACACCTCGTCGTTTTGAATGGTAAGAAAATAGCATCGGTCCCCGGCTGTCGTCACCAGCCAATTCCAGTGGTAGCTGGTTATCAGGGGAAAATCGACGGTATCGAGGGTCCGGTTTTCGATAATATCAAACGAGGCGGTCCCCCCGTCAGGTTGAAATCGCAGCAGTAGAAGATTGTCCGAAGTACTTTCCGTCCGTCCCGTCCGGACAAAGTACCCGGGGATGTCGGTCAGCACCACATTGTCGGACAGATCTACACCGTCCAAAA
>CAZSGZ010000324.1:0-3948 GCA_964606455.1 uncultured Spirochaetales bacterium
GGGCAGATAGTGTTGTTCGAGGACAGTGTGAAACAGGTCCGCGTTCCCGCTGAAGTCGTCGGTGGAAGACCCGTTTCCGAGATGAAGGTCGCTGAAGATGATAAATTTATCGGCATTTGTTATCTTTTGGACCGGAGTGTCCCGATACATTTCTGAAAGGACTTCAAGAATTCTATGGTTCTTCATACTTCGCTGCCGGTCTCATTACATCAGATATGCCCTCTCTTTTGTACCCCCCGAAGCATCAGTACGGCGCAGATAACCGTAACTACCCAAATACAGGGAATAATAAAAACCGACGGAATGATATTCGCTCCCACCGTGCCCATGGCGATAATTTTCGCTATGAGCGCCGACATCAGCAGCGTTAAAAAGATCAGGTATACAGGGGCGAGGAGGTAACCGAAGGGCCGTTTCTTTATAATCAGCAGGCCGGCAACGAATGAAAGCGGCAGCAGCAGTCCGAGATCCAGTCCCTGAACAATAAGGGTTGTGTAATGCTGCAGCTGCAGAGGATAGATACTGCCGTCTAAAAGCGGCGGTACCACAACGCTGAGCCAGAGAAGGGCAATGGCGGCGGTGTTAAACAGGAGGAACGCCCCGCATAACCGGACGGGAGTTTTATCTTTGAATCGGGATGCCAGGCCCGCCCTATCCATGCCAAGCACCGTTAAGGCCAGGGCGAAAAAAGTGGTGCCTGCAAGGAATACGTAGACGAGGAACAGATAGTTGTACATCCCCATTACAAGGTAGAAGAGATATGTTACGAAAAAATACATCAAAACACCGGCAAGAAGGAACCTTCCCCGCAGCGATCCCCGCCGCGCGAGAACCAGTGCAAGAATAAGCATCGGCACTGCCGCGAACAGGGTAATGTAATCCTGTCCGATACCCTGGACGGCAACATCGGCGGACATGTGCTTGTACACCCCGTACCCGTGGATGGTTACCGTTTCACCCCGGATGCTTTCGTACGCAAAGGGCCCCGGCCCGCCGGAGGAAAAAATCCCCGTCGCCGCCGCAGCGGCAGAAGCTGCAATAATGCATACTGCCAGAATAGATATTGTTTTTACATGTTTCATTTTTTTTTACTCCTTATTTGTCCTGGTTTTGTTGTTGCCGAACAGCAGATCGAACAGCAGCGCCGCTCCGGTAAGGACCCGCTTCTTCAGTTCCTGCTTCGTTCCGCCGACCCTTCCGGCGGTAATTGCCGCAAGCTCCCCGTGAAGATAGCCGTGGAAAATACGTGCCTTTGTCTCCATTTCCGTCCCTGCGATCTCCGTGCCGGTCCGTGCCGAAAGCCACCGGGTATAGCTCTGCGCGGGAACAGCCAGATACTCCGCGACCGCCTTAGGCGCTTTCCCGCCCAACGGTTCCAGCCAGATCAGCCGGTACCACGCGGGATGTTCGAGGGCGAAATCGACATAGGCTTCGGTCAAATCATCGTGTACCGGGTCCACTCCGGCGGTCATCCGCTCCAGCGCGCCTTTGAGGCTCCACCACAGCAGCTCCTCATAGGAGGTGAAGTAGTTGTACGCGTTCGTATGGGCGCACCCTACCCGTTTCGCGACCTTACGCAGGTTCAGTTCCCGGAGGTTCATCCCTTCGTCGAGCAGGAAGAGAGCGGCGTCGATAAAAGCCTCTTTCCCAGCGGACTCGAGTTTTTTCTGTTTCGACATAATAGTTCCTACTGGTAATTACCAATGGTAATTTACTGACAAGTCGGGTTTCTGTCAATAACTTTGATCACGAACCGAAATCAATCATCACAACTTGACTTAATGTACATAATACTGTACCATAAAAACCATACAGTACATAAAGGTGAACATTATGTCGATAATGAAATTTGGAAAACTGCCTCTTCCTGTAGCTCGCGTTCTTCGTAAACTTGGAAACGATATTAAAAACGCACGAAAACGAAGGCGTATTTCTACAATGGTAATGGCGGAACGTGCGTCAATCAGCAGAACGACTTTAAACAAGGTGGAAAAAGGTGATCCCGGTGTATCCATCGGTATCTACGTTACCGTTCTTTTTATACTGGGATTTATCGACCGTATTGCGGATTTGGCTGATGTGAAGAACGACATCATCGGAATGGACCTTGAAGAGGAGTTACTGCCGAAACGTATCAGGTCAACATAAAAAGATGGAACGGACAATTTTTGTATATATTGACGTACGCGGTAAGCAATATCTTACGGGAAAGTTATGGACGCGGGTAAGGAACGGACGGGAGAGTGCCAGTTTTGAATATGACAAAAATTGGCTGAAGTCCCCGGATAGATTTGCATTAGATCCGGCTTTATTGCTTGTACCGGGGCCTTTTCATACGGTCCCGAATAAAAGTCTTTTTGGCGCGATAGGAGATTCAGCCCCGGACCGGTGGGGTCGGGTGCTCATGAGGAGATACGAGCGGCACCGGTCTGTCCGGGAAGGAAAACCTCTAAGAACGCTGTTCGAGAGTGATTTTTTATTATCAGTTGATGATGAAGCTCGACAAGGTGCGCTGCGGTTTTCCGAAAAGCCAGGCGGCCCGTTTTTAGCTGAACCTACCGAACAGCGTATTCCTCCGCTGGTAGAACTTCCCCGGTTGTTGAAAGCGACGGAGAGAGTTCTTAATGATACTGAAAACGATGATGACATACGGTTATTGCTGGCACCGGGGTCTTCTCTAGGCGGTGCCCGACCGAAGGCCTCGGTGCGTGACAAAGACGGAACGCTGGCCATTGCTAAATTTTTACATCCGGCTGATGAAGTGAATGTAGTTCTATGGGAAGCTCTTGCTTTGGAGCTGGCAAAGCAGGCCGGTATAACGGTAAGCGAATGGAAGGTTGCGGAAATCGTAGACAAGCGGGTTCTTATCATCCGCCGGTTTGACAGAAAACTGAGTGAACGTATTCCCTTCATATCGTCGATGAGTATGCTGGAAGCCTATGATCATGAGATGCGTTCATATTTGGAAATTGCCGATGCTCTTCGAAGGCATGGAGCTGCGCCTGAATCCGACTTAAAGCAGTTGTGGCGCCGGATCCTGTTCAGTGTACTTATTTCCAATACCGACGACCACCTTCGCAATCATGGTTTTTTATACGCAGGCAACAGTGGATGGAAGCTTTCCCCCGCCTACGATGTGAATCCTGTACCGATAGACGTGCACCCGCGCGTGCTTTCGACCTGTATTGATCTTGACAATCCGGACGCGTCGGTAGAACTTGCATTTTCTACCGCTGAATACTACGGGATTTCTACAATGGAAGCTAAGGCCATCGCGTTAGAAATTGCTTCTGTAACGAAAAAATGGCACAAAGAAGCCGCGCGGCTGGGAATCCCGAACCGAGAAATAGACCGCATGGCTTCCGCTTTTGAACACGACGATCTTCACCGCCTGACGGGGAAAAACACATAATCTATAGCCCGCTCTAAAACCCCGGCAGCTTGAAGCGCATTACCACTTCCCCGGTCTCGCGGTCGACTTCCACCGACTTGCCGGAACCGCCGCCTTCCGCAAGCGGTTTTCCCGTCGCCATCCTGGACAGGGTGTCGAGAAACGCCATCCCCTGGTTTAAGACCGCTTCGAACTGCTCCGGCGTGGGCTGTCCCGCCGGCGAAGGCTGCTGCCCGGCCGCTGCCGGAGCTGAATCGTCGGCGGCTGCCGCGTCACCTTCCGCCGCCGAGTCGTCTGTAACCGCGTCGCCGTCGAACTCCTCTCCGGAAATATCTACTTCCGCTTCTTTCTCCTTAAATACTTCGGGATTCAGGTAGTGGGGCGTTTGTTCGTCAAGTTCGGGACGTTCCCGTTCCTCCGCTCCCGCGCCGGGCTCGATTATTTCGCCGTCGAACATCGCCCGAATTTGGTTAACGAATTTGTTCTTGTTCTCCCTGCTCATGTCGACCTCGTGCCCCTTGCCTTCGAGAGCAGCGTCGAAGAGCTCCTGTTTCAGG
>CAZSGZ010000325.1:0-2716 GCA_964606455.1 uncultured Spirochaetales bacterium
GGACGGCGTGAGGGTCTTTACGGAGATGGTGGATGCGGTCGGCCGGGCCGGTTCGGGTTATGTTTCCTACCACTGGCAGGTGCGAGACGAGGCGGGGGTAGTTGAACGGAAGCTTTCCTACGTTGCCCTGTACGAACCCTGGAATTGGATTATCGGGACGGGAATGTATGTAGGCGAGTTGCAAAGGCAGATGGCTGCGGTGAGCCGGTCGATGGTGCTTGTATCCATTGCCGTAACTGTTTTTGTTTCTTTTCTTCTCCTCTTTATAAGCCGCAAGGGGCTGTCCGTACAGGCCGAAAAAACAAAGGCGGCCATGGAGCTTGCCCGGAGTGAAGACAGGTACAGCGAGCTGATTCGACTGATGCATGAAGGTGTTATTGCTTCCGACGTGGAGAGGCGGATTACCTTTGTAAACCGGCAGTTTTGTGAAATGCTCGGGTATTCGGCGGAGGAACTGCTTGGGAAGCAAATCTCCGATTTTGTAACGGAAGAAAGTAAAGAAGCTTTTCTATCGGAAATGGAAAAAAGGAAATCGGGAAAGGCGCCGATTTACACAACGGAGTGGAGAAAGCGGAACGGCGGCAGTATTGCCGCAGTCGCGTCGCCGCGGATCCTCTACGACGCGGAGGGAAACCAGGTGGGAAGTTTCGCAGTTATTACCGATGTGAGCGATCTCAAACGGGCGGAAGGGGAACTGCGTAATTTGCTTCAGGAAAAAACGGTCATGCTCAAGGAAATTCATCACCGCGTGAAAAACAACCTGCAGCTGATATCGAGCCTGTTCAGTCTGCAGTACCGCGATATTTCCGATGACCGTTCCCGGGACCTGCTTCATGATTCTCAGTCTAGAATCCAGACCATGTCTCGCATTCACGAGTTTTTATATCAGTCCGGCAATTTTAAAGATATTGAAATGGGAGTATTTTTAGAACAGCTGGTCTTTGATATCAAATCGGTGTACGTTGATGCAGAAAGGAGTAAGTTCAATTTTGTTATCGATGCCGATCCCGTTGCGCTTTCCGTCGACAAGGCGGTGCCCTGCGGTTTGATTATGAACGAACTGGTCTCAAACGCCGTGAAACACGCCTTTCCGACGGAGTACAGCGGCCTTCCCGAAAAGAGAATTGTCATTTTTTTACGGGAGTATAATAATTGTATCAGATTCGGTGTCGAGGACAACGGAAAAGGGCTGCCGGATGACCTGCGTGCTCCCGGCAATACTTCTCTCGGCATGGAACTTGTAACGATACTTACGGAACAATTAGGAGGGAAAATGTCTTTTCGAACAGGCAGCACAGTCACCGGAAGCAGGATCGAAATATGCATTCCTTTTCTACCCGAGGGCCAAAGTGCTCTTTACGCGGTGCGGTGAGATATGCTGCCAACTATAAAGAAAATAGCGGTGCTTACCAGCGGCGGAGATTCCGCCGGAATGAATCCGTGCATCCGGAGCGTTGTCCGGACGGCGTTGTACAACAGCCTCGAGGTTGACGGTGTGTATCGAGGGTATGACGGGCTGGTTCAAAACGACTTCACGCCGATGCAGGCCTCTTCTGTTTCCGGCATTATCAACCGGGGGGGTACAATTTTGTACAGTGCCCGTTCCGAACAGTTTTTAACAAACGAGGGCCGGGAGCAAGCGTATAAAAATCTGCGGACGCGCGGCATCGACGCCCTGGTTGTCATCGGCGGCGACGGTTCCTATACGGGGGCCAAGGTGTTTCAGGACGAATTTGATTTTCCGGTAATCGGATTACCCGGTACCATCGATAACGATATAGCCGGGACCGATTACACCATCGGATACGATACGGCGCTGAACGTTGCCATGGAGGCGATCGACAAGATCCGGGACACCGCCACCTCCCACGGACGCCTCTTTTTAGTAGAGGTGATGGGGCGTCACGCCGGGTATCTGGCCCTGGAAGTGGGAATTGCCTCGGGGGCGGAAGCGATTCTTATCCCGGAGCGGAAAACCGACATCGACGGCGTTGTCGCGGGGCTTAAGGCGGGCCTGGAGCGGGGGAAGCGGTCGAGTATCGTTGTGGTCGCCGAAGGGGACGATGCCGGCGGCGCTTTCGAGATTGCCGAAAAAATCGAAGGGAAAACCGGTTATCCCATGCGGGTTACCGTGTTAGGCCATCTGCAGCGGGGCGGAAGTCCGACTGCAAAAGAACGGACCATGGCTTCCCGCTTAGGGTATTATGCGGTAAAAGGGCTTTTGGACGGCAAATACGGCAGCGCCGTCGGTACTTTGAGCGGGAAGATCGCTTACACCCCCCTCGAAGAAGCGGTGAAGGACATTCCGAAAATTGATCAAGCCGATCTGGATATGATGAAGGCCCTGTCGATTTAAACCGTTACGCGGTTTCGCGTATAATTAATTCCGGCTCCAAAACGATATGTTCGATCTCTTTCGAGTTGTGAATAAGGTGCTTGTATAAAAGCTGTGCCGCTCTCGTTCCGATTTCGTACGTGGGCTGCCGTATCGTTGTAAGGCCCGGTGTTATAATATGCGCGGTGGGAATGTCGTCAAAACCGACGAGCAGAACATCGTCCGGTATGTTGAAACCGCTTTTCATGAGGGTGTTGAAGGCCCCTAGTGCGATTAAATCGTTGGAGGCGAAAATAGATCCGAATTCTCTAGTATGGCCGAGAATGTTTTTCATTATTGTTTGTCCCCCGTCGTAACTGACATCGCACTCATGAATCAGCA
>CAZSGZ010000325.1:2726-3936 GCA_964606455.1 uncultured Spirochaetales bacterium
TCGTTCCGGTTAAATCCCGCTTCTTTAACGGCGCGGAGGTAGCCGCTTAACCGTTCGAAATAGGTGTTGATGGACAGGGGCCCGGAAAGGAAGAGGATTTCTCTTTTTTCTTTTTTAAGCAGGTACGATGCTGCTAAGTAGCCGCCTTTCTCATTGTCGACCATGACGGAGGGATAAGAGTTTCCTATTCGCCTGTCGACTACTACGAGGGGTATGCCCTGGATATCCGATAGGATTCGCGGGTTTTTTCCGGTACCGACGAAAATCAAACCGTCGATATCCCGGTTTAGGAGCAAATTTAAGTACTTTTCTTCTTTCTGTGTGTTCTCGTAGGTGTTGCAGAGGATAACGCTGTGGTTATGCTGCTCCGAGACATCTTCTATTCCACGGATAATTTCCGTAAAGAAGGTGTTGGCAATATCCGGAATAATAATACCGATGGTCGAGGTTTTTCTGGTCTTCAGGCTTCTGGCGATAAGGTTCGGCCTGTATCCAAGCTGCTTAACCGCCTGCATTACCCGTTCTTTGGTTTCCGTCTTTAATGACTTGTTGTCGTTTAGTACGTATGAGACGGTACTCGTAGAAACTCCTGCCAGTTTTGCTACATCTTTTATCGTTGCCATGGGTATGCTCTTGGTGAATCGTTTCTATTGTAGCTTTATTTTTTCAGTATGTATAGCGCCTGCAAGTCGAACGGAACACGACACTCGGCCGCAACACGATTTGTTTCGGCACATCCAGACGATTTTCAATATAATCAAGCAGCAGGAGGAATGCGTTTTTCCCCATCTCATATGCGGGCATCGAGACCGTAGTCAGTGAAAGGTATGCTGATGTCGGAATATCTCCATAGCCGATAAGAGAGATATCGTCGGGTATTAATTTTCCGTATTTTTCAACTGCAGCTTTTGCTCCCAGTGCACTGAGGTCGTTTGCCGCGAAAATAGCGCTGAAGTCGTGCCCTTCTTTGAAAACGCTGAATGTTTCCCGAAACGCTTCTTCATAATGAAAAGAACATTCCCGGATAAGCTGCTCTTTTATTCTAATCTCGTGTTCCGATAACGCTTTTTTATACCCTTTCAGCCGGTTCCGTTCCGTACTGAACTGATTTTCTCCCCCTATATAGAGAATATTCTTATGTCCGAGATCGAGCAGATATTTTGTCGCCTGATAGGAGCCTTCTTCATCGTCCGAAACCACAGCACTTATA
>CAZSGZ010000326.1:0-1173 GCA_964606455.1 uncultured Spirochaetales bacterium
CGTGCCAGGCAGGTCTGGATCTTCGCCCATCGGATTCGGACAGCCCGTAAGCAGTACGAGGCCTATAATTAGTAACACAAAAGGATTTAGTGTTTTTCTTGTTATCATGTATTTTCTCCTTTTCGGCACAAAAATATCCTATTCCCTTAATAAAAAGCCGGCCCGAACCGCGGGTTGGGTTACCCGTGCATCCGCGGGTGTGGGACGGATGCTGCGGCCAGGACCGGCAAAGGATAGTGCCCGAATTATAAAGGAAGTCTACCGCATCGGAAAAACAATACAAGTAGGTTCGGGCAAAAATAACTCCCTAGGGAGTTATTTTTCATGTCTACGTGGTAATAGCGGACATAAATTCCTACAATAGGTACTTATACATAGGGTTCCCAGTACAAATCTCTCTTCCCATTGCCGCCGGGGAGATGATCCGGGAAATCGGCGCCGAAGAACTAGAGGCCATGAGGAAAGAAGCACAGGAAACGTGGAAAACGGGGCCCTGGTGAAACACTCCATCGATGACGGCAGCGAAAAATTTGTCACCGAGGTTAATTTCACCATGCAGAAAAAGATGGAAAGCCTCGCAAATTTTTATTTGAGCGATGCGTTATTTGGGTTCTTTTTTCGAAACGACTATAATTTTTCCGGCATCGTCGTTGACGGGGACATGGCCTATTTAGCCAGTGCAAGGGTCAGCGCGGTAGATTTATCCAGCGGACGAGAAGCTTGGAACGTAAAAGCAGATATACTGACCGGTGAAAAAGCAATGCGTATGGCCCAGGCATCCCAGCAGTCTGGGTATTCTGGCAAGAAGCTAGGAGGGGCCCTACTCGGGGCGGCCACCTTCGTGGGTGATATCGACCCAACGCCGCTGATTGTCGGGAAGTATCTGATTTATCGAAGCGTTGAAGGAAAATACACCTGCGTCGATAAGCAATCGGGGAAGGAAATCTGGTCGGAGAAAATCGGCTGGTCGGGTGATATTGCCTCCGACGGAAAAGACACCATGTTTGTAAGCCTTGGGAACAAGGGATACGACGGCAACGGAAAACCGAAGGTCAACGGAAGACCCGGATTTGCCGCCTATACGGTAAGCGACGGCTCCGAATTATGGTCCCATAAGTTCAAAGACCCGATTATCGGGATCATCGACAATGCTGAAGGCAACGGCGCGCTGCT
>CAZSGZ010000326.1:1273-3414 GCA_964606455.1 uncultured Spirochaetales bacterium
CTGAACATGTACCTGCTTGGAAGGGACAAAAAAGGAAATGCCGGCGCAATGCCCGCCGTCAGTATTACCGGGTATAAAATCAAATAAGCAAAATAACCTATTTTTACGGCAGCGGGGACCTCCTCGCTGCTTTTTTTTCTCATCATCTACGGTATGTCACAAGAATGTTTCCACGTCCAAAACTATTTTTCCGAAGAATTTATTAAAATGTGCGCGATCACCGGTTTCAGCAGCAGCCCTTCGTCGGTGGTTTCGGTAGGGTTATCGTTCTCCTGGAATTAAGTGTCCGCGTTACTTTCATGAATTAAAGTATATCGGAAATACGGCAATACTGCATTACGGCACTAAGGGTTAGTATGTTCCGATGATTGATGAATCGGTTGAATAAAGTACGAGGGAGCTTCTCCGGGTCGCAGGTCCACCAGATAAATGTTTAGGTGTCGAGGAAATAGGTCATTTTTCGAATTCCGCGACGATCTCGACCGGAAGCGGATCGGCAAAGTCGGCTATGGTGCCGTTACTGTTATCCCATCGGGACTGATGCGGCGCAAATGATTGATATTGTAGGTATAAATCCTGGTACATTCCGATTTTGCCGCGGCTTGAACGTGGAGAGCATCATAAACAATGCCGCTGCTTAATTCTTTTTCCGATACCGAGCCAATTGCTTTTATGTAGTCTTGTTGGTCGATAGATACGATCTGCAGGCGGTTTATAATCGTTTCTTCGATCAACATTTTTGCCTCGATTGTACTGATTCTTTTCGGCAGGGGTAAGACGGTTATAACCGCGTAGAATTCTGCTAGCGAGTGGGTTGAACAGAATGAGGTGTGGCCGTTCGAGGTATAGGATTGAAAAACACTAAAACTCGCTGGGTGGTTGTCCAGCTGATCGACTAAAGCGGGGATGAGAACGGATGTATCGAAGAATACTTTCATTCCGGTGTCTTCTCCGCCGCGATTTCATTGCTTCGACGTTCCCGTTCATCATTTACAAATCCGGCAATATCAATATTGACCGTTTGGCTGCCGTGATGGATCAGAATTCCCTGCTTTCGAATCAATGACGGTCCTCGAGACTCTATTTTCAACAGGATGCCGTCCGTTTTTTTCTCTAGTTCAAGACTGGCACCGGGAAATAATCGATACTGATCACGAACCGGTTTTGGTATCAAGAGCCTTCCGGCCTTGTCAATGGAAATTTGCATGGTATTATGGTAATTCAAATACCATTTTATGTAAAGTGATACTAATAAATACTTTTTATTAAAAAAGGCCCGACCGCGGGCTGGTCATTCGCGATGCTCATTGCTCGCCCATGCAACCTTGGGTGTGATACAGTCGGGCCAAGAAATTATCCGACCGCTTAGGGGTGCGGCCGGAGGTTCGCTCATGAATGTTATTAGGGTGCGGTTACCTCGTCTTCGATGATGCGGCCCCATGCACCTTCTAGTTCCCCCTGCTGCTGCACCTCGACCTTGTGGGTGCCGGAGCTCAGGGGAGTCGGCAGCGTATAATGATTATCGTACCAGAGTTCCAGTTCGATCCAGTCCCCGTCGTCGATCCGTATTCTGGTTTTGTTGATTCCGGAATTCCGTTCGTATTTCCATTCAGAATCATAGCCGACGGTGTTAACGACCGTTTCGGTTCCGTTGGTGAAACTATCTCTTGTCCAGGTGATTTTATCGTCGCTGCCGGAAGTATCGTAATTGCAGCTGCCGTCGTCTATGTAGGGCAGGTTGAGCCGGATATGAAAACTGCCTCGCACGCTTCCAAGGTAGACCAGCGGCCCGTGGGGGTACTCTTCGTAGAATTCCGCAGTTGCGCTGACGTCGTCGACATAATCGGTGTAGCACCAGTGAAAATGGACCGTATAGACGCCGTAGAAATCTAAAGATGTGTTACTTTGATACATCGATGAATTATCGCTGAAATCCCAATTTTTAATGAATCTTAGAAACCCACCGCCTTTGGCGGTGGTCATGTGCTGAAGGCTAAGCCGTAAGAAAAATTATGCTATAATAGTGGAATGGCAAAGTGGAAAAAAATTGCACATGTCGTATATCAATGCAGTTATCATATAGTGTGGTGCCCAAAGTATCGATTTAGAATAATGAAAGGACAAGTAGGAAAATATATAGA
>CAZSGZ010000326.1:3424-3930 GCA_964606455.1 uncultured Spirochaetales bacterium
CACTTTGATACATCGATGAATTATCGCTGAAATCCCAATTTTTAATAAATTTGACATGGGAAAGATTCGTGTATCCTTCCTGTAATCTATCACTGTTCGGCACTTGATCGTACTTAAAATGATACACCATATGACCGTTTTTAACGACGTCAGAAGTAACAATTTCGGTGTCGTCGAAATGCAGGCTGTAGTTCGCTCCGGTGCCGCCTACGTTCCCCCGAAAGCTCACCGCCGGCTCGATGACCGGTCGGCTGCCCCAGTGGCATCCCGCTATGGATAATACAATCAGTACGATCGTGATCAGCAACGCCGTCATTTTACCGACGCTGCCTATACTCCTCTTCGGATTTTTCATTGTGTTGTTTCCCTCCTCACAAGGTTGTTTTGACTGTAGTGTATCGTGCTTGAAGCAGGATGCAATACGTTTCGGACAAAAATAACTCCCTAGGGAGTTATTTATGTCCGGCAGTACCGTTTTTGCGTTGCTCCATGTATTAATACCTAGG
>CAZSGZ010000327.1:0-3928 GCA_964606455.1 uncultured Spirochaetales bacterium
TCCCCGATACCTGTTTCCATCGATTGGGCCGCGCGGCGCATTTTCTCGGCAAGGGTGAAGCAGCCGTCTTCATCGGTCTCGGGACAGAGAATGAGGAATTCCTCCCCGCCCCATCGGCCGACAACGTCGGTGTCCCGCCGCTCATGGAGAAGGGTTTCGGCCGTCCTGCACAGAATTGTGTCCCCCGCTGCATGGCCGTATACATCGTTGACGTTTTTAAAGTGGTCGATATCGGCGAGGATGATGGAAAATGTTTTCGAGTACCGTTTTACCCGGCGAATCTCCCGTTCGAACGCGTCATCGAGATAGTTCCTGTTGTATAACTGGGTCAGTTTATCGGTAACGGAAAGTTTTTCTAAAAGGTTGAGGTTCTCCTCTAATGTGACAGTCAGTTCTGAAACTGCCTCCGCGATAATCGTGACCTCGTGCCTTCCGTCGATAAATTGCTCGCCAAACTCTTTCCTGAGTTCGGAAAAATTGATCGATTTTTTCGAAAGCCTGAACAAGCCGGAGACGAGAAGTGCATAGGGCCGAAGATAGATCCGTAAAAGGACAAAAAATACGGCGGGCAGTACGATGAGCACCCCGAGAATCGTCCATAGAAAACCGGCCCGAGTCCGCTCTAAACGGTAAAGGCTTGCATCCTCGGGAAAATACAAAACGGCCGATTCCATCGGGATGCCCTGCAATTCCATCGCGCTCTCGAGGGTTTCGGTTTTTCTGATGTTTTCCGGTATCCCACGGGTTATCTCCGTTTCACCTGCCGGCTGTAAACTAAGCGATGCTTCCGTCCCGGCGGTAAGGGCCCCAGTAAATTCCGGATCCACCACCGATCCGGCAAGTACCGTTCCGACGGGAATTTCATTGTACAGCTCCACCTGCTTTGCATACCCCACATACAGAACGCCGTCGAAGAAAAAATACCCCAGAAACTCGCCGCCCTCCAGTGCCGAACGGACGGGATCCAGGCCGGAAATATCGTCGCCAAATCTCATTTCGTTGGTGGACCGGGAAAGAACGATACCGTCGAGGTCGGTAAAAACTACGAGCGAAACGGGACCCTCGAGAAAAAGAGAACTCCAGCTATAAAGAAAGTCGCTGTCCGAAAACTGGACGGCCCGCGCGGCGTCTTTCGAGCCCGCGAGAATTCCTCCCGCTGTATGCAGGTCCGTCTGAAGTTCTTCGACACGCCGGTTTATTAAATTAATTTTCAGTTCATCCGCTTGTTCAAGGCCCCGAATTTCGTTGACCACGAGCCTGTTCATTTGGAAAACAATAACCCCCATGGCAAGAATAAGGGGAAGGAGGGCGGAGATAATGACTCTGCCGTATAATCTCATTTTGCATCCGCCCTTACGGTTTCAGCGCTTCACGGATTGAATCGTAAAAGGAGTCGCTTAAAGCGGCAAAACCCGCTGCCGGCCAGCCTAACTTGGTTTTTATCGCGGTGCAGGGAGAATCGTCCGCCTGAACGGAGACAAGGACGTCCCGTACGGATGCGGCGAATTCGGCGGAAATGTGCGGCGCGGCAATGATGGCGTCAAGCGGAATGGGGTCCGAAACGGCAAGGATGTGAAAACGGTCCCCGTGTTCTTTAACCGCGTTGTAATAGGTGCCGTCGGAAACGGCACCGCCGTCGATCGAACCGGCAAGAAGAGCATCGATAACTTTATGATGCTTTCCAAGAAAAAACACTTTGAAGAAAAACGAACCCGGTTCCATCCCTTTTTTCTCGAGGAGCATCCGGGGATAGGCATACCCGGAAGTCGAATCGAGATCGGTAAAGGCGAATTTTTTTCCTTCTAAATCTTCCAGTTTTTTAATTTCCCCTCCCTTCAGAGAGAGGACCATCGACTGGTAATAAGGCTGAATTTTCTCTCCCGACGCGTCAATCTCCAAATAGGTAGCCAGATACCGCAGGTCCGGTACGGCTTGTTTTGTCTTGATGTAATTTGCCGAGCCGATCCATGCCAGATCGACGGTGCCGTTTTGGATCCGTTCGGAAAGTTCGTCGTAGTCGCGGGTAACGATGAGGTCCATGTCCCTTCCGGTTTGCCGTGAAATCAGCTCGACCAATGGTAGAAAACCTTCGTAGACAATGCCCGGTTCATTGAACGGATAGGTCCCGAACACAAGAGGATCGGCCGACGAAACAAATGCCGACCCGAGCAGAACCAGTACCGCAAACGTAAGTTTCATATGTAATCCTTCCGAGATACTATATAGATTTTAAGCAGGCGCTTCAAGCAAATTTCGGTTTACGGGGCAGCAGGGCCGACAGGAGAAAAACAAAGGCCGCCGCGGCAAGCACGTACATCAGCCACATGGAAGCGATCGGAAAAACCGAAAACAGAAAGAAATATGGCAAACTGAAAATCCACAGGAGGCCTGCCGCAATACCGATACAAAGAACGGCGAAGATTAGTCGACGCACCCTGCCGGTTTTTGAAAACGGTCTGAAGCCGCGGCTGCCCGCAATAAGTTCATGGATAATTACCCAGAGCCGCCATACCACAAGGGCCAGAAGCACGGCAAGAAACACCCACAGCACATTTTTCGCCCGTGCCACCAGACCGAAACCAACCGATCCGAATCCGTTCCATTCGGCCCAATCGGAGAATAGATAGGAAAAAAACGGCCAGCTTCTGCTGCTGTTTGTTATAATAACGATTCCGTCTCCCGTTTCAGGAACGGAATAGAACTGGGTCATCCAGCCGGTCCCCTGCCCGCCGTGGGAAACCGCCTTTTCCCCTGTCGGAAGTGTTTCTATGAAATGGCCGAAGCCGTAGGAATCGAATACCATGCCGTAGTACCCTGTTGTGTCAACGCGGGGCGCATACATTGCTTCGATACTCTCCGGCGTAAGTACGCCCGCAGCGGTATTTGAATATTCGGGCATACCCGCGACAACAAAAGAAACAATATCATCGATCGGGGCAAAAAGACCTCCGGCTGCTTTGTCGGGGTAGACATATACCGGTACGGCTTTGTCTTTTGACAGATATCCCTTCGGAACGGCAGGGTCAAAGTCATCACGCCAGGTAAAGTCGGACCGTTCCATCCCAAGGGGAACTAAAATTTCATTTTGCATATACTCGGCAAAGTCCCGCCCCGTTGCCTCCTCTATCAGCAGCTCCAGCAGGTAATACCCGGCATTGGAATAAAAAAACGACGTACCCGGTTCCTGAAATAAAACGGCGGCCCCGCTAAGCCTGTCCTCTAACGAAGGAATATCCGGATCGGCCGGAGAAAACCGTATACCGATAAAGCCCAGGGGCATTCCCGCGGAAGCGCTCAACAGCCGGCGTGCCGTTATTCCCTCGATTGCATCTTCGAGTGCCGCGGATTTCTGCTTCGGAAACTCCCAGCTCGTTATGTACTGCCGAACAGGCGTATCAAGGTCGATCTTCCCCTGCTCGACCAATCGCATTACACCCCAGGCTGTTACGGATTTTGAAATAGATTCCATCCGGCAGATCGTATCCACCGTCATCCTGCGCTGCGTTTCAAGGTCGGCATATCCGAACACCCCCGTCCAGACGGACTTCCCCTCTTTCACAAGGGCGATGCCGGCGCCGGGGATATCGTAGGCATCCATCAATTTCGGGACCACACCGTCGATATGGGACGTAAATTGTTCCAGGGAACCATATTTTCCGGCCGCACGACTGCCGGTGCCTCCTGCGGCAAAAAAAATGATGAGCGCGGACACTACAAGTGAAAGGACAAGACGAAACCACCATCGATGTATCATGGGTTAACTCCGCCCTCTCCCCCGGCGATAATCCAGCGGCCGATGTTGCGGGTCTCTTTATCGAACTCGACGCCGATTTTCCGCAGTGCCCGGCCGCCGTTTGTTTTCGCGGAGTAGGAAAGGAGATAACCCTTGTCGTCGATCTGCGCTAACGCCTCTTCGGCGCTGCCGTTC
>CAZSGZ010000328.1:0-3891 GCA_964606455.1 uncultured Spirochaetales bacterium
ACAAATATTATGAAAAAGCCGTCGTCCGTCCGGAATTCTCCAAACGGGGACAAATTGCCATTTCGGAAACGGCAATTACGCAGATGGTCCTGCATTGTGTTGCCGAATACGATCCTGATATCGATATCGATAAACTGCAGATTATCTCGGAAGGACTTCGATACCGGCTCACCATGGACGTCAAGGTCCCGATAGAGAAAAACCTTGCCGGACGTACCCGTGATCTGCAAAATTATATCATCGACAATATCGACAAATTCACGGGCATACAAATCAGCGAAGTGAACATTACAATCAAAGAGATTAAGGACTGATTTTTTACCCTGATGCTGCCGATAATAAAAAAAATTATAGATTTGTACCGGATTACTTACTATACTACTAGATAGTAACGAGTGGAGGATTGTATGAAGAAATTTGTTTTCGTAATAATTACCCTTGTCTGCGCAGCGGGTTTTACTTTCGCACAGGCCCCTTCGCTGTTTGTAACGGAATCGGACCATTACCGGGTGTACTCGGAAATTAGTACCGAGAATGCCGAAAGCGTTGCAAAACGGATGGAGGCATACGCGGACCTGTTCAATAATTATCTCAGGTTCGATATGTCACGGCTGGAGGCGAAATTGAATGTCCGTGTTTTCGCGGAAAAATCGAGGTTTGATTCCTACCTGACATCTATCGTCGGTACTTCAAAGAATAATTTTGTGTATCTGCAGTACTCTTCGCTGAAAAAAAGCGAATTGGTCTGTTACGATATTGAGAACGAACGGGAATTTGAAACGGCCCTCATTCGTCACGCCTTTATTCAATTTTTCAAGTCCTTTATCAAAAATCCGCCTCTCTGGATGCAGCAGGGCTTTGCCGTTTATTTTGAAAAAAGCACCTACGACCCGGAGCATGATTTCGCGGTTTACAAAGAAAACCTGGGGTGGCTTGAAACACTGAAAAACCTCGTAGGTGACAGTTCTTCATATACAAACACCGAAGGGCCTTCGCTTCTGACCCTGTCGAAGCTGCTGGAACCCGACGCGGCGACATTATCCGAAAAGGGTAATATTTTTCACGCCCAGGCATGGGGCTTTCTCATGTTTCTCTTAAACTCGGAAAACAACAACTACAACCGGCTTTTATGGGATGCCATCAGCGCGCTGGAACCGGATGCAACGGAAAATGAAAACGAACAGTATATTTACGCGAAAACATTTAACTGGGTGAATGAATATCTGCTCTACACCGATTTTACCACCTACATCAGCTCCATCAAGACGTTTCCCGATGTCGTGAAGGAAGGAGTGGATCTGTACACCTTAGGCAACTATGATGACGCTGAAAAGGCCTTCATTAAAGCTATTTCCCTCGACGGCAGCCACTATATCCCGTATTACTACCTCGGCCTCATCCACTACTCCGAAAAAGATTACTCGCTTGCGGAATATTACTATCAGTCGTCATTAATGCTCGGCGCGAACCAGGCCCTTGTCTATTACGCCCTCGGGGTAAATGCCTTTGCCGACATGCGGTATAACGACGCTGAAAACTACCTCATGGAAGCGGTGAACATAGATTCGGCAACCTATGCATCGAAAACCGAAAGCCTTTTTGAAAGGATAGATGCCGCGAAAGCCGGAAATGTAGACTTTTCGGAATAACACTCCTTGGAATAACGCCGCCGAGGGGCCGTTATTTTTTCCGTCGGGCTTTCCCGTATCTCCTTTTTTTCGGAGGGGAAAGCCCGCAGGACCTGAATATATTCCGCACCGCCTGCTCGACATCTTTATTAGGCGGTGTTATAGGCTTGATTATATATTTTATCCTATGAAAAACGTCTTTGTACTGCGCCTCCAGCTCTTCACGGGATGATTTTGCATTGATGGAAATAAAGCTTTTTATCCACGCCGTAAAGGTTTCCCCCTTCGGAAGCTCCTGCTGACGCTGAATTTTTCGGTCCAGTTCCCGGAGGTTTTCCAACAGGTGTTTCCGCCGCCGCAGTTTTTCAAAAAACGAAGGCCCATCCGACAAGATTGCATGCATATTCGGAAGGATGTACCCGAGAATATCGTATCGTATAAAAAATTCAAATATTTTTTCCGATTTTCCGCTCTGCAGTATTTTTATAATTTCTTCGGTCAGACGCGAGGAGGAAATTTGACGGAGTCCCGCCGCGTCTTCCCGCAGGTGCTTTAAGAGTTTTCCCGTCAAACTGAACCCTGTAATCATTCCGTACCGTACCGCCCGAATGATCCTGACGGGGTCGTCGATAAAAATACGGTCCACCGGCATAATCGGACAGATTTTCTTATCGATAATGTCATCAAATCCTCCGACGTAATCGTACAGATACTCCTGTTCCGGACTGTAATACAGGGCATTGAAGGAAAAATCCCTCCGTACCACATCCTCTTTCATTGTGCCGAAGGCGTTGCTTTTCGTTAGGTCCGAGCACCTGAACGTGGATACTTCAGTGATTTTGTTGCCCGAATAGACATGGACAAGTCTGAACCGTCTTCCGATGATTCTGGAATTCCAGAATATTTTATGAATTTTCCCCGGGTGCGCGTCCGTTACAATATCAAAATCCTTCGGCTTCCGCCCGAGCAGCAGGTCCCGGACGGCGCCGCCGACGATAAACGCCTGATATCCGTGATTCGTCAGCCTGTGAATGATTTTTTCAGCGTCCCGGTCAATGTATGAACGCTTTATACCGTGTTCCTGCAGGGTGTAAATTTTTGCCAGCTCTTCCGTCCGGCTGTCTCCGTTTTTAATGTATCTAACTAACAAACAAGACCCGCTTTTTTAATTTTTAATTGCCTGATATAATTAAACAATTCATAAAAATAAAATGTCAAGTATTTTATGGAATTATGTGCCGCAGAGGAGAGAAAAATGGCTTCCGACATTATTAAACCCCGTGTTTTAAAGGGGTTCCGCGATACTCTGCCCGATTTTGAAATACAGAGGAAATCTATTATATCAATTTTAGAGAAAACCTTTGAAGGATACGGGTTCCTGCCTATTGATACCCCGGTGCTGGAATACACGGAAGTTCTCCTGGGCAAAGGGGGGGGCGAAACGGACAAGCAGGTATACCAATTTCAAGACCACGGCGGACGGGACGTTTCCATGCGCTTCGACCTTACCGTACCGTTTGCCAGATATATGGCCCAGCACAGGACGGAATTATACCTCCCCTTTAAACGCTACCACATCGCAAAGGTCTGGCGGGGAGAAAACACTCAGCGGGGCAGATTCCGCGAATTTATGCAGTGCGACTTCGATATTGTCGGAGCAGATACGCTCTCTTCCGATTTCGAAATCCTTCTGCTGATGAAAGCCGCGTTCCAGGCCCTCGGCATCTGCCGTTTTTCCATCCATCTTTCGAACCGGGAACTTTTTAACCGTTTTCTGCGGCACCTCGGTGTCCTCGAACATTCCGTTGAAATCCTGCGGATTATCGATAAGGTATCGAAAATCGGGGAAGAAAACGTAAAGGAGATGCTCGGCCAGATTGTTCCCTCCGATACCGGGGAAACCGTAATTGAATTTATCCGCATGGACGGGACCTGGTCCGAGAGGATCGACAAATGCGAGGAGCTGTCCGGAGGACCTTCATCCGAATCGGAATACATTCGAAACCTGTGGGCCTGGCTGGAAGACCTCGGCATTTCCCCGTTTTATACCTTCAATTCCTCTATTACCCGCGGGCTGGACTATTATACCGGAGTAGTGTTTGAAACCTTTCTAACCGACTTGCCCGAAATAGGTTCCGTCTGCTCCGGCGGGAGGTACGACAATCTGGCGTCTCTCTACACCAAGGAGGAGATGCCGGGGGTCGGCGCGTCAATCGGCCTGGACCGCCTCCTCTCGGCGTTAGAACATTTGGATTCTACAGCC
>CAZSGZ010000329.1:0-3876 GCA_964606455.1 uncultured Spirochaetales bacterium
GGCGGGTATTCCCGTTCCTACAATGAGGCCCCCGTTAAAAGCACCGCCGAGGGCCCCCACTCCGAGTGCAAGAATAACGACCAGGGCAACCGGTATGTCGGCAATCAGCATTCTTCCCGCGCAAACCGATACCAAACAGAACAGCGATCCGATTGAAAGATCCAAGCCGCCGGAAATAAGAACAATTGTCGGTCCGGCGGCGAGGGTCCCCATAATGACCGACTGGGTCAGGATGGTTTTAAAGGTATCGAAGCTGCGGAATGATGATGACAGAACCGCAAAAATAACGTAAATAAGGACCAGCCCGAAAAGCGCCTGAATTCCTTTCCAAATGTTCGATTTAAAAAAACCTTGTTTACTCCTCAATTGTTTACTCCCCGTTCAAGCTTTTCCGGCCGCCGCCGGTTTTTCCGCGCCGATTGCCGTACGCAAAATGTCCTCTTCCGTTGCCTCGCCCCGGGCATATTCTCCAACCACCTCGCCGCGGAACAGGACGAGCACGCGGTGACTCATCTCCACTGCTTCGTTGATATCGGATGTAAGCATTAAAATACCGATCCCTTCCTCCAAAAGTTCCTTCATGAGGGAATATACTTCCGCTCTCCCTAAAATATCGATACCCCGGGTGGGCTCGTCAAAAACCAGGACCTTGCTTTTTGTGCCGAGCCACTTCGCCACAACCGCTTTCTGCTGATTGCCCCCCGACAACTGTCCGGCAAGGGTCTCTTTGCCGGGCGCCTTGATGCTGAGTTTTTGCATATACTCTTCAGCTTCAAGATCAATCCGGCGATGCTTGATAAACCCCATACGGGTAAGCCGGTCGGAACTCGGCAGTCCGTAGTTGTCCCGGATACTGTGATTGAGAATAAGACCTAAAGACTTTCGGTCTTCGGTTAAATAGGCCAGGCCGTTTGCAATTGATTTTTCGGGGGTCGAAAAATTGATTTTTTCCCCGTCCACATACACTTCTCCTCCGTCGCAAGGATCGATCCCGCAAATTGCGCGGCCGAGTTCCGTTTTTCCCGCCCCCATCAGGCCTGTTACGCTTACTATTTCCCCTTTTTTCACCGTTAACGATACACCTTTCAGCTTCGGTTCCTGCCGGATATTTTCAATCCGAAGCGCCTCATCCGCTGCCGGAGGCTCCAAATGGGGATACTGCTTTTCTATTTTCCTTCCGATCATCTCTTCGAGAATCTTATCAAGACTGATATCTGTTATTTTATGCATTCCGGCTTTTTTTCCGTCACGGAGAATCGTGACCCGGTCTCCCATCTCGTGTACTTCCGCGTACCGGTGGGAAATATACACAAAACCCACATTATGCTCTGTTTTCAGTTCCCGAATTACGTTAAATAGGTCCTGCCTCGACCTGTCTTCCAGAACGTCCGTAGGCTCGTCTAAAACAAGAGCTTTAGCGTCTTCTACCAATGCCCTGGCAATTTCAACCAGCTTCTGCTGCGTAACGCTCAATGTACCCACGGTTGTATACGGGTCGAGGTCCATGCGGAATTTTTTTAGAAAGAATTCGGCCCGTTCATACAATTTTTTTATCCGTACAAATCCGAACCGCCGCGGCTCCATCCCCAAAAACATGTTCCTGGCAATATCGAGTTCGGGAACGAGGTTGAGTTCCTGGTAGATAAACCGCAGTCCCATGTCCAGAGGGTCCTGAGGCGAATGGATTTCAACACGGCTGCCGTCAATGAATATTTCGCCCGAATCCATCGGCTGAGCACCGCTTAAAACTTTTACCAGCGTGCTTTTCCCGGCGCCGTTTTCACCTAACAGCATGTGAACCTCCCCGGGAAGGAGAGTAAAGTCCACATTGTCCAAAGCGACAACGCCGGGAAAGCGTTTAACGATGCCTTTCATTTCAATTAATGGCGCGGGGGCCGCTGGAACAGTACCCGCTGGAACAGTACCCGCTGGAACAGTACCCGCTGGAACAGTACCTGCTGGAACAGTACCGCCTTTCTTTTCCATTCTTCCGCCTTGTATTCCATTGTAGGGGGCAGCGGTAAATTTTGTCAAGAAAAACTTGATGAAAATTAAGTATAACGTTATACTTTTGTAAAGAGTGCCGGAATGAGTAAAAAACCAACCTTAAAAGATGTCGCGGAAAAAGCCGGCGTGTCCCTCGGCATGGCAGGCCGGGTATTAGGCAATTACGGCTCATTCGGCCCGGGATCGAAGGAAAAAGTGGAACAGGCGGCAAAAGCGCTGAACTACATTCCGAACAGCATAGCCCGGTCCCTCCGGACGGAACATACAAAAACAATCGGGGTGCTTATTTCCGATTTAACGACCCTTTTCTGGACAACCCTCGTCCGCGGAATCGAGAACAGTGCCGAAAAAGCGGGGTACAGCGTTATCCTGTGCAATAACGATGAAACCTCCGAAAAAGAGCAGGAATATCTTTCAACCCTCTTTGAGCGGAACGTCGACGGCCTTATTGTCTCTCCCACCCCGGGCAGCCATACATACATAAAAAAACTGGCACGTGCCGGCGTCCCCATCGTCCTCGTAGACCGGCACATCAAAGGTCTCGACGTTCCTACGGTACAGTCGGACAACAAACAGGGTGCTTTTGAGGCGGTAAACCACCTTATCGGACTCGGACACGAACGGATCGGCGTTATTACCGGAATACCGGGAATAGAAACCAGCGAATTACGTTTCGAAGGATATGCGGAAGCCCTTCATCGGCACAAGATTCCCCTGCGGAAAACCCTCGTCAAAGAGGGATATTATATGCAGAGCAAGGCCTTCGACGCCGCCCTTTCGCTTCTGAAGATGAAAAATCGTCCTACCGGCCTCTTTGTCTGCAACGAACAGATGCTCATCGGAACAATTTTAGCGGTCAGGAAGCTTGAACTGCTCATACCGAAAGATATTGCCCTAGTGGGCTACGACGACACCGCCTGGGGAAGTTTTATTGAACCTCCCCTTACTACGGTCCGCCAGCCGAGCTATACCATGGGGATGGTTGCCTTTGAAAACCTGCTGATGGAAATCCGCGGAGGAGCTCAAGGGAAACGGCACAAAGAAACGGTAATACTGAAACCTGAGCTTATTGTGCGGGAATCGTGCGGTGTTACATCCGGCGGGCGGCAGGCCGGAGATAAAGGCTAATCCGCGGCAATTACTCCTTTTTTCAGGATAATATTTGCATACAGGGCGCTTTCCCCGCTGGCAACGACGGCATAGGCCTGTTTCGCCCGCTCGTAGAAGGCAAACCGCTCCACCATCTCGAAGCCGGGAAAGGAAGGTTCGTAGCGTTTTATCAGCGCTTCATACTCCGCCCAAATCGGCGTCGGTGTGGTTTCTCCTTCAACCTTATTCATAAGGGCGGCCGGTTTCTCGACAAAACTGTCCAGCGGGAAAAGAGGCATAAGCGCATTCAGGAGTGCCGGCACGGAATGTCCGTCGCAGCGGACGAGCCGGCATGCATGGCTTGCCGCGGGGAAATTTCCGTCAGCCAGGACAATTTCGTCACCGTGCCCCATCTCCATCAGTATTTTTAGTAATTCCGGCGAAAGTATTTTATTGATACCCTTTAACATGTTCTGCTCCTCTATCTTTACGTACTACACGTAATCTTCACCAAATTTGTTCCGTACGGTATTCCGCAGTTCCTTAATTTCCTGTGCTTTTTCCTTGCTGCAGACGAGTGTGGCGTTTGCAGTATGGACAATAACGGCATCATCCATTCCTAAAACAGTAATCAAATGCCTGTCGTCATCCGAAACAACAAGGGTGTTGGAACTGTCTTCGAGGATGTATTTTCCGGCGTTTGCCGCATTTCCCCTGCCGTCCGGATTGCTTACCTCCGCATAGGCGGGCCACGAGCCGATATCGATCCACGATATGGAA
>CAZSGZ010000330.1:0-3874 GCA_964606455.1 uncultured Spirochaetales bacterium
CGCGGGCATGATCCTGTCGACCTCTGCCCGAAGTTTGTCCCCTCCCTTCGCGATCTCTTTTTTATCGATGCCGCCGAACATCATAAAGCTGCTTCCGAACTCCTTCCGTACCGCGTTCACGTCCATGCCCGCCTGTACCTCAAAGGGCCAGAGCGTATCAATCCCGGCATCTATCCATATGGGAATCAGCTTCCAAACATTTCCGTCACTGTCCAGGCCGATATGTTTAATGCCCTGCTTCTTAAGCCATTCGTTTACCCGCTTGTACCGCGGGAGAGCAAATTTCCGAAACATTTCAGGATCGATAAGCGGCCCGTTCTTATATGCCATGTCCTCCCAGTACCAGAAGGTCTCAAAATCGGTATATTTCAGCGTCTCTTTTGTTATCTCGATAATTGCATCCGCACGATCGTCCATAATTTCTTCGATTAGATCGGGCTGTTCGTAAAAGGCAATACTCAATCCCTCTACACCGAATAGGTTCCGTAAGGGACCGAAAAAACCGCCCCACCGGTCGGCCCAGCAGAGCCGCGGATAGGTTTCCTCCGTTTTTTCGGTATCGTGCCGTTCAATCGTGTCCCCCTCACTCTGCGCGATAGATACTCCGACGGTCGTCTGACTCCGCCCGCCCTTTGCCACCTGCTGTTTCCAGGATTCGGGAAAACGTATTTCCGGCGCCAGCTGCAGCCGTTCCTTCCTGAACTTTTCGTAATCAGCCCGGTTTTCCACCGGGAACTTCAGGAACTGGGGCATACTCGTGTCCGCGTGCCCCTTGAATTCCTTCATGAGAATTCCTTCCTCGTTTATATAGGTAACCGTTTCTTCATCTTCCTCGATAACATCATGTCCGAACTCGGGCATCGGCCCGTAATAGGGATCGACCCTGTCCAAGCGGTCTAATCCGAATACTTCGTCCAACGGTGTTCCGTCGTATCCCTGCTTTCTCCAGTTTTTTTCCGTTTCCGGCCAGACAAAGCTGCCCCAGCGTACCCATTTTTTGTCCACTTCTTTAAATTCACAGGTGTCGAAGTACCGCTCCCGTGATGTCCTCATACTCTCTCCTTTCGGTTGTTATTGATATGTTCAGCGGCCCTCGGAGGCGCTACGGAATCCCGCTCCATCAGTTCCGCCTGAAAAAAGATCCTTGTTTCGAGCCGTTCATTTTTTTCAATCATATCGAGGAGCATATGCATCCCCGCCGCCCCCATTTTCTCCATAGGCTGTACGATCGTCGTCAGCCGAGGCGCGAAAAAATCGCCGATCCGGTTGTCACAGAACCCCGTTACCGAAACATCCTCGGGCACACGATATCCGAGTTCATGCAGGCCCCGGATAAGGCCGTAGGCGAAAAGGTCGGATATCGTTACAAATGCCGTCGGCATCACACCACCGGAAAAACGCTCTTTTACGAGTTTATAGGTCCCCGCTGTCTCCTCCAGTTTCGTGGAATCATCGATAATGACAAAATCCGGATTGTATAAAAGTCCGTTTCTTTCAAGTCCGCTCCGAAATCCCTCATACCTTCGCCGGGGGACCGTCTGGTGTTCAAAGGAAAAGGACACATACCCGATTTCCCGATGGCCGAGGGAGGCAAGGTAATCGACAACAGCCGCCGTAGCACTCACGTTGTCCACCAATACGGCCGGGATTGTCGGATCGCCGATCTCCCTGTCAACCGATACAACGGGGATGTCCCGTTCCCTGGCATACTGCAAATGTTCTTCACAATCGTATCCGCCGAAAAAGATCAGTCCGTCGATAAACTGGTCCATCAGCACCTGCATCTGCCGTTTTTCCTCTTCCAAATCGTAAAAGGTACAGCCGAGAATAAGGGTAAAGCCCCGCTCCCGGGCAACCCGCTCCATTTCCTGAATAATGATGGCATAAAAAGGATTTTTAATATCGGGAACGATAACTCCAACTACCTCGGTACTGTGGGTCCGAAGGCTCCGTGCTATGCGGTTCGGCCGATAACCGAGTTTGTCCACCGCCTGCCGGACCTTCTCCGCGGTCGGAGGTGTAACGTGTTTCGAATCGTTTAAGACATGTGAAACAGTTGAAATAGTCACTCCCGCCTCTTTGGCAATGTCTTTAATCGACACTTTTTTATAGTTTTCAGCATCCGGCGTCCCGCCGCTGGCATCTCTCACCTATCATCCTTATTACAGAAAAACGATTTTCTATGATTTTGTATCATTATAGGGGGAAAACGTTTTTCTCGCAACAAAAACTTTTCATTTTTAGCGAATATTTTTCATACTGCCCTTTTAACTTCGTGTTTTCGATTGTATTTCCGCCTGAACCGGCCTGCCCTTGCCGACGGCGGATAAATTCAGCATATTTTATCCTAGAGGAGGCTTACATGAATTTAGGAATACGGGATAAAACCGCCCTCGTTGCGGCATCTTCCAAGGGATTAGGGCGGGGCTGTGCCGAAACGTTAGCGGTGGAAGGAGCAAACGTAGTTATCTGTGCCCGGCATCATGAAGAACTCGAGAAAGCGGCAAAACATATCGAAGAAAAAACCGGTTCAGAGGTCCTTGCGGTACACGCCGATGTAACGGACACGGAACACATCAGCCGGGCCCTCAATGCCGCGGCGGAACGTTTCGGCGGTGTCGACATCCTCGTTACCAACGCGGGCGGCCCTCCCGCGGGGTTTTTCGACGACTTCGACGATGAAGTGTGGGAGATGTCCTTCCGCCTGAATTTTTTAAGCGCCGTGCGGCTGATCCGGAAGGTACTGCCCCACATGCGGGGAAACGGCTGGGGAAGAATTATCAATATTACCAGCGTCTCGGTAAAAGAACCGGTGGATAATCTCATACTGTCCAACTCAATCCGGGCGTCCGTCCACGGCCTGGCAAAGACCTTGTCCCGGCAGGAGGCGGGAAACGGCATTACCGTCAATAACGTGATGCCGGGCTTTACCCGGACCGACCGGGTGGAGGAGCTGCTTATAAGACCGGGCCGGGCCGCCGGAAAAAGCGAGGAGGAAATACTCGAGGAAGCCGCAGCCGGAATCCCCGCCGGAAGGATCGGCACACCGGAGGAGTTCGGCGCATTAGTGGCGTTTTTAGCTTCCGATTTGGCCGGCTACATCAACGGCGTTTCCATCCCCGTCGACGGCGGCAGCATCCGGGCGGCGTTTTAGGCATGAGCGGCGGGAAAATCAATTTTTTTCGGTTTTTATAAGTTTTTTTAGGTAAAATTTGAATCACCGTTTCAGTTTTCCCCCTTACATATTGTAAGGAGGCTGAAAAATGAGTATTATTACGGTACCGAAACGGCTGCGGGATGTTCTTGGCGAAGCGGCAAGCGAGGCACTGGTAAACATGCTGAATGAACAGGGAAACGAAACGGAAAACTCGGTCATCGAAACAGCCGCACTGCGTTTCGAAAAAAAACTTACCGAAGAGATTGCAGGAGTCCGGCAGGACCTCTCGGAGACTGAAGCACACTTCGATAAACGGCTTACCGAAGAGATTACAGGAGTCCGCACTGATTTATCGGCAACTGAACAGCGCCTTGATAACAGGATAACGACGGAAGCTTCAAGCGTCAGGGAGGACCTTTCCGCGGTTGAAAAGCGCCTTGACAACAGGATAACGACGGAAGTTTCAAACGTCAGGGAGGACCTTGCGTCTGCTAAAGCGCATTTCGAAAAAAGACTTACCGAAGAGGTTGCCGGTTTGCGGAATGAACTTTCCGAACGAATCAGCAGTGTTGAGACACGGCTCGATAATAGGATAACCACTGAGGTTTCGGGGCTGCGGGTAGACCTGACGGAAAAAATCCAAAAATCGAAAACCGACACGATAAAATGGATGTTTCTCTTTTACATCGGCCAGGTCGGCGCCTTAGCGGGGATTCT
>CAZSGZ010000331.1:0-1925 GCA_964606455.1 uncultured Spirochaetales bacterium
GTAAATCGGCCCGCGGTTTGGGGATAGTCCTTTTCAAAATTGTCCTCGTAGTAGGCTGAATCGAGGGCCAACAGCCATAACCCCTCAACCGGTTCCGCAATATAGCTGAGTGAATTCGGGTCGCGGGCGACCGCTTCGTTGTAGCCGTATTCCCCGTAGATGGAACTGAACTCCTCGGGAGACACGGTTTCAACCCGTTCATGGCCTTCTTGCGTAAAGCGGACCGCATGGGGATTCAGGATATCATGGTTACCCGGTACTACATATACCGCGGTGCCGCTGTTTTCCAGTGCCGTCATGTGGGCGGCGAACAGCCGATGCCCGGTCAATTCTCCGTCTTTCGTCAAATCTCCCGGAACGATACAAAAATCAACGTTCTCCCTCCGTACAATATCAATTGCCTCTAAAAGAATTTCTTCGCTCTGTACAAGCATTTTCCGGTCGTTGTCCAGATATGTCTCAAAGTCTTCACCTTCCGTTCCCAGGGAAATATCATACATGTGGGGGTCGCTGAAAACGGCAAAGGAAGCTTCGGGGTATTCGGGTGTATATGCATCCAAGAGCGCACGGATTTCGCTGTTGTTATACTCGAACGAAAAACTTGCACAGGAAAAAAACCCTATTAGAAGAAATGAAACAACCAGAACTGCCGAACCGATTGTTAGTATTTTTTGTTTCATTCAACGCTCCTTGCGTAACAATTGTTACAGTGCCTCTCTTTAAGTATGAGTATACTACTCATACATATACAAGAACAGGCAGGGGGTACAAAATGGTACGGGATATTATAACAATTGATGAAGAAAAATGCACGGGCTGCGGGCGCTGTGTAACCGGATGTCCCGAAGGGGCGATACAGATAATCGACGGCAAGGCTAAGCTCGTAAGCGACAGCTACTGCGACGGCTTAGGCGCCTGTATCGGGGAATGCCCGGAGGACGCGATTACCGTAGAACGCCGGGAAGCGGATGCATATGATGAAAAAACGGTAATGGGAAAGGTTGCCGCGGAAGGAGAGAAGGTCATAATCGCCCACTTAGCCCATCTGAAACACCACGGCGAAGAGGGATATTACGGCCAGGCGTTGGAATATCTCGGGGAAAACGGATATGACGTCGAAAAGCTAGTCGAGGCCGCGGAGTGCGGAAACGGAAGACACGGAGAGGCGCACGACGGCTGCGGAGACGACATTGCCTGCGGCTGCCCCGGCTCGGCGGCCCGGGCTTTCGGCGATGCAGGCGCAGCCGTACCAACGACTGAGGACGCAGGTGCGGGAGCCGGCCCCGCGGCCGGGCAGTCGCGGCTGACCCATTGGCCGGTACAGATGCATCTGATCAATCCCGGGGCGGAATATTTCCGGGGAACCGACCTGCTCTTAGCGGCGGACTGCACCGCATACGCGTACGGCGGATTTCACGAAAATCTTCTGAAAGGAAAAACAGTGGCCATTGCCTGCCCGAAGCTCGATGCCCATAAAGAGGTGTACCTCGATAAACTGATCGGACTGATCGACGAGTCTAAAATCAACACTCTGACCGTAGCGATGATGGAGGTCCCCTGCTGCAGCGGTCTCTTAGGCCTGGCGAAACAGGCGGCCGACCGGGCGGGCCGGAAGATCCCGGTAAAAAAAATCGTCATCAGCGCGGAGGGTAAGATGCTCACGGAGGAGTGGGTGTAGATCCATCTGTCCCTTTCATTTTTGTTGATTCAATGCCTGAGGGTATCGTATGATAGGCCCGTATGACAAACGAATATATCAGCAGGGTAAATAAGGTCCTCGACTACATCGAGGGGAACATCGCCAAGGAGTTTTCCTTAGACGAACTTGCCGGTGTGGCCGCCTTTTCCAAGTACCATTTTCACCGCGTTTTTTATTCGGTAACCGGAGAGACCCTCTTCCAGTTTATCCAGCGGATCCGGATCGA